>NZ_KV807499.1:155767-249326 GCF_001812015.1 Streptococcus sp. HMSC073D05
TAACGAATTACCGATTTCTGTCCCACTCTCTCTTCTATTTATTCAGCTAAAAGCACTTCTTTGATGGTTTGCTTTTGGAGTTTTCTGTTGGATAGATAAAAGAGGCTTTCATAAACCACCGCAAAACCGATCAAAGTCCAGAAGCACACATTCCAATCAAAGTGATGCTCAATCTTTTCAGGAACCGTATCTTTGATCACACCGATCAAAATTTCCATGATACCGTATTGGTAAACCGTCCCAAGAACAAATCCTAGATAAGCCCAGAAACGATAGGGAGCGAGAATATGACTTTGGCATTCACGATCGGTGTAGCCAAAAGCCTTCATAAGAGCCAAAGTTTCGCGACTTTCAGAGACCACAATCCCCAATGACAAAAAGAGAATCGAGAAAGAAAGGATTAAACCAATCATAATCATCATGGTTTGGATGATATCATCTGTGTAATCCCTGAGGCCAAAGGACAATTGAACCATGGCCGCAAAACACATAGAGCCAAAGACCACAAAAAACAAGATCGATTTTCTCCCCCAAATCAGTGACGAGGATAGTTCTTTTAGGAAAGATTTGTCTTTCTTAGGAGCCCTCTTTCTCCTTTGGCCCTTGATTGGTGTTGGAGATTTTTTCAATAAGCGAAGCGCTGGCGTTTGTAGTTGTCTTCTAGCATAACCAATCGCGAGAAGCATAAAAAATGCTGTTGGAAGAATCACCAAAGCAAGCAAGAGCTGCCAGTGAAAATGAATGGTGATTTCTGGCAGAATCCCCTTTTCATTGCGGAAGTCATAAAAATGTCCCATCATGAGAAAGGAAGCAAAATAACCAAGAAACGCTCCAGCCCCAAAACTGAGTCCAAAGGCCCAAAATCGTTTCGCCAACTGGCCATTGCTATAGCCCAAAGCCTTTAAAATTCCTAATTGTTCCTTGTGGTCATCGACAAATTGTTTGATATAAAAACACATGAGAAGGACCGACGTCAAAGACAAGACAACTCCACTGACCATGGCCACCATCCAGGAAAGCGAAACTTGGGCATTATAGTAGGTCTGAATCATGGGATTGGTTTTCGAAATCTCCAACTGCTCGATATCCAGGTAAAAATTCAAGAAGAGATTGGCCACAAAGACCGCACAGGCTCCAATGATACTAACGACAACTAATTTTCGAATATCTTTTACTGAAAACATGGCTTACCATCCAATCTCATAAGCAGTCTGAGGTTGATCATTGGTCACAACTTCGGTAATTTTGCCACTATTGACACGAATGATGGTTCTGGCCATATCCGCAATATTTTGGTTGTGCGTCACCATAATCAAGGTAAAGCCTAGCTTTTCCTTCAGTTTCCAAATATAGTCGAGAATCTTGCGCCCTGTTTCTTCATCCAGGGCTCCCGTCGGCTCATCTAAGAAAAGAATCTCTGGCTTTTTGGCCAAGGCACGAGCAATGGAGACTCTCTGCTGTTCCCCACCAGACAATTCACTCGGATACTTGTCCAGCTTATCGCCAAGCCCCAAATCCTCGATGATCTGCAAAAAATCATGATTGTTTGCCAGGTCAGCACCCATCTTTACATTCTGTCTGACCGTCAGATTCGGCAATAAATAATACTGCTGGAAGATAAAGGCAATCTTCTCACGTCTAAAGGCTGTCAATTGAGCATCCGTGAGTTGTGATAAATCTTGTCCTTGAATAAGGATATGCCCTTCGTCTACCTTTTCTAAGCCTGATAACACATTTAAGAGAGTTGACTTGCCCGATCCAGAAGGACCGAGGATAACCACATCATCCTGGTCTTGTATCTGCAAATCAATCCCCTTTAAAACCTTGGTTTGGCCGTAACTTTTGTGTACATTTTCTAGTTGAATCATTTCTTTCCTACCATTTCTTTGATGAGAGATTGACAAACCTCTGTCAATAATCCAATCACTTCTTCCATGCCGAACTGATAAATACCAGAAGCAACCATAGAGGCCATCCCGTGTGAGTAGATAAATAGATGCTGGTACAAGCGACTAGCTTCCTCTACAGTCAAAGGATAGTCTGCAACAATCGAATCCAGAACCAATTGGTAACTATGATCCTTCATGGGAAGAAAATCTTGAAAGCGACGAATCGGATTTTTGCTAGGATTTTGGAAAAGCAATTGAAAGAGTTGTGGCTCTTTTGAGGCGAAAAGGATATAAGCAACCCCGACAGATCGAAAAGGCTTTTCATCTTCTAAGGCCTTGCGAATATACCCCACCACGACCATCTCCGCAGCACCAATAACCTCTGCTTGTAACTCAGACATATTAGCAAATTGCCCAAAAATGACTCTCGGTGTGGCTCCCAGTTTCTCCGCTAATGCTCTAGCTGTCAAACCAGCCATCCCCTCTTCTCTCACCAATTGTAAAGCTGTCCCAATGATAGCTTCTTTACTAAATTTAACCTTTGGTGGCATAAGACTCCTTTCACGCAACGTACGTTGCGCAACACTTGTTGCATAAAGAATACCATAAAATAGAAAGACTTGTCAAGAAAAATCTGAAAACTACCAAACAAAAAACCAGACCACCTATAAGAGTGGAATCTGGTTTACTAACAAGATTCTAAGGCAAATCATTTCCCGCCGCCAAGTAGATTTGGTACCATTCCTTGCGCGTTAGGGTGACTGTTGCTGCTTTCCCTGCTTCAAGGACATGCTGTGGCTTGGTCGTTCCAATGACGGCCTGCATCTTACCTGGATAGCGAAGGACCCAAGCGAGGGCAATGGCTGTCGGTGTGACTTGGTATTTTTTCGCCAAGTCATTGAGCACGTGATTGAGGGCCGCAAACTCTTCCTTGCCGACAAAATTCCCCTTGAAATAGCCATGCTGGAGGACAGACCAAGCTTGAATCACCGTATCAGTTAAGCGACAATACTCAAAGACACTACCATCACGAACTGCTGCTTTTGGCCCCTCCATGTTGACATGAAAACCAGCTTCAAAGCTCGGTGTAAAGGCGGCACTCAACTGCAACTGGTTGACCTTGAGAGGTTGTTTGACAGCCGTTTTAAGCAATTCCATCATCATAGGATTTTGATTGGACACCCCAAAATGACGGACCTTGCCCGCTTGCTCCAACTGATCAAAAGCTTCCGCCACCTCTTCAGGCTCCATGAGGGCATCCGGTCGGTGAAGGAGGAGACTATCTAAGCGCTCGATCTGCAGACGATCGAGGATGCCATCGACGGAGTCCAAAATATAGTCCTTGGAAAAATCAAAATAGGTAAAACCGTCTTTGCGAATGCCACACTTGGACTGGATCCACATCTGGTTCCGAAGATCCGGACGGCGCTTGAGAACCTTACCCAACAGGACCTCACACTGGCCATCACCATAGATATCCGCTAGGTCAAAGGTGTTAATGCCAATCGACAAGGCTGCCTCTACCAAGGCCTCCACCTCATCTTCACTCATCTGACTGATCCGCATCATCCCAAGGACAATCGTGGACAGACGCTCATTTTCAGCAAACTCAATATAGTTCATGTCCGCCTCCTTTTCTGTAGTTCTATTGTAGTGAAAAGGATTTCAAAAGTCAATTTGCAATCGAAAAGCCCCAGCAATAACTGAGGCTTGTTTGATTAGCGATAGCTAAGAGCACGTTTGATGGTCTTCCATGGTCCGAGGTCATCGGTCTGAAGGATCAGGCTGGCATAGATACGGGCGATGAGCACTGTTCCCACAATGGTAAAGAGAACCGCAATTCCCAATGAAGCCCAAGCTTCAAGACCAGTCGCATAGCCATTGATGGTACGGAAAGGCATGAAGAAAGTTGAAATGAATGGAATGTACGAACCGATCTTCAATAAGAAGACATCACCAGCACTTCCCAAGGTGGTTACCCCAAAGAAGCTAAAGAGGACTAACATCATCAGTGGCGAAATCGCTTTTCCTGAATCTTCAGGTCGTGCTACTGTGGAGCCTAAGAAGGCAGAGAGCACCACATACATAAAGACCCCAAGGATAATGAAGAAGACCGTATTGAGCGAGATCGCTTCTGCTAGGTGCTGGGTAATTGGAGAGTTTGGAGAGAGAAAATCCTTGACAACAGGGATATCTGCTCTAAAGATCCAAACGGCTACAAGCCCAACGACATAGACAAAAATGTGGGTAAAAATCACTCCGAAAAGTCCGAGCATGCGTGCGAAAAAATAGTCGGTTGCTTTGATACTAGAGAAGACCACTTCCATGATCTTGGTTCCTTTTTCACTGGCCACTTCTTGGGCTGTGATACCAGAGTAGAACATCAAAATCATATAAAGTAGCATTCCTAGAGCACCTGCAACCATGGTTTGCACCATTTTCAAGCCTTCTTTTTTCTCATCAATCTTTTCTTTCAGAGAAACCTGTTGAGACAAGGCTGTCAGTTGCTCTTTGCTTAAATTGGCACGCGCTAGATTGATTCCTTGTTGGACTTGGCTTAATTTTGCAGAGACAAGGGATTTCAATCCCATTTTCATGGCTTGGTCGCCCACATAAGTCGCTTCTAGCTGGCCATCTTTTTCATCGACCGTTAGGTAAGCAGCTGCTTTCTCATCCTTGATAGCTTTTTTAGCTGCAGCTTCATCTTTGTAGTCTAAGGTCAAGCCATCGGTTCCTTTGAGGCTTTCTTTGACAGCTACCACTTCTGTCACCAAGGCCACCTGGTTCTTGGCTTCTGTAGATGAACCTGTCAGATAACCGATTCCAATGCTCAACCCTAAAAAGAGGAAGGGACCGAAGACCATGAAGAGAAAACTCCATGATTTCACTTGTCTGATATAGGTTTCTTTCATTACGACAAACATCTGTTTCATACTTCTACTCCTGATTCAAGTTTAAAGATCTCATCAATAGTTGGGGCTTGGTGGTCAAAGGTCGCAAGGTAGTGGCCCTTGGTCAAGCGATCAAATAATTCTGGTCCAGCTGACGCATCATCCAAGATCAGCTTCCACGTCCCTTGCTTGGTCATGCTGACCTTGGTCACGTGTGGCAGAGCTTCTAGCTCTTCTTTGCTAAAGTCGTTTGAGACAAAGAGGCGAGTCTTGCCATAGCTATTCCGGACCTCTTGGACAGGCCCTGAAAGGACAACCGAACCATCACGGATCATTAGGATATCATCACACAACTCTTCGACGTTGGTCATGACGTGGTCAGAAAAGATAATGGTTGCCCCACGCTCTTTTTCTTCAAAGATGACCTGCTTGAGCACTTCTGTATTGACCGGATCCAATCCGCTAAATGGTTCATCTAAAATGATCAATTTAGGCTCATGGATCAAGGTGATGATCAGTTGCACCTTCTGTTGGTTCCCTTTTGAGAGGCTCTTGATTTTATCAGTCAATTTCCCCTTCACTTGGAGTTTTTCCATCCAAATCGGTAATTTTTCCTTGACCTCGGCAGTGCTCATTCCTTTTAAGGCAGCCAAATAGCGGACCTGCTCAAAAATTGTGAGTTTTGGCATGAGACTACGCTCTTCCGGCAAATAGCCAATTTCTTTGTAAGTTTCTTGCGTAATCGCTTTGCCATCTAGACGGATCTCACCGCTGTAGTCCAAAAAGCGCAGGATGCTGTGGAAAATGGTGGTTTTTCCGGCCCCATTTTTCCCAACCAAACCAAGGATATGACCTTGTTGAGCTGTCAGATCCACTCCAAAGAGGACCTGCTTATTGCCAAAGCTTTTTTCTAAATTTCTAATTTCTAACATGGATGACTCCTTTACTCTTTATAATAACGTTTGGTAATTTTGTATTGTGAAATAAGGATATAAATATAGAGAATGGATACGACGAACAAAGCTAAGAGGATATCCGTTTTGAAGGCAACTCCAATGAGGAGGAGAGCAAGGAGAAAGCTCGGCAAGATATAATTGCTTAACTTAACCACCACTTCGAAATTTTCCTCGTAGTTTATCTGTTTTTCTGCCTCATCCATCATACTCATCATAAATTCACGCATTTCCTTGGCATCGGCATTGCGGGGAATCGGTTTCCCATAAACCAAGTTAAAGGTCTTACGATAGAAGATACCCACTAGGAAAAATAGGACAATCAAGGCAAGAAAAAGGTAGAGCATGGTAAAAGGTCCAAAGATAAAAGCCGCAGGTTTATCCAAATTCACCAATTGAATATAAAAGATGATAATAAAAAAGTATGGCAAGATCATGATTCCTTTAAAGATGGTCGCTAACCCATACAGTTTTTCCTTCTGGATATCATAGTGATAGGCTTCATCCTCGTCTTCTATATGGAGAATCTTGTAATGAAGTTTACTTACCCGCATCAATAGGACCATCGTGATCATAAACACGACCAAGAATAAAACTACTGAGCCCAAAAGGAGCACCTCTTTACTAAAGAAGGATTGGATTTCCAGAGGCTTTTTGGATCCAAACATCCCTGTCAAAAATCCGATAACTCCTCCAATCAAGCCGGAAACTGTGATGATTCCCACATTTCTCCAAAAATGGTAACGATCAGATCGTTCTTGTTGTTGCTTTTTCATTTTTATTCTTCTCCCTCTACTAGACTAAAAACATTCTCCACCGGTTCCTTGAAAATCTGGGCGATGGTGATCGCAATGATAACCGAGGGGGTGTATTCCCCCCGCTCCAAGAGACTGATGGACTGGCGCGAGACTCCTGCTAGCTTGGCTAGCTCGGATTGATTGAGCCCATCACGCGCCCTCAGCTCTTTCAGTCGATTTTTTAAAATCATGGCTTTCGCCCCCTTATAGTTGAATACCTTGAATATCTTCGATGCGAACTAATTGGGTTTCCTTTTCTTTTTTCTTATTCTCACGGCTCAATTTGACCCAATCTTCGTCGATATCCAAAATTTCATACTCGAATCCAACACCACTCACTAAAACAGTGGCCGTTTGGCCTTTCAATTCTTCTAAAAGTCTAGACATGTCTTGATTTCCTTTCACTTGTTTTTCTAATCGTCTGATGCGTTTGTTCAACCTTTTTATCTTCTTTTCTGAGCTTGCATAAAATATAAGCAGAAAAAGGATAAAAATAATCCACACGGCTCCCATAAGAAAACCTCCTCTTCTTTCAACTGAAATCATTGTAACACTTCTTTTTCTTTTTGACAAGTATATTTTACAAAAAAATAAAAATATTTGTCAAAAATAGAAAGATGGTTGACATGTATATTTTGAGTACTTAAAGGAATTTCTTTATTTTTATAGGGTTTTAAGGCCTATAACTTGCAAATCCTGGAAGAAAAAAACAGCTGAGAAATTCTCAACTGTTTCATGTTTTTTAGATTTAGCGCACTTCTGCGTCGACTTTTTCTTCGAGGGAAGCTTGAATTTTTTCCATATAGCGAGCGACTTCTTCGTCAGTCAAGCTATCTTCTGGATTTTGGAAGGTCAAGCTGTAGGCCATAGATTTCATTCCAACACCTAGTTTTTCACCTGAGAAGACGTCAAAGAGTTTGATGTCTGTCAAACGTTTCACGCCCGCAGCTTGGATGGCATCGACCACTTCTTGGTGAGTCACTTCTGCTTTGAGGAGAAGAGCGATATCACGGCTGACTGCTGGGAACTTAGTAATTTCCACAAAGGCTGCTGCTGGTTGAAGGGCTGCTTCAATAGCTGAAAGGTTGATCTCAGCTACATAAGTTTCTGGAATATCGTAAGCCTTAGCCGTCACAGGGTGCACTTGACCGAGGAAACCGACTACTTGATCACCAAGTGAGATCAAGGCTGTGCGTCCTGGGTGAAGACTCTTGATCTCTTGCGTTGCTGTATAGGTCACTTCAAGACCCAAGCGAGCAAATAGAGCTTCCAAAATTCCCTTAGCATAGAAGAAGTCAACTGGAACAGCTGGAGTCTGGAAGTCTTTTTCAGCGACTAAACCAGTCAATGCAAAGGCAAAGCTGTTGATTTCATTTGGTAAGTCTTCTTTTGGATTACCCGTTTGCTCGAAAACTTTTCCAATCTCGTAAAGAGCCAAGTCTTTGTTCTTACGCGCTACGTTGTAGGCAACTGTATCCAAAATACCAGAAACCATATTTTGACGAAGGACTGAACGATCCACAGTCATTGGCCACATGAGCTCCGTTAAGTTACTTGGTGCAGTCGTGAACTCCACTGCTTTTTCAGGTGTTGTCAGTGCATAGGTGATGATTTCTGTCAATCCAGCACCTTCTGCAATGGTCCGAACTTGGCGACGCAATTTTTGAGTCGCTGTCAATTCACCGGCTGTCCCGTCATCTTTTGGAAGGGTTGCTGGTAATTTGTCATAACCATAAATCCGAGCAATTTCTTCAAAAAGATCCGCTTCGATAGTGATGTCCCAACGGCGACGAGGAACTCTGACTGTGAAGGCTTCTGCATTTCCAGAAAGGCCAAAACCAAGACGACGGAAGACATCCTCAACATCCGCGTAGGAAAGCTCTGTTCCAAGGACACGGTTAACGTCTGCAAGAGTGGAAGAAACTTCCACATCTGAAGTATCCAACTGACCTGCTGAAACGATGCCCTTACGCACGGTTGCACCAGCCAATTCAGCAATCATGCTCGCTGCTGCATCAAGGGCTTCATTAACAGTTGCCACGTTGATCCCTTTTTCAAAGCGAGAAGATGATTCAGAACGAAGGTTGAGGCGACCGCTGGTCTTACGGATCGATTTGCCATTGAAGACAGCTGCTTCAAGGACGACACGACTAGAGTTTTCAGAGATTTCTGTAGCCTCTCCACCCATGACACCTGCAAGGGCAACAGGTTTATCAGCAACCGTAATCACGAGGTCACTTGTTTCCAAGTCACGTTCTTCCCCATCCAAGGTCACCAATTTTTCGCCAGCACGCGCTTCACGTACTCGGATATCGTTTCCTTCAAAGGTATCCAGATCAAAGGCATGCATAGGCTGACCAAAGTAAAGCAGAATATAGTTGGTCACGTCAACCACATTATTGATGGGACGGATGCCTTCGTTCATGAGGAGGTTTTGCAACCATTGTGGACTTGGTGCAATGGTCACATTGTCCAAAATACGAGCTGCATAATAAGGAGCCTTGTCTGTGTCAATGCTGACAGAAAGAGCATCCGCTGCAGCTTGGTCTGTTTCGGTCAAGGTAAAGTCTTTGAAGCTCACTGCCTTGTCATAGATGGCTGCTACTTCGTGCGCTACCCCACGCATCGAAAGGGCATCTGCACGGTTTGGAGTGATAGAAAGCTCGATGATTTCATTATCCAAGTCTAAGTAAGAGAAGACTTCCTCACCTGGAACTGCATCATCTGGCAAGATTTGGATGCCATCTGTAAATTCTTTCGGTACAACAGAGTCAGAAATCCCTAATTCACCAAGTGAGCAGATCATTCCGAGAGATTCTAAACCACGGATTTTCCCTTTTTTGATTTTGTAATTGTCAGCGATACGAGCTCCCGGAAGTGCCACCATAACCTTGATGCCTGCACGCACATTTGGTGCTCCACAGACGATTTGACGGGCTTCTTCTTCGCCAACGTTAACCTGACAAACATGGAGGTGAGTTTCTGGCACATCTTCACAAGATAAGACTTCTCCGACGACAATTTTTGAGAGACCGGCAGCTGGTGATTCCACACCTTCTACTTCGATCCCTGTGGTTGACATTTTTTCAGCCAACTCTTGTGATGGTACATCAATGTCCACCAATTCTTTTAACCATTTATAACTAACTAACATATGTAAGATACCAAGGGCTAAGCAGAAATCTAGTTATCTTTCCTAGATCTCCATCCACCCTCGTTTAGATCCTTTCATTTTGTGTTTTCCAGCCCGAGGCTGGCTTAGGTAGGTCTAGTAACCTCCCCTTCTCTAGAATAGAAGTTTCTTGTTCCTTCTAGATCAATTTCTTTCTCAACAACCAGTCTGTATCCACGGTATCTCCGGTTATATACTGGTGTTCACTAAATCGTTCAAAACCAAAGCGGTAGTAAAAATCTTGCGCCTTAAAATTGCGTTCCCAGACACCTAGCCAGGCCCACTCAAAGCCACGTCTCTTGGCTTGATCCAGCGCAAAGGTAAACATTTCCTTGCCGAAACCAGCCCCATGACATTCCTTCTTGACATAGATCCGTTGGATCTCAAAGGACTTGTCCATCTCTACTGGCTCGGTCTGCGCTTGGCCCCAGTTAAACTTGAGAAAACCACAGATTTCTTGTTCTTCATTGAGGACAAAATAGGTTTCGGATTCTGGATCTAGCAGATCCTTCTCAATTTGCTCCAAAGAGAGCACAGTAGAGAAGTAATCTTCCAAATCTTCCTCAACAATATAGGGACCAAAGGTATCCCGATAGGTTTCCACTTCTAGGTCACGTAAGGTCTCTAATTGATCGATTTTTACTCTAACTAACATGATTATTTAAACTGTTCTGAGAAGCGAACATCCCCTTGATAGAAGCCACGGATATCATTGATTCCGTAACGAAGCATGGCCACACGCTCTTGACCAAGTCCAAAGGCAAATCCTGAATAGATTGTTGGATCAATGCCACTCATCTCAAGGACGCGTGGGTGAACCATACCAGCTCCCATGATTTCAATCCAACCAGTTTTCTTACATACGTTACATCCCGCTCCACCACACTTAAAGCAAGAAACGTCCACTTCAACCGATGGCTCAGTGAATGGGAAGTAAGAAGGACGCAAACGGATTTGACGTTCTGCACCAAACATCTTTTGCACGATCAATTGAAGCGTTCCTTGAAGGTCGGCCATGGAAATGTTTTTCCCAACGACCAAACCTTCGATTTGATGGAATTGGTGGCTGTGGGTCGCATCATCTGTATCTCGACGGAAAACACGCCCTGGAGAGATCATCTTCAAAGGCCCCTTGCTAAAGTCATGTGCATCCATCGCCCTCGCCTGTACAGGTGAAGTATGGGTCCGAAGCAAGATTTCTTCTGTGATGTAGAAGGTATCCTGCATATCACGAGCTGGGTGATCTTTAGGCAGATTCATCCGTTCAAAGTTATAATAATCTTGCTCCACTTCAAAGCCGTCTACGACTTGATACCCCATCCCAATAAAGATATCTTCGATTTCTTCACTAGTTTGGGTCAAAATATGACGGTAACCACTAGCAACTGGACGACCTGGAAGGGTCACATCGATGCTTTCGCTCGCTAGTTTAGCTTGGACTTTCTTTTCTTCCAAGAGTTTGGCGGTTTCTTCAAAGGCAGCCGTCAAGACATCACGGGCTTCATTGACGTGTTTTCCAATAACCGGACGCATCTCAGCAGAGACATCCTTCATCCCTTTAAGAATTTCCGTCAGAGATCCTTTTTTCCCAAGGACAGAGACCCGTAGTTCTTGCAATTCTTTTTTATTTTCAGCAGAGATCTGCTTCAAAGCTGCCAGCGTTTCTTCACGAAGCGCTTTTAATTGTTCTTCAATCGTTGACATATTTCCTCCATCATGGTCCCTCTACAGACATAGAAAAAACCACGCGCCAACACCCTCATTCGGAGCGTTGACACGCGGTACCATCCGTTTTTATCTGTAAACCAGACCTTAATTTCTAAATCCTTTACGCAAGTGAATTCACTCAGCTTTCATGCAAAGAGCTTTCAGTCACGGCCCTTCTCCCTGTCGCACTTCCCTTGAGGTACTAGTCTTGCAGATTTCTATTCAATTACTACATAGTTTATCAGATTTTTAGTTAAAAAACAAGTTAGATGAGACTAATTCAATAGAAAAAGGAACAAGAGACCGTGCATTATCTATTTGCCTTGTCTGTTTCATCTGATTGCCTTTTCAATAGAAGAGTTGCTGCTTGGTTAAAACCATCACACCAGTTATACCATTTTGCTTCATACTCATCTTGAGGTAAGATACGATGTTTTAAATCCAAAACAGAGGATATCTTTCTTTCCTCGCAAGCTTGCGCATAGAGAGCATACAATTCATCGCCACCATCTCTATCAAACTCAGCAGAAATCGTATCCCGACCTGCCAATAAAGCCTGATAAGCCCTGTGATGCCCGTCTGTAATCAAGAAGCGATTTCCAAATGCAAGAACACTAATTGGATCCACATTGATGATGTCTGCCGACTGATCCAGCATCTGGATAGCTTGTAACTTCTTTTCTGATAAATAAAGTTGGGTCGGATGAAGATCTGTTATCTTGACTTCCATTTCTTTCTCCTCTACCAAGAGTATAAAAGTTGGTTCTGGGCACTGGTAGACATTTTCAAAGGTCACGATTTAAAGACCTGCCAAAGCCAAATTCCCCCGCCATTCTTGTGATTCGTTTTCTTTTTATTTAATGACTTGTCCAGCATCTTTCAAGACAGATTCTGGAATAGTAATACCCAATTCATCTGCGACTTTTTTATTGATGACAGATTTTCCTTGGCTAAAGATTTCAACAGGTGTATCCGCAGGTTTTTGACCTTTCAAGATCTTCGCAGCCATTTTACCAGTTGCTACCCCAAGATCGTGTTGGTCGACAACGACTGAACCAAGACCACCAGCTTCTACCATAGCTGTCGCACTTGGGAAGATTGGTTTTTTAGCTGTTTTGTTGGCTTCGACAACTGTTGAGAAGGCTGAAGCGATGGTATTGTCGATTGGAACCCAGATGGCATCGACTTTGCCTGACATTACAGACACAGTGGAAGCAATTTCGTTTGTAGAAGGAACAGAATAAGGAACGACCTTGTAGCCTGCTTTTTCAGCCAATTTTGTAAATTCTTCTACTTGAGATTTTGAGTTATCTTCACTGGTTGAGTACAGGATCCCAATTGTTTTCACGTTCGGAGTCAATTCTTTGATTAATTTCAACTGTTGCTCAGTTGGATTGTGGTCAGATACCCCAGTGATATTGCCACCTGGTTTTTTCAAATCTTTGACCAAGTTTGCGCCGACCGGATCAGTGACAGCTCCCATAACGATGGGTTTGTCTTTTGTTGCACTAGCCAATCCTTGAGCAGATGGAGTTGCAATTCCAATCAAGACTTGGTTATCCTTGTCTACCAATTGTTTACTCATGGTTGCAACTTTGTTTTGGTCGCCTTCAGCATTAAGGAAATCAATGTCCACTTTATCCTTATCATAACCTTCTTCAGCCAAACCATCTTGAATTCCCTTGTAGATCAAGTCAAGCGAAGGGTGGCTGACCAGCTGTAAGACCCCAACTTTAGCCTTTTCATTGCTGCTTGCTGCCTTGTTGTCTTTGCCTGCTGTAGCTGAATAGATCGCTGTCCCAATGACTGCTGCTGCAATCAAACCAATAATTCCCATTAAACGTTTATTTTTCATTTTTAATACCTCTTCTATTTTTCATTTTCTTCTTTTTTTCATCCTCTAAAGAATGAGACGCCATCGTTTCTTCATATCTTTTCTCCCTTCTCATCTAAAACAAAAAACACGCCCACACATAGCAAAAGCTATGTGAGGACGTGTCATCGCGGTACCACCTCACTTATGGGAAAAGGATAGTCTCCCCCATATCTCTGTCTTGTCTAGCAACAAGTTGCACGATAAGGTGTGCCAACCGAATTTTTATTGTTTCAAATTCATCTCATCATTAGTCCAATTTCATAAACTGCCGCTACCTACTCTCAGCAACCGTAGGCTCTCTTGAAACTTTCATTTACTACTTTTCTAATTTCTTACATTTTAAAGTTTTCTTTCAAAAATGTCAATACTTTTTCTGCATTTTTTTGGAAACGTTCGCATTTTCTATTCAACATCCTCTTGCTTCTTTCTGGGATTTCCGCACTAATTTTGTTATAATTTACTAGAATAAACGCTAGAATGATGAGGAATCCCATGTCTTTTGATGGATTTTTTTTACACCATATGGTGCAAGAATTGAAGGCCGAACTCTTGAGTGGCCGCATTCAAAAAATTAACCAACCCTTCGAGCAAGAATTAGTGCTCCAAATCCGAGGCAATCGGAAAAACCAAAAACTCTTACTCTCAGCCCATTCTGTCTTTGGACGGATTCAACGGACCCAGACCAACTTTGAAAATCCTGCCTTTCCCAATACCTTTATTATGGTTATGCGCAAATATCTTCAAGGCGCTGTCATCGAAGGGATTGAACAAATGGAGAACGACCGGATTCTCGAAATCCGTGTCTCCAATAAAAATGAAATTGGAGATGCTATTTCTGTCAGCCTCATGATCGAAATCATGGGCAAGCACAGTAATATTATTCTCCTGGACCGCACCAGCAATAAAATCATCGAAGCTATCAAACACGTCGGCTTCTCACAAAATAGCTACCGGACCATTCTCCCTGGATCAACTTATGTAGCTCCTCCGAAAACCGACGCTGTCAATCCTTTTACTATTGGAGATGAAGCCCTTTTTGCCCTTCTTCACAAGGAAGAGTTAAGTCCAAAGAACCTTCAAAAATGTTTCCAAGGTTTGGGGCGAGATACGGCTCAAGAATTAGCCAAGCGACTTGAGACGGATGGAAAATTAAAGACCTTCCGTGCCTTTTTCCAAGCTCCAACTGAGCCACGCCTAACAACCAAATCCTTCTCGGCTATCCCCTTTGCAGATGCGACTAGTCAAACGTTTGAGACACTTTCCGATCTGCTGGATGACTATTACCGAGACAAGGCTGAGCGCGATCGGGTGCAACAACAGGCCAGTGAGTTGATCCGCAAGGTCGAAAACGATCTTGAAAAGAACCGGAAAAAATTAGCCAAACAAGAGGCGGAGTTAGCGGCGACCGACAATGCGGAAGAATTCCGCCAAAAAGGAGAATTGCTGACAACCTTCCTCCATCAGGTACCAAACGACCAAGACCAAGTTGTCCTGGACAATTACTATACCAACGAGCCCATTACCATCCAACTCAACAAGGTCCTGACCCCCAATCAAAATGCCCAACGCTACTTTAAACGCTACCAGAAGTTAAAAGAAGCCGTCAAACATTTGACCATCCTCATTCAAGAAACCAAGGAAACCATTTCTTATCTTGAAACGGTTGAAACAGCCCTTTCTCAAGCGAGCCTAGCTGAGGTGGCAGAAATTCGAGAAGAGCTAATCCAGACCGGCTTTATCAAACGGCGCAATCGCGAAAAAATTCATAAACGGAAAAAACCTGAGAAATACCTAGCTAGTGATGGAAAAACCATCATTTTAGTGGGTCGCAATAATTTGCAAAACGATGAACTGACCTTTAAGATCGCTAAGAAAGATGAGCTCTGGTTCCATGCCAAAGATATCCCGGGAAGCCACGTCGTCATTACAGGAAATCTAAATCCATCGGATGAAGTGAAGACCGATGCTGCAGAGTTGGCCGCCTACTATTCCAAGGCCCGTCTCTCAAACCTGGTCCAAGTAGATATGATCGAAGTCAAGAAACTCAATAAACCAACTGGTGGAAAGCCAGGTTTTGTCACCTACACCGGCCAAAAGACTCTGCGGGTCACCCCAGAAGAAGAAAAAATCAAAGCCATGAAACTAAAGGACTGATTTCAAAAATAAAAGAGAGTGGGACAGAAATCGGTAATTCGTTAGTATTCGATTTCGTTGTCCCACCTCCGCACAGTTGAGTAAGGCTGTAAAAGCTGATGAAATCAGCGTAGTATATCCCACTCAACCACTGCGTCTTGCTCGACAGTCCAAAAACAATTGAGAGGCCAGGAGTTTTGTCCCAGCCTCTTTTTATTCTGCTTTATTGATGTCCTCTTTGACCTCATCAACATTGAATTTGGCAAAGAGGTACTGACGGTCTTGAACTGGGAAACGTTGATCCAGCTGATCGATGGCCCCCACCTCTACAATCCCTTCTGTGATGACAAAATCCATGACATGGCCACCAAAGGTGTGGTCATCTGAAATAAAGTGCAAATGATAACCAGCCACACTCACGCCATGGAAAATTTCGGGTGTCCAAAAACCGACGATGGTTCCAGTGACATTTTCCCGTGTATACTCTGGCTGATGGGTTGCAACCTCTGCAAACTTCATTTCTGGCGTTGATTTTGGAATCATACGGACATGCATCTTGGCAAAGTCACCACGAATCTTAATGGAGCGGAAAAGATTTTCCCCATCATAATAAGACTCAATACGGGCTTCCAATTCCTCGTCCGTCATTTCAAAGCGTTGGCGGAAAATCACTTCTGCTTGGTGAGGGACGACTGCTGCATAAGGAACCTTAGCATCCGGAGAAACTTCGACTATTTCAGGATGGTCCCCTGATCCCTTTGCCTGATATGCCTTACCATCTAATACAATCAACTCTCCATCAATAGAATCAAGCGTCCCAACTCCTAGATCTCCGTGTTCCAAGAGTTCTCCAATCGTAAATGAACCCCCGTACAGACCCGCCATTAGGGCACCTAAGGTATTGTATTGAAAAAGTTTCACTGGTTCCATGTTTTTCTCTCCTCATTCTATCTTCTACCAGTATACCACAAACTATTCCGAATCTTCACGATATGGTTTTGATTAGAGGCTATCATAGAGGGTTTGCATCTGTACATCGTCTGGTACGATAGCCAAATACTGATTAGCCACTTCACGCGCCTTCGTCACATCTCCAGCCTCACGCAACAAATAAACATAGGCTTCGAGGAATTCTGGGTTGTCCTTTAAGTCCTCATAGAGCTCTTGGTAGGCTAAGACGGCCTCTTCTGTTTTCTCCAAGGCAGCCAAGGCACGGGCAATGTTCCACCGGGTAACAACTGTTTCGACTTCTTCATTTTGCCAAGCCAAGACTTGGTCAAAGCGTTCCTGTTCCAAATAAAGGGTAGTCAGGCGAAGAGCAATCTCTTCGAGATCATCTGCCACTTCTTTAGCCTCTAATAGATAAGCTTCTGCCTGTTCAGGCTGGTGAAGTTCATAAGAAAGCTGAGAAGCAAGAAGCTTCAACTGGGCATCAAAGGGATTCTTCTGGATCCCTTGTTTAGCAATCTCAAGCGCTTTTTCACGGTCATTTTCAGCCTGTAAAGCCAAGGCATAACCATACTCATAGCCCTCAAAATCAGGCGACAAGGTATCAATTTGTTTGTAGTAAATCAAGGCTTTTTGGAATTCTTCTTGGTCAGACAATAGGGTCGCTAATTCGTAAGCAATCTGGTCATCAAACTCAATCTCCAGAGCTTTCTCTAAGAAGGGAACAGCTGCTTCAAACTTACCAAGATTGGCATAGGCAAAACCAATTCGTTGATAGGTGGAAATTCCTGTTGCTTCCAAAATCTCCCGATTGTCCAACTGGGCATACTCTTGGATAGCCTCTTGGTAGCGTTCCAATTCCAGATCAATTTCAGCTAGTCCTAATTGAATGATGGGATCATCAGACAGACGGGCTGCTTCAACTAATTTTTCACGCGCCACATCTGCTAAACCTTCCATCTGATAGAGATCCGCCTTAACCAAGAGACTCGCCACATACCAGTTAGAGTCTGGCTCAATTTCTTCTAAATAAGCAAAGGCCTCTTCCATTTGTCCTTCCTCTGCAAGGATAGTTGCCAAACTTAGATACACTTCTGGATAGATTTCTGCAATCTGTTCATAGATCTCTTTTGCCTGAGGGTAAAAACCGATACTTTCAAGATATTGACCTAAATCCAATAATTGTGCTTCACTATCTTCTAACAAAGCCTGTTGAAATTGAACTTCTGCCTCTTCTAGCTTTTGCCGATCGAGAGCCTCTACCATTTGTTGACTATGACTCACTGTGTGTTTCCTCTTCTACTTCATTATGTTCTTCATACAAACCACTGACGACCTTATACCATTCAAAGATAGCTCCAATCACCACCTTAGCAGATGCATAGACTGGAATTCCAAGGAAAACTCCCCAGATTCCAAACATAGATCCTGACGTCAAGAGCACAAATAAAATGGTAATCGGGTGGATATTTAACTGGCTTCCCAAAACCAACGGTGATACAAAACGTCCTTCAATGGTTTGCTCCACTGCAAATACAATCAAGACCTTGATAAACATCTCTGGTCCTGCTACCAAGCCCAATACTAAGGCAGGTAACATGGCTAAAAAACTACCCAAGTAAGGGATCAAATTCAAGATCCCCGCAGAGATCCCAAGTGTCACCGCATAGCGCAAACCAATGATCTTAAAGAAGATGATGAACATAATGGCGACGACAATAGCTACCGTAATTTGCCCTCGAACGTAGTTGGAGAGTTGAGTGTTGACATCTGAGAGAACTTGTTCAGCCGATTTACGAATCTTAGTCGGTAAGAAGCGAACAATGTGGCCCTTTAAATTTTTTCCATCTCGCAGAAGATAAAAGACAATAAAAGGCATGATGATCAAGGCAACAATAACTTGCGAAGCCACTCCGATCAAGTTGCTGACCCAATTGACAGCCCGCCCAGAGATCGAACTGGCCCAAGAAGTAATGTTTGCAGACAATTCCTTGGTAATCTCATCTAACTGGGGTTTGATATCAGAGGAGACGCGATTATCTAGAAAATCATCGATGGTTGCATTGGCCTTTTCCAAATAAGTTGGCAGGTTATGAAAGAAACTCACCACTTGTCGTTGGACGGATGGAATCACTACAGCTAGACCCCAAATTAAAAGCACTGCAATCAAGAAAAAGACTAAGGAAATCGCAAAAATTCGCTTAAGTCCTTTTCTTTCAAGAAAGTCAACAATGGGGTTAAGCAGGTAATAGAGCAAACCAGAAATAATGACAGGCAGCATGACGGCTCCTGCAAACTCAAAAATAGGAATAAAAATAAAGGTGATTTTACTCAAAACCAAAAGGTTCAAGCCCAACAGCAAGGTAACTAAAAATACGGTAATGGCCTTGTTGTCTAAAAACCATCTAAAAAACCAAGACAAACTAAACTGTTTTTCTTTATTATCCACAGAGAACTCCTTTTCATTTCAATCTGTTTCTATTTTAGCATTTTTTGAGCTTGAAGTTACGAAAAAACTAGCAAAATAAGAAAGAAAGGCCCTCCCCTTTTCAACTAGCAATTGCCTTCCAATAGGACCTTTGATATAATAAACCTAACAAATCATACGAGGTGACCTATGTCTCAAACCATTTATTTCGGTACCTATACCAAAAAAGAATCCAAAGGAATTTACAAGGCACAATTTGATCCTGAAACAGGGGCATTGAGCCATCTTGAACTAGTGGCAGCTGAACCCAATCCAACCTATATCGCTTTTTCTGAAAAAGGAAACCTCTACAGTGTCGGAGCTGAAGAGGGTAAAGGAGGAATCGCAAGCTTTACAGCTGATTTTCAGCCGCTCAATCACGTTGTTGAAGAGGGGGCTCCACTCTGCTATGTCTCTGTCGATGACAAGCGTCAACTGGTCTATGGAGCCAACTATCACAAAGGCCAAGTTCTCGTATATAAGATAGAGGCAGATGGGCGTTTGTCCTTTGTCGATCAAGACACCCACAAAGGAAGTGGTCCTCATGCCAATCAAGCAAGTCCACATACCCACTATGCAGACCTTACGCCAGATCAGTACTTGATCACGTGTGACCTAGGAACTGATAGTTTTCATGTCTATGATGTCAGTGAGGAAGGAAAACTGACCCTGATCAATCAGTATCAAACAGCTCCAGGGGCAGGACCTCGTCACCTGGTCTTTCATCCTCACTATAAGACTGCCTATCTCATCAATGAATTAAATGCTACGATCGATGTACTCTTTTATGACGGTATGGGTGAATTCGAACACTTCCAAACTGTTTCCACACTTCCATCAGACTACGATGGTCAAAAATGGGCTTCTGCAATCAAGCTCTCAGCTGATGGAAAATTCCTCTATGCATCTAACCGTGCTCATAATTCCATCGCTGTCTTCAAAGTTGTGGCTGATGGTAGCCTAGAACTGATTGAAATTGTTCCAAGTCAAGGGCTCAATCCACGTGATTTTACGCTTAGTCCTGATCAAAACTATTTGATCGCAGTCCATCAAGATTCACCTAATGCCACCGTCTTCAAACGAGATTCTGCTAGCGGAAAATTGACCCTTCTATCCGACGACTTCTATGTTCCAGAGGCCGTTTGTACGGTTTTTCATTAAGTCGTTTTAGTTGTCAAACCTCTAAAAAAATGATTAAATAGATGAGAAAAAGGCGCGAGCCTGACTTCACAACTTATATTTTAGGAGACCCTAACATGAATCCATTAGACTTATTTAACCAAGTGAAAGAAATGATCGAAAAGAAAGATTTCGACGCTGCAAAGAAATTTGTTGAAGACAACAAAGACAACCTCGGTGACTACCTTGAACAAGCAAAAGGGCTTGTTTCTGGAAATGAAATGGTCAGCGGTGCCTTGGACAAAATCAAAGGCTTGTTCTAATAACACTACTCCTCAACGCTGTAGTTGAGGAGTTTTTATTTGAGCTGATCGCAAAAAAGATCCTTGAGAAAACTCAAGGATCTTTTTAGTCTAGTAAACTAGATTATTTCTTAAGGTTGTAGAATGATTTCAATCCACGGTATTCAGCTACTTCACCAAGTTGATCTTCGATACGAAGCAATTGGTTGTATTTAGCGATACGGTCTGTACGTGAAAGTGAACCAGTCTTGATTTGTCCTGCGTTTGTTGCAACTGCGATGTCAGCGATTGTTGAATCTTCAGTTTCACCTGAACGGTGTGATACAACGGCAGTGTAACCAGCTTCTTTAGCCATTTCGATAGCATCGAATGTTTCAGTAAGAGTACCGATTTGGTTAACTTTGATAAGGATTGAGTTAGCAGCACCTTCTTCGATACCACGTGAAAGGTAGTCAGTGTTTGTTACGAAGAAGTCGTCACCAACCAATTGAACTTTCTTACCAAGACGTTCAGTAAGAGCTTTCCAACCTTCCCAGTCGTTTTCATCCATACCATCTTCGATAGTGATGATAGGGTATTTGTCAACCAATCCTTCAAGGTAAGCGATTTGTTCTTCAGCAGTACGAACAGCAGCGCCTTCACCTTCGAATTTAGTGTAGTCGTATACTTTACGTTCTTTATCGTAGAATTCTGATGAAGCACAGTCAAATCCGATAAATACATCTTTACCTGGAACATAACCAGCAGCTTCGATAGCAGCGATGATAGTTTCTACACCATCTTCAGTTCCGTCGAAACGAGGAGCGAATCCACCTTCGTCACCAACGGCTGTTTCAAGACCACGACCTTTAAGAATTTTCTTAAGTGCGTGGAAGATTTCAGCACCCCAACGAAGAGCTTCTTTGAATGTAGGTGCACCAGCAGGTACGATCATGAATTCTTGGAAAGCGATTGGAGCATCTGAGTGAGATCCACCATTGATGATGTTCATCATTGGAGTTGGAAGAACTTTAGTGTTGAATCCACCAAGGTAGCTGTAAAGTGGGATTTCAAGGTAGTCAGCAGCAGCACGAGCTACAGCAATAGACACACCAAGGATTGCGTTTGCTCCCAATTTACCTTTGTTAGGAGTACCGTCAAGAGCGATCATTGCACGGTCAATAGCTTGTTGGTCACGTACATCGTAGCCGATGATTGCTTCAGCAATGATGTTGTTTACATTGTCAACAGCTTTTTGAGTTCCAAGACCACCGTAACGAGATTTGTCACCGTCGCGAAGTTCTACTGCTTCGTGTTCACCAGTAGAAGCTCCTGATGGAACCATACCACGTCCGAAAGCACCTGATTCAGTATAAACTTCTACTTCAAGTGTTGGGTTACCGCGTGAGTCTAGGACTTCGCGAGCGTAAACATCAGTAATAATTGACATTTCTTACTCTCCTTATTGAGTTATATTTTTTACTCCTCTATCATATCGTAATTAGGCTATTTTTTCAAGAAAAAACAAGGAAATCTACGAAAATTGAGAAGTTTTTAACAAGAAAACGGTTGCACTATCTTATTTTCTTCCATTTCTCCTCCTTATTTAATTTTTTAGCATTCTTCTACTCTTCTGCTACGCTTTATGCTATACTAAACTTATGACAGATATTAATAAAACGATTTTAGAAAAAGCTGCTGGTCCTACTCGGTTCAATCCTGATGAACAGCGTCGATTTTTGGAGACTTATGAGGAGCGTGTGATTGCATCATGTACCTTGGAGGAGGCAAGGGACAATCTCTATTTGGAGCACTATTCTTCAATTCTTACGAACATTTCAGAACGCTTTGAACCTGTATTGGTCAAGATTTCGCCTGCCTTGGATGAAAGCAGCCAACTTCAATATTTGAAAAAGACAAAGGATCTTGGACTTGTGGCAAGTATCGTTTCGGATGACTGTCGCCATTCTCCATTTGGTCTCATCATCCATACTGACCACCCATCTGGAATTTCACCAACAGATATGAGTCTCCAGTATCCAAATTTATTTGAAAAGAAAGAAGAGACTGCCAGTCCAGAAAAGAAATCATTTTGGAAACGTCTCTTTAGCTAAAGAAAAACCAATGGAAGGGAACATCCCTTTTCCATTGGTTTTTTAGTTTGCTTTTATTTTTAAAAGGTTCCCAATATTTCGAGCACAGGAAATCAGATTCCTTTCAGCATGAGCGAGTGCATCTGCTACCTCACAAGGACCAGGTACGATAGAGAAGGCAGCATCAATGTGATGACTAGGAAAAACAGGCAAATCCTCCGCTAAGCTACCACAAATAGCAAGCACTGGGATCTTCTCTGGTGTTCGTTTGGCCACCCCGACAGGTGCTTTCCCAGAAAGGGATTGGAGATCCATCCTACCTTCCCCGACCACGACCAGATCAGCTTTTTGTACTTTGTGATCAAAGTCAATCAAATCGAGGCTTTTTTCAATTCCTGAGGAGATCTGACCACCGGAAAAAGCGACCAAGCCAGCAGCCATGCCACCTCCAGCTCCGGCACCAGGCATGGGCAATATTCGTGCATCTACTAATTGGTAAAAACCCTGCATAGCCTGATCAACAGCTGGAAACAGAAGGGGATTTAATCCCTTTTGCCCACCAAAGATATAGGTCGCTCCTTGACTGCCACAGAGAGGATTGGTTACATCCGTTAAGACTTGGAGCTCGATGTCTTCTAAAACTTTTGGAACCGCACTGGTATCTATTCTAGCCACACGACCGAGCGAAGCCCCGACAGGACGAAGCAGATGGCCTTGTTCATCATAGAAGGCTACCCCAAGTCCAGCAGCCATCCCAATCCCACCATCATTCGTTGCAGAACCGCCAATTCCCACACAGATTGTTTTAACCCCTTGGTCAACCAATTGCAAAATAAGTTCACCAATGCCTCGTGTTTCCAGTTCAAGAGGATTTCGTTTTTCAGCTGGAATGGAGCCTAAACCGACAAGTGAGGCCATTTCAAAAAAAGCCATCTCATCTTTTTGGTAGTAAGACATTGAAACAGGCTGTCCAAATGGTCCGGTTACTTGAGTTTGGTACTCCGTTACATCCAGAACTCCAGCTAGAGTTTCCATGGTGCCTTCGCCACCATCCCCTATAGGAAGGAGGTCAAAAGTTGCATCTGGTAGAGCCTCTTGAAATCCTTTTTTCAAGGCTTCTGCCACTTGTTTGGCAGATAATGATTCTTTAAATGAATCCGGGGCTAGTAGGATATGCATGCTGTTTCCTTTCTATGCTGGTCTAGAATTTCAAGAACAAGGCTTAAATCCCTCTTCTCGATACGATATGGGGCTCGCTCAGCGACGATTGGCTTGGCCATAAAGGAAATCCCGATACCGGCTGTTTCAATCATCGGAAGATCATTGGCACCATCTCCCATCGCAATCGTCTGACTTCGTGGGACATGATTTTCTTTCGCCCAGGTTAAAAGTGCCTCTTTTTTCCTTTCAGGAGTGATTATCCCACCGAGGACTTCCCCTGTTAGACGGCCATCAAAAGTCCGCAAACGATTGGCAAGGACCAGATCAATTCCTAAAGACCTTGCGATGGGATCAATGACTTCATGAAATCCCCCCGAAACAAGACCAACCTTGTAACCTCTTTGATGCAGTTCCATGATCAATGTCTCAGCACCCGGTGTGACTTCCATCTGCTCCAAAATTTTCGGAAAGATAGAGGTCTCTAATCCCTTCAATAAAGCAACACGCGCCTCTAAAGATGCTGAAAAATCCAGCTCCCCTTTCATCGCTTGTGCTGTAATCTCTGCCACTTTTTCTCCCACGCCAGCTTCTTGAGCTAGTAGATCAATCCCTTCCTGTCGGACCAAGGTTCCATCTACATCCATAACGAGGAGACCTGTTACTTCTTTCATCGCTTTCCTTTCTTATTTCTCCCTTACTATACAAAAATAGGGTTTAAATTTCAAGTTTCAATGATGATTTGAAGATAAAAAAATGACCTCCTAAAAGGTCATTTTTCTGTTATTAGAAGCGAATTTGCTCCCGGGTTTTTTCGTATGAAGTAACAAAGCGATCAGTTACGCCAGCTTCTACCATTTCCAAAGCATCTGAGATAACTTTGAAGGAAGCCGCATAGTCATATTCTCTTTCGAAAATATAAAGCGACTCATCAAAGGCTGCCTGCACATGATCATCAAATGAACGGTAACGGTTCGAGTATTGCAACAATTGTTCTGTCAATGTCGCATTTTGAACAATTCGATACGCCGCTTCTTCCAATTCATTCATATCATTGGTCAAGATTTCCAACAAACGATTGGTTGATTCGATGTTGATCTTATCCCCTTCCAACTCATCCATCAAAGCTTCTGTATTGTTACTTGCAGTGAAGAAAATTTCTAAGAATTCTTGAGGAATTCCTGGCAAGTTTCGTTTGTCCATATAGCGTTTAATGGCATGCAAACGGTTGGCATAGATGTTGACTTTTTGGCGAGCGTTGGCATCGTCTTTTTCAATTTTTGAAAGAGAATCACTTAAGCCAATTTGCTCATCTTCGATTTCTTTCAAGCGAGCTTCGATAGCTTCTAACTCTTCTTCTACGATAGAATAGGCCTTTTGTGTTTCAGATGAATCTTTCAAGGCATCTTCTACTACATTTTCTTGTGAAGATAGCTCAGCTTCCAACTCTTTTAACTGTTGGCTGAAGCTTTCATTCAAGACAAATGTTTTACCAAGACGTTCCACTTCTGCCGCAAGGTTGCTATTGTTATCTTTAGCATGTTTCAAATAGCCAGGCAGTTGTTTCACTAACTTCTTCACAACTTTTTGTGATTCAATTTCACGGGTAAAGATGTGATACAAGGCATCGATTTCTTCTTGAATTTGTTCATTTTCGTAAATGGCATTGTCCAATTCAAGGGCAGATACATTTGCCATATTGTTCTTCAAGGAAGCATGCAATTGTTGGAAACGAGATTCAATATCTGTTTCAGTGAAGTGGTAACCAGATTCCAAAAGCTTGCGGTAGCCACTTTCCAAATCCTCTAATTGATCAGGAAGTTTTGTTTGAAGGGCAGTGACAATTTCTGGCACTCGCTCAACAATTTGTTTTAAGGCTACAATATGATTTTCAGCTGTATCAAGGATTTCAGCAGCTTCAACAGGGTCACCTGAAGAATTCAAGGTTACAAATTGTGAAAACTCAGATTGAATATTTCCAATTTGTTTTTCAATTTCAGGAAGCGCACTGCCATAACGATCTGGGTCTGAAGTGACTTCTTTTTGAAGTTCTTCAAACATATCCAAGGCATGAACCACACGACCGCTATTCTTTTGTTCCTGCTCTTCCAGATCAGAAAGGGCTTTCCGAATCGCCTTGATATCTTCGTCAATCAATTGGATCTGACTTTCGATATTGTCAATGGCTTGTTTAGCCTTCATGAAACGGAAAGAATTGTTATAGCCTTCCGCTTCAAACAGATTGTTTTCAATATCAGCAAATGAATTTAAGGATAAATCTACCCATTTTTGATTCCATTCACGAAATGCAATTTGACTTTGACCAATCAAATGCATATTTTTTACGGCCTCTACTTCATCGTTGACCGGAAGGTTGTATAACTTTTCTTTTCGTTCTTCCAGTGCTGCCAGTAAGGCTTCATTTCGTTTTCTCAAAATGACTGCAACCACATATCCTACAATCAAGATAAGGGCGACAATAAAGATGAGAACAATTAGTCCACTAGACATATAAAAACTCCTTCATCGTATTACTTGAACGTAATCCTAGTAATTATACCATAAAATATCCATTAATGGGAAGCGTTCGGTGAATTTTATACATCGAGTGTACTATATTCAGCGTTTTCTTCGATAAATTCACGACGTGGTTCCACACGGTCCCCCATCAACATATCAAAGATCTTATCTGCTTCCGCAGCATCGTCTACTGATACTCGTGCCATCAAGCGGTGTTCTGGATTCATGGTTGTTTCCCATAATTGGTGATCATCCATTTCTCCAAGACCTTTATAGCGTTGGATGGTTGGTTTTGAGCGACCTTCTGAATAACGTTCCAAAGCTGCAGCTAATTCAGCTTCTTGGTTGGCACCAGGTTGGATATATTCTTTGATTTCACTACCGACTTTGACCCCATAGATTGGTGGTTGCGCGATGTAAACATATCCCGCTTCCAAGACTGGTTTCATATAGCGATAGATCAAGGTCAATAGAAGGGTTCGGATATGAGCGCCATCGACATCGGCATCGGTCATGATCACTAATTTTTGATAACGCGCTTTTGTAACATCAAATTCGGCACCAAATCCAGTTCCCATAGCAGTAAATAAACTACGGATCTCTTCATTGGCTAGAATTTTGTCCATACTTGCTTTTTCAACGTTCAAGATCTTACCACGGATTGGGAGAATCGCTTGGAATTCCCGATTTCGACCAGATTTTGCAGATCCACCGGCTGAATCCCCTTCGACGATAAAGAGTTCTGTTTCTTGTGGATTATTTGAAGAACAATCTGCCAATTTACCAGGTAGGTTGGAAATCTCAAGCCCTGATTTCTTACGGGTCACCTCACGCGCTCGCTTAGCAGCCACCCGAGCTTTCGCCGCTAAAATCCCTTTTTCGACGATTTTCTTAGCAATTTGCGGATTTTCCAAAAGGAAATCAGAAAAGGCATCACTAAAGAGTCGATTGGTAATCTTAACAACTTCTGAATTTCCAAGCTTGGTCTTGGTTTGTCCTTCAAACTGTGGATTTGGATGTTTAACCGAGATCACTGCTGTTAAGCCTTCTCGAACATCTTCCCCTGTTAGATTGTCTTCGTTTTCTTTTAAGAGCTTATTTTTCTTAGCATAATCATTGATCACACGAGTGAGAGCTGTACGGAAGCCCTGTTCATGAGTCCCACCTTCATGGGTATGAATGTTATTCGCAAAACTCATGACCGTCTCATGGTAGCCTGTGGTATATTGCATAGCTACTTCAACTGTAATATCATCCATTTCACCATCTGTGTAGATTGGTTTTTCAAAGATGACATCTTTGTTTTCATTGATGTATTCGACGTAACTAGAGATCCCACCTTCGTAGTGGTAATGCTTTTCTTGCTCCAGGCCTTCTCGCTTATCCGTCAAAGAAATACGCAAGCCACGATTCAAAAAGGCTAACTCTTGAATCCGTTTATTTAATTTTTCAAAATCATACTCGGTGGTTTCCGTGAAGATTTCTGGGTCTGGAATAAAGTGGACGGTTGTCCCTGTCCGATCTGTCTCCCCGATGACTTTCAAATCATCCACAACGTGTCCACGTCGATACTCTTGGTAATGGATACTGCCATTTTTATAGACGCGAACATCGAGGGATGTGGAGAGGGCATTGACAACGGATGACCCTACCCCGTGAAGACCACCAGAAACCTTGTAGCCGCCTCCGCCGAATTTTCCTCCTGCGTGAAGTACGGTAAAGACAGTTTCGACGGCAGGTCGACCTGTCTTTTCTTGGATATCCACTGGGATCCCACGACCATCATCGACAACCGTGATCGAATTATCTGCTTCAATGAAAACTTCAATATGGCTAGCAAAACCAGCTAAGGCTTCGTCAATCGAGTTATCTACGATTTCCCAGACCAGGTGATGAAGACCTTCTTTTGAGGTAGAACCAATATACATTCCCGGACGCATCCGAACGGCTTCTAGTCCTTCCAAGACCTGAATCTGACTGGCATCATATTCTTGTGCTTGATTTTCTTGCTGTTTATCCTCTGTCATAATTTCCCTTTTCTATTCAAATATAAACTGGTGTAAGTGTGGCATGGAATCAAATAAATAGGTCGAAAGCCCTGCAGCCTTTCCAGCTTCTATATCGATCGGACGATCTCCGATGACCAGACCGTCTTGAATACCATATTTTTCCTTCAAATAAAGCATAGAGGCTGGGTCTGGTTTTCGAGGAAAGCCCTCGTCTGCCGTTACAATCTCCGTAAAGTAGGGTGCAATGCCTGTCTGTTCAATAAGGGTCAAAACTTGGCGATCCCGATGAGATACCAAAAAATGGCGTCCTCCATGTGCTTGGATCTCTTCTAGTAACTCTTTTGCTCCCTCAAATAAGACCGGCTCTTGCAAGCCCAAGGCTTCTTTTTTCTTGTATTCCGTACGAAAATTAGGAATATGAGGCGCAAAGGTATGGATTGCATCCTGTGTTGAGATTTTTAACGCTGCATAAACAGAATCATGATCGGCTTGGATATGAAAGTCCTTCAATGTCGCTACAAAGGCATTTGTGGACGTTTCGTAATTATCCAATAGCGTCCCACCAAGATCCCATATAAAATCATGATAATTCATAGTCAATATTATACCACAAATGGACAAAAAAAATAAGCTAAAACCCTCATTTAGGGGGGATTTTAGCCATTTTTTACGGTCATTTCATCTTAAATCAAATAAAACTCATTTCACACTATAAAAAGTGATCTATCACCAGAAACCGTTGTGTCCAAAAGAGCCCTTTTATGCACCTCCAAAGACATCCTGATAGAGCATTCCTTGCCGAAGGCTTTGGGCATCTCCTCCAAAATGATCCACCAAGGCATAAGCTAAGGCTAGGGCTGTTGAAGGACCACGACTGGTGAGAAGATTACCGTCTTTCACCACTGTTTCTTTCTGATAATGGCCATCTTGAATCTCTTCTTCAAAGCCATCGTAACACGTATAGTGTTTATCTTTTAAGAGACCTGCACGCGCCAAAACAATGGGAGCGGCACAAATTGCAGAGATGGTTTTTCCTTTGCCACTTTCTTCCTGAAGAGCTGTGATCAATTCTGCATTATCCCTCAAATTCGCTGCTCCTGGCATCCCACCTGGTAAGAAGATTCCATCATAATCTGAAAGATCTCCATTCCAAAGGCGATCTACTTCCACTGTAATTTGGTGAGAACCTGTGACTGTTTCTTCCATGCCAATGAGGTCGCAGTCAATCCCAGCACGTCTCAAAACATCGACAATGGTCAAGGCTTCAATTTCTTCAAAACCGTTTGCTAAAATCGTTGCTACTTTTTTCATTTTCATTCCTTCTTTCTAACTATTGCGCCTTTTTAAGGACTACTTTTTTACGGATTGGAACCTCTTCTTCTGGTCCTTTCTTTTTACTACTATGATTATATATTGAGAGTACTAGACCAATACCAATCAGATTACTAATAATAGAGGAACCTCCTTGTGAGATAAAGGGGAGAGGAATCCCCGTCAAGGGGAGAAGGCCCGTTACCGCTCCGACATTTTCAAAAATATGAAAGACCAGCATCATAATAAATCCAATAGAAATATAGGTATAAAATTGGTTGTTGGACTGGAGGGTGATTTTTAAAATACGGTAAATCAGGGACACATATAAAATCAACAGCACAAGAGCTCCAACAAAGCCAAAGTCTTCTGCTACTACTGTAAAAATCATATCACTTTCCCTTACGGGAACCAATAAATTAGAGACATTAAATCCTTGACCAAAGAGGCCACCACTGGCAATGGCTAGCTGTCCTTGCGCCTGCTGGTAGGTGGTTGTTTGTGCATAGTCAAAAGGATTTAACCAGGCTAAAATACGGTTCATTTGGTAGGTTGGCATCCCTACTTGCTGGTGCAGAAAAGCCCGACCCCCTTCTGATAGAAAGAGAAAGAGAAAGCCTGCTAACCCACCTGCTAGAAGCAAGATGACCGGCAAGATTATTTTCCAAGAAACTCCTGAAACGAGCACTAAGCCCGCAAAGATGGCCAAGAATACTAAGGCCGTTCCCAAGTCCTGCTGGAGGGCCAATAAGGCAAAGACCGGAATTGTATAGATGGTCAACTCTAGAATTAAAAACCAATCTTGTCGTAACAATCGCTCACGCCCCTTATTTCTTTGTAAAAATCGAACAATAGAACGTGACAGCATCAGGATGAAGGGAATCTTCATAAATTCTGAAGGCTGAAATAAGGTGATGTTTCCATAAGCTACCCAGTTTTTTGCACCTGTTGAAGCCACCAAGTTTGGATTATAAAAAACAAGAGGAAGAACCATCAAGGCCAAGCCTAGTAGGTAAAGAAAGGGAGTGATTTTCCAAAGAAATTTCGTACTAAAAATCGTCACAATCAGGCAAATGATACATCCCACACCAATCCAGGCTAATTGCTGCCCCAAAAAAGGCCACACCATTTGGGGATAATCATGAGAAACTGCCACATAAACGGATAAGATCCCTATCATAAGTAGGGTGAAGACAATTCCAATGATCGAATAATCCAGGTGGATCGTCCAAAAATGATTTTTCTTCATTCACGTTCCTTTCTGTGAGAATCATCAAATTAATTAATAGAACAACATCTGTAGAATCAAGCTAGATCCTGCCACACAGAACCAAGCAATCAAACCTACCAGAAGGGGGGCTGCTCCTGCCGCACGGAACTGTTTCCAAGAAACCTTGCTTCCGATTCCAACCAAGGCCATGGCCATAAAGAGGTGAGAAAGGTCATTTAGGTAAGGTAGGACCACTTTAGGTACCAGGCCAATAGAAGAAAGAATGGAAGCCACAATAAACCAGATAATAAACCAAGGAATAATTTTCTTTAACATTCCTTTGTTTCTTCCTTGTTGTTTACTCCTATACCATTTTAAACCGATCAAGCCCAAACAAACTGGTACAATCATCAGGGCGCGTGTTAACTTAACAATTGTAGCCATTTGCCCCGCTGCTTTACTGTAAGAAAATGCTGCTGCTACAACAGATGACGTATCGTTAATGGCTGTTCCTGACCAGAGGCCAAATTGGAAATTAGACATATGCCATAAATGCCCTAATACTGGAAAGATAAAGACAGCCAAAATGTTGAAGAAGAAGATAGTTGACATAGATAGGGCAATTTCCTCTTCGTCTGCTTCAATGATCGGAGCTGCTGCTGCAATAGCAGATCCACCACAAATAGCTGTACCAAACCCAATTAAGGTCCGTAGATGAGATTTCAGGTGGAAGACTCTCCCAAAAATAATCGCTGCAAGAAAGGCAACGGTTATCGTCGGCAGACTAATCTTTAAAGAAGATAAACCTGTAGAGGCAACTGTCGCAATGGGCAAGCTAAATCCCATGAAGATAATCGAATACTGCAACAATTTCTTACCGGACCAGTTCAAGCCTGGTCGTGAATTCTCCGGCAAATCCACAAATTCATTAAGGACAATTCCTAAAATTAAGGCAAAAACACTGGAGCCAATAATGGGAAAGAAAGTTCCCAACAACATAGCACAAAGTGCCAGTACAAATGCAATTGCAAGTCCAAATCCTTTATTTTTCATTTTCTCAATTCCTTTCAAAAAAGTCAGCTGCTTGCTCAACAAGCCGCTCTCTCAATGTCGTGTGAAGGGGCAACACTTGTTGCAACCCGTCCAAAATTTGTTTTCCATATCGCTTGGTTACCACCCGCTGATCCAATAAGAGGACCAGAGATTCCTGATCTTGAAAACGGCTGGTTCTCCCAATAGCCTGTTTTAGCCTTAAAATCGCGACTGGAAGACTATAGTCGTAAAAGGGATTTTTCCCCTGTTCTCTGAGTTTTGTATTCAGCTTTTGAACCATATAATCTTTAGGATTGTCAAAAGGAAGGCGCGTGATGATTTGAATCACTTCTTTTTGTTGAGAGAAATCGACTCCCTCCCAGAAGCTTCCTGTTCCCAATAAAATGGAGCTTTCTCCTCGGTCAAATCGCCGCTTAATATTGGCTGCATCCCCATTTCGATACTGGGCCAAATGAGGAAACTTCAAGGCGTTTGACGTCTCCAGTAACAATTCTTTTGAGGTAAACAAAAGAAAAATTGGTTTTCTTAGAGGAAGGAGTTCATCGATGAGCTGACAAATCTCTCCTGCATACTCCACGGAAGATAAAGAAACGACATCTGGAAAATCTATCGGCACCAACAATTCCTGGTGTTGTTTGACTGTTATTGGCACCCGGTAGATTTGCTGCTCTTGGTATCCCAAAAGGGCAGGTAAATGCACCTTTTTACTGATCGCGATCGTCGCTGATACAAAGAGCACGGGCACTTCTTCAGGCACAAACTCCTTAAAGGATAGCAAGTCCTCAACTCCTCCATGGAGACGAAGAATCTGGTGGTTTTCGACCACTTCTTTGTCCATCCAAAAGGTTTGGTAGCGCTCATCAAACAATTCCCTTAGATTCTCTAGAGATTCGTTTTTTAATTCCGATACATCCTGTCGAATTTTTGCCACTGTTTGATCTGATAAGATCGCTGTTTTTCCTTGTACAACTTCCTTAGAGCAGGCATTTAGTTCAAATTGAATACTCTCCAGCAACCGTCGCTGCAGCAGATCTTTTTCCTCTTCGATGGCGTGTTGCAAGCCTAGAAGAAGAGATTGCAAGGTTTCTTCTCTCTGTGAAAACTGCTCTAAAGCAAAGAAGAGTTTTTGCGCTTCATCCACTACCAGAACAGATTCTTGAAGTAGACTCTTATCATCCTCTAGACGAGTTAACAGATAGGCATGATTGGTCAGAATTACCTGGCTGGTTTTCACTTTTTCCTGGCCGAGGCGCCAAAAATCTTCCTGATAGAAAAGTGAACGCTTCGACAATTGGCCATCGTGGCAAATGTCAGCTACAAAATGAAGATGACGATAGAGTTGGCCAATTTCACTGAACTCTCCCGTTTCTGTCATCGTCAGCCAAACCAAGAGTTGCATTTTAAAGCGTCGAATCATCCCATTATCTGACCCACTCTGTAAGGCCTCATAAAATTTATCGAGTTGGATGTAATCCTTGGGACTTTTCAGGCTATGAAAGGGAATTTGGAAAAGATCTTGGATGGTCTTTCCTTCCTTCTTCATAATTTGATCTTGAAGAATTTTAGTGGGAACACTGACAAGAATGCGCTTGGAGGTTTTCGCTAAAAGCGTTAATAGATAGGCATAGGTCTTCCCGATACCCGTTGGCGCTTCAATAAAACTCGGAAGTGGCTGTTGCAAACTGTCCTCGATATAGGCAACAAATTCTCTTTGTTCCGGATAAGCCTCCATTCCCAACAGCTGCATATTGAGTTCAAACTGTTCAGACAAATGACGACTTTCTAAAAACTGCTGTGGCTTGCGCAGATAGAGACCATGAACTTCTGCTAAATGAGCTGGTAAAAAAAGGCTACTGTCTTCAAGCGCATCTTCTATTAAGAGTCGTGATTCATAAATCAAACAATCTGCCATCGAAAGAAGTTTTTCGATCAATCCTCTTGGTAAGCTCGCAATTTTCTCTCTCAATTTCAACAGCAGCTGGGCTGTTGCCATAGCATCAGCTAAAGCGGAGTGAGCATGGTGCAACTCAATTTCTAGTTCAGCTGCAAGCGCTCCTAAATTGTAGCGTTCTAAAGTCGGATAGAAAATTTGAGACAATTCAACCGTATCAATCCGAGGAGTCGTTAGCTCAAATCCTTCCCAAAAGAGGGCTTCTGCCAATAAATTCGCATCAAATTTGACATTATGGGCCACAAAGACGGCATCTTCTATTAATTCAAAAATTTCTTTTGCCACTTGTGCAAACTCTGGAGCTTTTTTCAAGCGAGCATCTGTCAGGCCAGTCAATTGTTTGATATGCTCATCCAATCGTTCATGGGGATTCACATCCGTCTCATAGGATTGCGTAATCCTCCCATCTTCGATGATGACAATCCCAACCTGAATGATCTTAGCATTGCTTCCAGCACTAGTCGCTTCCAGGTCCACAATGGCATATTTCCGTTTCTGTCTTGTCATAATACTTAAAATTATATCACGTTTGAGCAAGCTCTGCAGATTTTTTTCTCCTTTCATGCTGACTTCAATCCTGTTATTTTCCTGACAATTTGATACACTATTCTAGAAAGGAGTCCTTATGAAAATCTATCGTACTGTTAATCCTGTAGCTTATGAAAACACCTACTACCTTGAAAATGACCACTCCCTCATTCTTGTCGATCCAGGTAGCGACTGGGCGACCATTCAAAAACAAATTGATCGCATCGGAAAACCAATCGTAGCGATTCTTTTAACCCATACCCATTACGATCACATTATGAGTCTTGAAAAGGTTCGTCAGACGTATCATTTCCCACCTGTTTATGTCCATTCAGCAGAAGCCAGTTGGTTGTCTTCTCCTGTCGATAATTTATCTGGTTTGGATCGTCATGCGGATTTAGAAGATGTTGAATGCAAGGAGGCCGACTTCCTTTATGAAATTCGCTCCGATTACCAAATAGCTGATTTCCACTTTTATGTTCTGGAGACACCAGGCCACTCTGCAGGAGGGGTTTCCATCGTCTTCCCTGAGGATCACCTGGTTCTATCTGGTGATGCCCTTTTTCGCGAAACCATTGGACGGACCGATCTTCCAACAGGGAATGCGGCACAGTTACTTAGCAGTATCAGAGAAGAACTCTTTCCCCTTCCATCTTCCTACACTGTCTATCCCGGTCATGGCCCTGAAACTTCTATTGGTCACGAGAAGATGTTCAATCCCTTCTTTAGACAATCCTAAAGAGTCCTTATCATCCTTCCTGTCCTCATAAAGTAGACAAAAAAAGCAAGTTCGCACTTGCTTTTTTATTATATCTTAAGAAAACGTCTCATGGAGATTGAAGAACCAATCGCCCCGATCAAAATTCCTAATCCAAAGAGGCCTCCCACCATAATCGGTACCAAGACATGTGGACTATAGAGATACAAGTTTTGATCTGCCAAGTTATTGTTCATTGATGTATAGACAACATTATAAACATAAAAAACCAAAACTGAAGGAACTAAGGCTCCCAAGAGACCAATCCAAGCACCTTCTAAAAGGAATGGTGCACGAATATAGCCATTTTTTGCTCCTACCAGTCGCATAATCTTAATCTCACGACTACGTGAAATGATGGTAATCCGAATGGTATTAGAAATCAAGAAAACTGCGATGAAGATCAATAAAGCTACACCAATTAAGCCCCAGTTTCGGATAAAGGTTCCAAGAGCAAACAAGCGTTGGGTATCGACCCCACCATCTTTAACCTCAGAAACTCCTTCAATTTTTTTGGCATCAGCAGAAACTTGCTTTACATATTTAGGAGCCGTTGTCTCTACATAATAAGCATCATAGAGAGGATTAGCATCTCCATCAAAAATCTTCCAGTTGTTCCCAGCCGTTTTGATCAGTTTATCGTACTGTTCTTCCTTGCTAGAAAAATCAACCTTGTCAACATGTTTCATGGCTGTTAGAGCATCGTAAACCTTATGGTAGTTTTCATTGGTCACGGTTTGACCGTCTTTTTCAATCTGCTCGCTCTGATCTTGAATATCTTTGCGCATGTATACTACAACCCGCACACTATTTTGAATATCATCTGAAAGCTTGATAGTATTGGCAATAACTGAGGCGAAAATAGCAACCAAGCTAAGGGTAATCATAACCGAGCTGACTGCTGCAATCGTCATCCAACCATTTCGTTTCAAGCTTTTAAGCGACTCGATCAAGTGTCGGAAAAATCTTCTAATCATCGTATCCGTACTCTCCTTCCGCTTCATCACGCACTACACGACCATTTTCAATCGCGATGACACGGTGACGTAAAGTATTTACAATTTGACTATTGTGGGTCGCCATCAATACTGTAGTCCCTTGCAAATTAATTCGCTCCAAAAGATTCATGATTTCCCATGAATTATCTGGGTCCAAGTTACCCGTTGGCTCATCCGCAATCAAGACTTTCGGATTATTGACGATCGCACGAGCAATCGCGATCCGTTGTTGCTCCCCGCCGGACAATTCATTCGGGAATGAGCGGACCTTGTGTTTCAACCCAACAAGATCCAAAACTTCCATAACGCGCTTTTTAATATTGCGACGACGCTCTCCAATAACTTGCATAGCATAGGCAATATTTTCATAAACAGTCTTCTTTGGCAGTAATTTATAATCTTGGAAAACCACTCCCACATTGCGTCGCAACATTGGAACATCACGTTTTTTGATTTTATCCAAATCAAAATCAGCAACTTTCAGTGTTCCTTTATCGTGTTTAACTTCACGGTATAAAAGTCGAATAAAGGTCGACTTTCCTGCACCAGAAGGTCCTACAATATAGGCAAATTCTCCCGGTTCAATTCGGACAGATACTCCCCGAAGAGCTGTTGTCCCGTTGTCGTATTTTTTGACAACATCTTTCATTTCAATCATTGACATGTAATGAAATTCCTTTCATTCTTTTCTGGGTTATTCCATGTAGATTACTGGAGACGCCATTTAAGGTAGGCATCGATAAAGCCATCGATATCTCCATCCATCACCTTGTCCACCTGCGCTACTTCATAGTTGGTCCGGTGATCCTTCACCATGGTGTATGGGGTAAAGACATAAGAACGGATTTGACTTCCCCAGGTAATTTCTTTTTTGTCCCCTTTTAGAGAATCCACTTCTGCTGCCTTTTTCTCTTGCTCCAATTGGTAGAGTTTGGCTTGCAACATCTTCATTGCTCGATCACGGTTTCCGTACTGAGTCCTGTCCACAGTGGATGCCACTACAATCCCTGTCGGAATGTGGGTCAAGCGTACCCCTGTAGAAACCTTGTTGACGTTTTGTCCACCAGCTCCACCTGAGCGGAAGGTATCCATCTTGATATCATCGTCACGAACTTCGACTTCGATGGTATCGTCTAATTCAGGCATAACCTCAACAGATGTAAAGGAGGTATGACGCCGTTTAGCAGAGTCAAATGGAGAGATCCGAACCAAACGGTGTACCCCCATTTCAGATTTCAGAAGACCGTATGCATGAGGCCCTTCAAAAGATAAGGTCACAGACTTGATTCCAGCCTCATCTCCAGCCTGATAGTCCAAGATTTCAACCTTGAAGCCATGGGCATTGCCAAAACGAGTATACATCCGAAGAAGCATGTCGCCCCAGTCCTGAGCTTCTGTTCCTCCTGAACCTGGGTGGATTTCTAGGATGGCATTATTATTGTCATAGGGTTCAGACAATAGCAAGGTCATCTCATAGCTGGTCATGCGTTTATCCAGCTCCTCCAACTTCTCGATCAATTCTTCTTTGACCGAATCATCTTCGGTCAAAAAGTCCAGTAAAATTTCTGACTCATCAAAGAGATCCACCATTTGATGGAAATTTTCATAGGTCTGCTTGAGTTCATTTAATTCTTGAGATGTCTTTTGCGCAGCAATGTTATCATCCCAAAAATCAGATTCTGTCATTTTATTTTCTAAAATGGCAATTTCTTCTTCCAATGTCTCTAAGTCAAAGAGACCCCCTGAAAGAAGCTAATTTTTCACGATTTGCATCAATTTTTTGACGAATTTCTGAAATGTCCATAAGTACCTCTTTCTATGTATCTAGTCTATTATATCATAACCTTCACTATTTGCCCACCTTCCAATATTGGATCTACTGGTTGACCACTGCCAAGCCAGCTGATTTTCAGCATTTTTTCTATTCATTTGTAACCTAATTGTTAGAAAAAAAGATTCTCTTATGCTAGACTGGTAGCATGACAACAGTAGCTTTTATGTCCGATTTACATATTGATTCAAACAACTTCGGCAAAGAAGAATTAGAGACCCTGATCACTCTTTTCAAGGACAAAAAAATTCAACATCTCCATATTGCAGGAGATATTGCCAACGGCTTTGAAAAGACCTCACAGGAATTTTTAGACCAACTTCAATGTCACCTTCCAGTGACCTTTAGCCTAGGAAATCATGATATGCTTGGCCTGTCAGAAGAAGCCATAAGACCTTTTGAATTTCAAAAGATTCCCTTCTCCAATCATACGCTTCTTGCCTTTTCGGGCTGGTATGACTACAGTTTTGTTCCTGCCATCTCTCCCCAAAAACATCTCCAAACCAAAAATCTATTTTGGTTTGACAGACGCCTCCAACGAATAGGATCTGATCCAGCCATTACCAAAAATCTTTTGCAAGAGCTGAAACAAGAGCTCATGCGTGTAAATCAACCTTTGATTATCGCCATGCACTTTGTTCCTCATAGTCAGTTTCTCCTACGCCATCCTTATTTTGAACGCTTTAATGCTTTTCTAGGGAGCCAAGCCTTTCATGAGCTTTTTAGACAATATCCAGTCAGAGAGGTGATTTTTGGTCATAGCCACCACCGAATGCCAGCGACAACGATTGACACCATCACCTATCATGCCAGACCTTTAGGCTATGTCCGAGAATGGGAGCTTTTCAAACAATTTTTCGAAGCTTTTCCTGAATATGATTTTCCAAAACAATACGATCCCTACAAACGCTATCGCAGAATTAAAGACCTCCCCGAATTTAAAGCATACAAGAAAAAACAGCTCGCTCATGAATTTTCTCAAGCCATGACGATTCTTGAACTATAAAAAAAAAATTGGTCCCTCTGGGACCAATTTTTTTACTCTTCTGTATCTAAGAGATTTTTTGCAACGATTGCTGCGAGAATTCCTCCGACAATTGGAGCCAAGATAAAGATCCAAATTTGTTTAAGAGCCGCACCACCAACAAAAAGGGCAGGCGCCAAGCTACGAGCTGGGTTAACGGAAAGTCCTGTAATGTTCAAACCAACAAGAATAATCAAAGTCAAGCTCAAACCGATCACAAGACCAGCGATCTTCCCATTACCTTTGGTAGCTGATGTCACAGTCATGATGACCAAAATAAAGATAAAGGAAGCAATTACTTCAAACAAGAATCCGCCAAATGGAGTCACACCCTTCGCTAGGGCATTTTCACCAAGACTAGCTGTTGACATACCTGAATTTGACAAGAGGAAGAGTACTGTTGCAGATGCGAGTACCGCACCCACTACTTGCGCTGCAATATAATTAACCAAGTCCTTTGAAGACAAGCGTTTGTTCACAAACATGGCAATCGAAACAGCCGGGTTCAAGTGGGCACCCGAAACAGTCCCAATTGAGTAAGCTGCTGCAACAATGGATAAACCGAATGCCAAGGCAATTCCTAAATGTCCCAGACCTTCTGTCCCATTTCCAAAAACAACTGCGCCAGTCCCGATAAAGACAAGCATAAATGTGCCAATTACTTCAGCAAAAAACTTTTTCATAACTAAGTTTCCTTTCTTCAAACTGTTGACTAGTTTATCAAAAATCCACACGTACCTCAAGAAATATGCCCAGTCTATTTTGCACGCAAAAAAAGCCATCCGAAGATGACTTTTTTTATGCTTAAATGGCGTTTTTATCTTTTCCAAGTGCACGTTGAACAGCTTTAACAATCTCAACGAGAACAACAATCAAGAGCGAACCAATCATAACAGCTAACCATTGTGTCAAACTCAAATGAGAGACATGGAAGAGTTTGTTAAATCCAGGGACAATGATGGTCGCCATCAAGAGAACAAAGGCAACTGGAATCGACCAGTTAAAGGTCTTGTTCTTGAAGAGTCCCACTTTAAAGATGGATTGGTAAACCGATTTAACGTTAAAGGCATGGAGCAATTGGATCAAACCAAGAGTTGCAAAGGCCATGGTCAAAGCGTCTGCATGGATTTCGGCACGAGTCGCATGTTCTGGATAGAGTAAGGCCCAGCCATAAACACCAAGAACCAGCATGGTTTGGAAGACACCTTGATAAAGAATAGCTCCGAAGACCCCACCGTCAAAGAAGTTAGATTTACGTCCACGAGGTTTGTGGGTCATGACACCTGGCTCAGCTGGTTCCACACCAAGAGCGATGGCTGGAAGAGTATCGGTAACCAGGTTAATCCAGAGAAGATGTACTGGTTGAAGAACATCCCATCCAAAGAGGGTTGCAAAGAAGATGGTAAAGACTTCAGCCATATTGGCAGACAAGAGGTATTGGATAGATTTTTGGATATTTGAGAAGACCTTACGTCCTTCTTCTACCGCTACGATAATGGTTGCAAAGTTATCATCTGCAAGGACCATGTCTGAAGCTCCCTTAGAAACCTCTGTACCTGTAATCCCCATACCGATACCGATATCAGCTGTCTTAAGTGATGGTGCATCGTTGACCCCGTCCCCTGTCATGGCAACAACTTTTCCTTCATTTTGCCAAGCTTTAACGATCCGAACCTTGTGTTCAGGTGATACACGCGCATAGACAGAGTATTGCTTGAAGACTTTTTGGAATTCCTCATCAGAGAGTTCATTCAACTCAGCCCCTGTGAAGACATGGTCTTCTGTATCATTTGGATCGATGATCCCAAGACGTTTGGCAATGGCTTCTGCCGTATCTTGGTGGTCACCTGTGATCATGATCGGACGGATACCTGCTTCCTTAGCGACACGGACAGCTTCTGCAGCTTCTGGACGCTCAGGGTCAATCATACCGACCAAACCAGAGAAGATCAGGTCAGACTCAACAATTTCAGACTCCAAAGTTGGAATTTCGTTGCTTGTCTTATAAGCCATCATCAAGACACGAAGGGCTTGTTTAGCCAAGTCTTTGTTGGTAGCAAGGATAGCTTTCTTATCTTCATCTGTGATAGGACGAACTTCCCCATTGACTTCAATACGCGTCACACGTTTGAGCAATTGGTCAGGAGCCCCCTTGACAGCGATAAAGTATGAACCGTCTGCTTCCTTATGGATAGTAGACATAAGCTTACGGTCTGAGTCAAATGGCAATTCAGCCACACGTGGCTCATCCTTCAAGACTTCACGAACATCAAAGTTGTGGTCCAAACCAAACTGTACCAAAGCAGTCTCTGTTGGGTCCCCAATCAACTTGCCAGATGGGTCCACCTTGGTATCATTGGCAAAGTTCATGATGCGAAGCGTATTATTGTTTGATCCAATTTCGGTTGCTGCACTTTGTAATTGACCGTTGGTATAGACTTTTTCAACCGTCATTTGGTTCATGGTCAAGGTACCTGTTTTATCAGATGCAATGATTTCTGTTGAACCAAGTGTTTCAACGGCTGGCAATTTACGAACAATCGAATTGCGTTTGGCAAGGGTTGTTGTTCCCAAAGAGAGAACAATGGTTACAATGGCAGGAAGTCCTTCTGGAATCGCCGCAACCGCAAGAGCAACTGCTACCATCAAGCCTTCCAATGGATGTTCCCCACGAACGAAGACACCAACAAGGAAAGTCACTGCAGCAATGGCTACAATGAGGTAAGTCAAGGCTTTAGAGAGTTGTTCCAAACTTTGCTTCAACGGTGTTTCCGTTTCATCGGCATTGGCCAACATATCTGCAATCTTACCAACCTCTGTATACATACCTGTGTTGGTCACGACCCCTGTACCACGACCATAGGTTACGTTTGAATTTTGGTAACCCATATTGACACGGTCTCCGATACCAGCATCTGCCTCAACAAGGCCAGTCACATCTTTTTCAACTGGAACCGATTCCCCTGTAAGAGCTGCTTCTTCGATCTTAAGAGAAGCTGCTTCCAACAAGCGCATATCAGCAGGAACCACATCTCCAGCTTCCAGAAGAACGATATCACCTGGGACCAATTCTTTGGAATCAATTTCAATCACGTGACCATCACGGCGGACACGCGCTAATGGACTTGACATGTTTTTCAGTGCTTCGATAGCTGCTTCGGCTTGTCCTTCTTGGTAGACACCAAAGGCTGCATTCAAAACAACAACGGCTAAGATGATCATGGCATCTGTAAGGCCGTCCATTCCTTCTGTGATCACAGAGAGAGCTGCGGCGGTCAACAAGATGATGATCATCAAATCTTTAAACTGATCGATAAACTTAGACAAGAGGCTACGTTTTTCACCTTCGTCCAGTTCATTATGACCATAAGTCGCTAAACGTTCTTGAGCTTGAGCAGCTGACAAGCCTTCAATTGAAGAGTCTAATTCCTTTAGAACTTCTTCTTTACTCTGTGTATAAAACAAAGCTTTATTTTGTTCTTTTGACAAAATAATTTCCTCCTTATATCTTTCTACTAAGTCTCTTTTGCACAAAAAAGAGACCTGTTTGAAAAAACAAGTCTCGCCGTTTAATATAGTGCCGGAAATAATTTCGTAATGACGACACTATCGCGGAAAACCGCCAGCTACTCCCTTGAGTGGTTTTATTATACCATTTTTATAGAATAAAGCAAGCGGGATCTCTAATAATTTAATGAGGTCTACTCTTCCCATTCCACCAGTAATTGATAATTGGCAAATTCCTGTTCTCCATCAAGAGTTAACAAGCGATAAGACACTTGCAAATGCCCTTCCTCTAATTGAAAGAGATCTGTCGTAATCAAAAACTGCTGAATGCCCATCGGAGTTGGGATGATCGCCCCACCATCTTCATTTTTGTAGAAGCGCATGATGGATTTGGGAGTTGAAAATCGTGTCATGACCAATTCATCGTTGGAAAATTTCAAAGCAACCTTTTCATCTTCTTCATTGGTATACAAGAGATATTGAAAACCTGCTTTTTCCTTCCATTCACCTTGATAGTACTGATCAACGATTTCCATTTCTTCTCCAAATCGAATGGTATTTTGAATGCGAACTTGCATCTTTGTCTCCTTCTCTTCTTTTCTTGCCTTACTATTCTATCAAATTTTACGCATTTTGACTGCCCCTATTAGCCTCTAGATCGCAAAATAGGCTTTTTTTTGCTATAATAGACCCATGAATGAAAAAGTCTTTCGCGATCCCGTTCATGATTACGTTCATGTGGATCATCCCATCATTTATCAATTAATTAATAGTAAAGAATTTCAACGACTACGCCGCATCAAACAACTGGGGACATCTGGTTTTACCTTCCACGGTGGGGAGCATAGTCGTTTTTCTCACTGTCTTGGCGCCTATGAAATTTCAAGACGCATTCTGTCCATTTTTGAGGAAAAGTATGCAGAGCAATGGAATTCTGATGAAAACTTACTGACCATGACAGCCGCTCTTCTTCATGACATTGGACATGGTGCCTATTCCCATACCTTTGAAGGACTGTTTGGGACCGATCATGAAAAGATGACCCAGCTGATCATCACCAGTCCAGAGACGGAGGTCAATCAAATCCTCTTGCAAGTGGCTCCTGATTTCCCAAATCGTGTAGCCAGCGTCATTGATCATACCTATCCCAATAAACAAGTGGTGCAATTAATTTCTAGTCAAATTGATGTGGACCGGATGGATTATTTACTGCGGGATGCCTATTTTACAGGGGCTTCCTATGGAAAATTTGACTTGACCCGTATTTTGCGCGTCATTCGACCGATTGAAAATGGCATTGCCTTCCAACAAAATGGCATGCATGCTGTCGAGGATTACGTGGTCAGCCGTTACCAAATGTATATGCAGGTCTACTTCCACCCGGCTACTCGTGCCATGGAAGTCCTCCTTCAAAATCTACTCAAACGCGCTAGAACCATTTATCCAGATCAGAAAGAGTATTTTCAACTGACTTCACCTCGCTTGATTCCATTTTTTGAAGAAGAGGTCACCATTCAAGACTACCTAAACCTAGATGACGGTGTGATGAATACCTATTTCCAAGTCTGGATGGATAGTCCGGATACCATCTTGTCTGATCTTGCTCAGCGCTATATTAATCGGAAAGTCTTTAAATCGATTCTATTTACAGAAGATAAGCGAAATGACTTAGCAATCCTTGAAAAACTGATTAAAGAGATTGGGTTTAATCCAACCTACTACACAGCTATTCATCAAAATTTTGACCTGCCCTACGATATTTATCGACCAGAGCTTGAAAAACCGCGGACCCAGATCGAGATGATCCGAAAAGATGGGAGTCTCGCTGAATTGTCTCAGTTGTCTCCACTCGTCGCTGCTTTAGCAGGAACTCGCTATGGGGACAACCGCTTCTATTTCCCCAAAGAAATGCTGGAGGTTAATGGACTTTTCAGTAAGCAAGTAGAGGAATTCACTTCCTATATCACCAATGATTATTTTACAGGAGAGACGGATGTCCATTAAATTAGTGGCGATCGATATCGACGGTACACTTCTTAATTCAAAGAAAGAAATCACACCTTCCGTATTTGAAGCCATTCAAGATGCTAAAGCTGCAGGCGTTAAAATCGTGATCACAACCGGTCGTCCTATCGCAGGGGTCTCAAAAATTTTAAAAGAACTCCATTTGATGGATCCTGGAGACTATGTTATTACCTTTAATGGCGGTCTGGTGCAAGAAACCGCTACTGGAAAAGAACTCATCAAAGACCTTTTGCATTATGAGGACTATCTCGATATCGAGTCTCTTGCTAACAAACTCCAAATCCACTCTCATGCAATTACTAAAGACGGCATCTATACCAGCAACCGCGATATCGGACGCTACACCATTCATGAATCTCAACTGGTCAATATGCCCCTTTATTACCGGACGCCTGAAGAAGTTCTTGAGAAAGAATTTGTCAAGGCCATGTATATCGATGAACCAGACATTCTAGATGCTGCGATTGCAAAAATCCCTAAAGAATTCGAGGACCGCTTCACTATGGTCAAATCAGCCCCTTTTTATTTAGAAATTCTAGGGAAAACAACCAATAAGGGATCAGCTGTTCTTCATCTAGCTGAACGACTTGGAATTCAGCAAGAAGAAACCATGGCCATCGGAGATGAGGAAAATGACCGTTCCATGCTAGAAGTCGTGGGACATGCCGTCGTTATGGAGAATGGCAATCCAGCTCTTAAAAAAATTGCTACAACTATTACCAAATCAAATGATGAATCTGGCGTTGCATACGCCATTAGAAAGTGGGTATTATAAGAAATGTACCATTACCAGCTAGGAATTTCAGCTAGTGAGCATGATGACTTTGTTATTCAGAGTGATCAAACCAATCTCTTACAAAGCAGCTCATGGGCAAAAATCAAAGATAATTGGGGAAATGAACGGGTTGGTTTTTATCAAGAAGACCAATTAGTCGCTGTTGCTAGCATCTTGATTCAACCCCTGCCACTTGGCTTTTCCATGCTTTACATTCCTCGAGGCCCAATCATGGATTACCAAAACAAAGAGCTGGTTTTCTATGTGATCCAGTCTCTTAAAAAAATTGCCAAACAATACAAGGCCTTGTTTGTGAAATTTGATCCAAGTCTTTTCTTGAGTAAACATTTGATTGGACAAGAACAGACGCAATCTCCTGCTGTGCAAACGATGATCGACACCTTAACTAAAGAAGGGGTTGAATGGACTGGCCGAACCAGTGATATGGCAGAAAATATCCAACCACGCTTTCAAGCAAATATCCACAAAGAGTTTTTCACTGAGCAAGATCTTTCAAAATCTACTCGACAAGCCATCCGAACTGCTCGAAACAAAGGGATCCATGTCCAATTTGGCGGGACTGAATTGTTGAAGGACTTTGCTTCTCTCATGAAAAAGACTGAGGCTCGTAAAAGCATTCATTTACGTGGAAAAGACTACTACGAAAAACTGCTCACTACCTACCAAGGACAATCCTACATTACTTTGTCTACTCTAGATCTCGAGGAACGGAAAACCTTCCTTATAAAAGATCTTGAAAAAAACAAGGCAGAGGCTGAAAAATTCACAGAAAAAACAAAGCCTGGCAAGGTTGAGAACAACCAAAAAGAAAAAGAGCGGATAGAGGAAGAACTGCAATTTCTTGAACAGCATCTCCAAGCAGGTAGACAGGTTGTTCCTTTATCTGGGACCTTAACCCTTGAATTCGGTGGGACGTCTGAAAATGTTTATGCAGGGATGGATGAAGAATTCCGCCGTTACCAACCTGCTATCCTCACCTGGTATGAAACTGCCCAACACGCTTTCGACCGTGGTGCTTCTTGGCAAAATATGGGGGGCATTGAAAATTCACTCGATGGTGGTCTCTATCATTTCAAATCTAAATTTAATCCTGTCATTGAAGAATTTGTTGGGGAATTCAACCTCCCAACCAGTCCACTCTATCCACTTGTAAACAAAGTCTACAAGATCCGGAAAAAATTAAGGAGTAAATAAGTTACATGACTCTTACGATAATTTCAAAAGAAGAATTTACCTCATTTGCAAATACTGTCTCACATCGTTCCTTCATCCAGTCTGCTGAAATGGCAGATCTGCTCGAAAAGCGAGGAAACACGGTCCAATTTATCGCTTGGAAACAAGAAAATCAAGTCCAAGTGGCAGCAATCTTGTACAGTCTTCCTATGACAGGTGGTCTCCATATGGAAATCAATTCTGGCCCTCTTTACCAAGAGGAGACTATGCTAGAACCCTTCTATGCAGCCTTAAAAGACTATGCGAAAGAAAATGGGGCTATTGAACTCGTTATCAAGCCCTATGATACCTATCAAACCTTTGACAGTGACGGCAATCCAACCAGTGAAGAGCAAACCCATTTCATGGATACCCTAAAAAAATTGGGCTATCAGCATGATGGTTTAACAACAGGTTATCCAGGAGGAGAACCTGATTGGCATTATGTAAAAGACATGGAGGGCATCACCGAAAAAAATCTTCTTACGAGCTTCAGTAAAAAAGGAAAGCCACTTGTTAAGAAAGCTAAGGCTTTTGGCATTCAATTGAAACGGTTAAACAGAGATGAACTGCAGCTCTTCAAGGAAATTACTTCTTCTACCAGTGACCGTCGAGACTATCAAGATAAGACCTTAGATTATTACCAAACCTTCTATGATAGTTTTGGCGACAAAGTGGAATTTATGATTGCGACACTGAATTTCGAACACTATCTAGCAATATTACAATCAAAACATAATGATCTTCAATCTCAAATTAACCCTCTAATAGAAAAAGTTTCATCAGGTATTAATTCTGCGAAAGTAAATAAACAAATATCACAATTAAATCTGCAAATAAGTAAACTTTCCATTCGGATTAATGAAGCAAAGGAATATATTGAAAAATATGGAGATCAAGACGTCATTCTTGCAGGTAGCCTCTTCGTCTATATGCCACAAGAATCCACCTATTTATTCAGTGGCTCTTATACAGAATTTAATAAGTTCTATGCTCCTGCTGTTCTCCAAGAATATATGATGCTTGAAACCATCAAACGTGGTATCCCAAAATATAACTTCCTGGGTATTCAAGGAATCTTTGACGGGTCAGACGGTGTGCTTCGTTTCAAACAAAACTTCAATGGCTACATCGTTCGTAAGATGGGGACCTTCCGTTATTATCCCCGTCCTCTTAAATACAAACTGATTTCTCTCATTAAGAAACTATTAGGACGTTCCTAACTTAAAAGACCAGCTTTGTAGCTGGTCTTTTCTACTATAAAAAAAGACGAGAAACCTCTCGCCTTTTTATATGTCATTATTTAACAAAGTCAAGCAATGCCAAGAAGCTTTCAGCTTCAAGTGATGCACCACCAACAAGAGCTCCGTCAACGTCTGGACAAGCCATGTATTCAGCAACATTTTCAGGTTTAACTGATCCACCATATTGAACACGTACTTTGTCAGCAACTTCTTGACCAAAGTCAGCAGCTACAACGTCACGAACAACTTTACACATTTTTTGTGCGTCGTCTTGTGAAGCTGATTTACCAGTACCGATAGCCCAGATTGGTTCGTAGGCGATTACTGTTGAAGCGACTTGTTCTGCAGTCAATCCAGCAAGGGCAGCTGAAACTTGAGCACCTACGAATTCTGCTGCTTTACCAGCTTCGTAAGTTTCAAGGCTTTCACCACAACAGATGATTGGAAGCATGCCGTTCGCAAAGATTGCTTTTGCTTTTTTGTTGATGTCTTCATCTGTTTCGTGGAAGTAATCACGACGTTCAGAGTGACCGATAACAACGTAGTTAACACCCATTTCTGACAATACTTTTGGAGAAGTTTCACCAGTAAAGGCACCAGCATTTTCAAAGTAAGTGTTTTGGGCAGCAACTTTAAGGTTTGAACCTTTAGCAGCAGCAAGAACAGTTGCCAAGTCAACTGCAGGAGCTGCGATACCAGCTTCAACAAGGTCAGCTGAAGGAAGTTTTGATGCTACAGCTTCAACGAATGCTTTTGCTTCTTCTGGATTTTTGTTCATTTTCCAGTTACCAGCGATAAATGGTTTACGTGACATTTCACATACCTCTTTTTTCTAATTTTATACTATCTATTTTACCATAATTTTCGTCATAATGAAAGGTTGCACAAGCTCATTTTACTTTTTACCAAAATAAAAACCCCGTCTTCACGGGGTTTTCTGTCTGTCTATATAATTGTTAATCTGGGAACTAGATCGAATTAAGCTTCGATTTCAGTAACCATACCTGAACCAACAGTACGTCCACCTTCACGGATTGAGAATGTAGTACCTTGTTCAACGGCGATTGGGTGGATCAACTCAACGTCGATAGTCACGTTATCACCAGGCATTACCATTTCAGTTCCAGCTGGAAGTTCGATAGATCCAGTTACGTCAGTTGTACGGAAGTAGAACTGTGGACGGTAGTTGTTGAAGAATGGAGTATGACGTCCACCTTCTTCTTTAGTAAGGATGTAAACTTCACCTTTGAATTTAGTGTGTGGGTTGATTGAACCTGGTTTAGCGATAACTTGTCCACGTTCGATTTCATCACGTTGGATACCACGAAGAAGCACACCAACGTTATCCCCTGCAAGACCTTCGTCAAGTTGTTTACGGAACATTTCAACACCAGTAACAACTGCTTTTTGGATTTCGTCTTTGATACCAACGATTTCGATTTCGTCGTTGACACGAACAACACCACGGTCGATACGTCCTGAAGCAACTGTACCACGTCCAGTGATTGAGAATACGTCTTCGACTGGAAGAAGCAATGGTTTGTCAGTATCACGTTCTGGTTCTGGGATGTACTCATCAACAGTATCCATCAATTCCATGATGATGTCTTCATATTTAGAGTCACCTTCAAGAGCTTTAAGAGCTGAACCTTGGATAACTGGAAGGTCATCACCTGGGAAATCGTATTCTGAAAGAAGGTCACGGATTTCCATTTCAACCAATTCAAGCAATTCTTCATCGTCAACCAAGTCAACTTTGTTCATGAAGACGATCAAGTGTTTAACACCAACCTGACGTGAAAGAAGGATGTGTTCACGTGTTTGTGGCATTGGTCCGTCAGTTGAAGCTACTACAAGGATAGCTCCGTCCATTTGAGCGGCACCAGTGATCATGTTTTTAACGTAGTCCGCGTGTCCTGGAGCGTCGATGTGAGCGTAGTGACGTTTAGCAGTTTCGTACTCAACGTGTGCAGTGTTGATGGTGATACCGCGTTCGCGTTCTTCTGGAGCAGCATCGATAGACGCATAGTCTTTAGGTTGGTTAACTGATGAAGGCAAGCGACGTGCCAAAACAGTTGTGATTGCTGCAGTTAGGGTAGTTTTACCGTGGTCAACGTGTCCGATTGTACCGATGTTAACGTGCGGTTTACTACGATCGTATTTTTCTTTTGCCATTTGAGTAAAAGCCTCCAATAAAATATATTTTATAGATAGACAGTAGGCAATACAGTCTAACTTTCCTTACTATTCTATCGAATTTTAGATGAAATTGCAAGCCTTTTACCTATATTTTCTTAATTATTCCTCTTCTTTTCTTTTATTTTATCATCTTGCTGAAAGATCCTGATCTAGCTTTGAAAATTCTCATTTAAAATCTTCAATTTAAGCTCGTTAAGCATCTTCTATCACTTCATTTCAGAGCAGAAAAAATCGGAACAATGTTCCGATTTTTTTAACCTGAATTTCGTAATCCTGTAGCCACTCCATTGATCGTAATATGGATCAGCTTGTCTTGATCGGCTGGTAGTTGTCCAGTCCGTTGACGTCGAATCAATTCTAACTGAATATAGTTCAGGACGTTAAAGTACGGCATCCGGTAATCCAAACTTTCTTTCAGATAAGGGTTCTCCGCGAGCAACTCGTCTTGTTCCTCAATCATCAAGATGATGTCCTTGGTCAATTGCCATTCATGTAAGATAATCTGATAAATATTGCTAACTTCTTCTTCTTCACACAATTGAGCGTACTCAAAGGCAATGTCCATGTTGGCTTTGGATAAAACCATGTCCACATTTGACAAGAGAGATTGGAAGAAAGGCCAGTTTTTATACATGTATCGAAGGGTTTCGATATTCTCAGGATCCTCATCGATAAATTCCTTAAAGCTAGAACCTACTCCGTACCAACCAGGGAACATCACCCGACTTTGTGACCAAGAGAAGACCCAAGGGATAGCACGCAAACCACCGATTTCTGTAATGGTCTTACGAGCAGCAGGACGTGAACCAATATTAAAGCTTGAAATTGCTTTGATCGGACTTGATTCAAAGAAGTAATCATAGAAGTGCTCATTTCCAAAGACCAAATCACGATAGATATCGTAACTGCGATTCACGACTTTATCCATGACTTCCCCGAAACGATCAAACATAGAGAATGGACTCTTTTGTTCTGCAATCATTCGGTTAATGGTTGCAGAGACGAGCATTTCAAGGTTGTAGTAGGCGGCATCTTTGTTTCCGTATTTATTGCCGATCACTTCCCCTTGCTCGGTTAAGCGGATACGGTCATTAATGGATTTCAATGGTTGAGAAGTGATGGCTTCATAAGTAGGACCTCCACCACGGCCAACAGTACCACCACGACCATGGAAGAAGGTAATCTTCACTCCAAACTCGTCTCCGATAGCGGTCAATTGTTGTTGAGCTTTAAAGAGGGTCCAGCAAGAAGACAAGTATCCACCATCTTTGTTGGAATCAGAGTAACCTAACATAATCTCTTGGTAGTTGTTCTTAGAAGCAATCCAACGTTTGGCAATCGGAAGAGACAAGTAACTTCTCATGGTTTCTTCTGAGTGATCCAAGTCTTCGATCGTTTCAAACAACGGTACGATTTGAACGCGAGCTTTTTCCGTATCGACTAAGCCCACTTCTTTCAACATCACAGCCAATTCCAACATATCTGATACACTTGTTGCATGAGAAATGATGTTTTGACGAATGACTTCTTCTCCTAAACGATCCTTCAATTCACGGGCCGTTTGGAAAATCGCTAATTCTTTTTCAAGCAGTTCAGATTTTTCAGCATGAGTTGCTGATAAAATTCGTGGGTCTTCTAAAAGTTCTTTCAAGAGAACTTGACACTTTTCATCCTCTGATAAATCAGAATAATGGTCATCAATCCCTGCTGATTTCAATAATTCTGCCACACAGGCTTCATGCACACTCGAATCCTGGCGCATATCAATAGAGGCCAGATAGAATCCAAAAACATCGATGGCTTCTAGAAGTTCTGCAAACTCACCAGAAATTAAATACTCTGATTTGTTTTCTAACAAGGAATCTTTGATCTTTTCAAGGTCTTCTTTGAATTCTTGAGCTGAGGCATAAGCTGGAGCTTCTTTCTCAGAAATTTTCTTTAAAGCTCCAGAGATACGATTGCCAATATAATCAGAAACCGGCCCTTGTTGGTGATTATTTGCTCCCAACAATCTCTCGACCGCATAACGATCTTCTCTGGTTTCTCCCACCATCGTCCATTCTTTTAAATTGACCAAGGTTTGGATCAATTTTGATTGGATATAGTGGAAAGCCCGACGGTAAGGTTCTTTTTCACGAAAGACGGATGTATCACTTGATAGGGCTGCCATTTCAGCTACTGCTTCACTTGTTTTAGAAAGACTCGTTGAAAGGGAGAAATGACGGTATAATTTTGAAATCTTTTCGATGTAATAGTTCAAAATGACTTCACTTTGAATAGTTGCTGAACGCTTCAAGGTCTCAGCTGTTACAAACGGATTCCCGTCCCGGTCTCCCCCGATCCACATGCCCATTGTGATCGGACGTGGTTGTTCAAGCTCTAATCCATGCTCTTTTGCCAAGCGTTTGTATTCCAACATCAGGTTTGGAACAGCTTGCAAGAAGGAGCTATTGTAATATTCCATGACGTTGGTGATCTCATTAGTAACCTTCAATTTTTTATCACGAATCATATCCGTTTGCATCATGATTTCGATATTACAACGAAGGTTGTTATACCACTTATTCTCATTCATTAAACCAGCTTTAACATCCCGGTGCTGACGAAGAAGAGCATGAATATGATTGGTTAGATCCAGCATGGTTTTTCGTTGCACTTGAGTTGGATGGGCTGTTAAAACAGGTACAATATTGAGATTTTCAAGAATTTCTTGTGCATCTTCATTTTTTGCAACTTCTTTAATGGTTGAAGAAAGTTTTCCGAGGTATTCACCATCCACGTTATTCAAATGATTAATTTCATAGGCCAAATCGACATCTTCTGAGATGTTAATCAAGAGTGGTAAAATGGCAAAATAACGTGAAATCACTGTCATTTCTTCATTTGTCAATTGTTCCACTATTTGATTTAACTCACGATAGTTCTGTGTTTTTGATAGATCCTTCAACTGTCTAATTTTATCAAAGGTTTCCGGACGAACCAAATTTTTCGTAATATCATCTAATAAATTAGTTAAAATTTCGGCTTCTTCTTTGATAATATCTTTATTTGTGAAGTTCTCTAATTTTTGTAAGACCATTTTTTCTCCTTTTTGAATAGCCATTCAACAATTCCCTTTTAATAATAAGGTTTGATTTTACCTTTTTCTTCAAAAACCATGCCTTCTTGTTCCATCTTAGCCCGTTTTTCACTAGCATCGATATTCAAAACGAAAGCAATCGCTACGGATAAGACCCATAAGCTATTTCCCCCTTGGGATAAGAAGGGGAAGGTCACTCCTGTAGACGGAATCAAACCAGAAATTCCTCCGATGTTAATGAAGGTTTGTACCAAGATCATCCCACCGATCCCAATAGCCATCATTGAATTAAAAGGATTCTTTGCTCGAATACCGACTAAAATGATCCGAAGAATCAAGAAGAATAAGAGAGCAAGAATCAAGCTAGCTCCAACAAAACCTAATTCTTCAATCACGATCGCAAACACAAAGTCTGTGTGCGCTTCTGGTAAGTAACCTTGTTTTTCAATGGAATTTCCTAGCCCCAAGCCAAACCAACCACCGTTACTCATGGCATAGTATGAATTAGCTAATTGGTGGCCTGCGCCAGACAAGTCATTAAAGGGGTTAAAGAAGGCACTAAAACGTTTGGCCACATAACCAAATACAGGAATTTTAGCGACACGGTCCACACCGATGATCCATATTGAACCAAGGACAATGGTGGATGCTCCAACAACTAAACCAAGTAAAGAGGTAAACCAACGGTAGCCCACTCCACTAGCCGTAATCATGATCAAGACCGTTAAGGCCAAGATCGTCGCATTTCCCAAGTCCGGCATAATCACAACGATTCCAATCAGAGTCAAGGTCAGCCAACGCCAATCGTTTAAATTCCTTGGAATCCATTCATTATGGGTCAAGGCTTGATAATCATAATCACGGATTTCATCTTGTCGTTTCGAAAAGATCAAGGCCAGATACCAGACTAAGATCACCTTAAGGTATTCAGCTGGCTGGATACTAAACCCTCCTGGGATCGTCAACCAACCGTGAGCTCCGTTGACCGTATCTGTGATAAACCTAGACAAAATCAACAAAATCACTTCAATAAAGATGACAAAAGCCAATACTTTTTTATTTCGAAGAAAGTTTAAGCTAAATTTATAAATCAAGGCGATGGTTAGGAGACTTAGGATGAAAAAGAACCCCTGTGTCCGGACCATCCGAATCGAACTCACTCCACTTTGAATCGCCAAGGCACTTGTTGTCGAATAGACTACAATCAAGCCAATGATGGATAAAATCAAATAGGGAATGAGGATGGAATAATTTAAAAGATGTCTTTTTTCAATTTTCATAATTCACCATATTCCTAATGTTCAACCCTCATTATATCATTTTTAAGAAGCAAAACCAAGGAAAGGCCAGAAAAGATTCGGCTTCTTCCCTTTTTTCAAGAAATATTCTAATCATTCTTCTTATTTTCATATATTTTTATCCTTTTTCGATGAAAAGATTCCTTTTTTTTGAAAATAATGGCTGAAATCAGCATCTTTTAAGCATTAAGTTTTGCCTTTTCGTATTTTTTACGGTAAAATGTTTCTGTATGAGAAAAAGGATAAAACCCGTTGTTCTCTTTGTCTTTTTTATCGGTATCATTTCTTTTCTCGTTCTTTCACGAACGATTGCCGATCTACAAGCCAGAGAACGACTAGAAACAACCAAAACCATTCCGAACTCCAATACACCTCGAAAAACAACTACTGCAAGCTCTTCTTCAAAAAAAGAAGAAGACATCAATCCAGAACTGGTTGGCCGCCCGATCATTGATATTTCAGGCTGGCAATTGCCTAGTGAAATTGATTACGATGTCCTCTCCCAAAATGTGGGAGGTGTGATCGTTCGTGTCCATAGTGGGGCTCAAGCTAAAAAGGAAAATGCGGCAACCTACTTAAATGGTCTGGATAAATCTTTTAAAACCCATATTCAAGAATTCCAAAAACGAAATATCCCTGTTGCAGTCTACGCTTATGTCGCTGCTAAGGATAAAAAAGAAATGGAAAAAGAAGCAGAAGAATTTTACAAGGCTGCTTCTCCTTACAAACCGACCTACTATTGGTTAGACGTTGAGGAAAAAACCATGAAGGATATGAATGCAGGTGTTGAAGCTTTCCGAGCAAAACTACAAGCTTTGGGTGCAAAAAATATTGGACTCTATATCGGAACCTACTTCATGGAAGAACATAGTATCTCCACTGATAAATTTACAGCTCTTTGGATTCCTACTTATGGATTTGATGATGGCTACTATAATGCCGCGCCAGATACCAATACGGAATACGACTTGCATCAATATACCTCTCAAGGGCAATTAAATGGATTCTCACACTACTTGGATCTCAACCAAATTGCTCCGACGCAAGACCAAGAAGCGATTTATCGGAAACTATTCAAGGTACAAAAAGATAACTCTTCCTAATAGCCTTAAAACAGCAGATTAAGTGATCTTCACTTTTTCTGCTGTTTTCTATTTTTAAGGAGAATACAATATCGTCGCTATTATATGTTATAATGGTCTAATGAAATCTGATTTTGTAGAGAAAAAGAGAAAAGGAGAAAGCCATGGCAAAAAAAAATAAAGTGAAAAAAACCTTGGTCGAGCAGATCTTGACAAAAGCAAAAATTGAGCACATAGGCTTACAAATCAACGCTTTAGAAGGGATCTTACCAGAAGGAATTGATCGCTCTACTATTTTCAAAACCCTAGCTCTCAAAGGAGATAAAACGGGGCCCGTGATCGGGATCATTCCTATTACAGAGCATCTTTCAGAAAAAAAATTGGCCAAATTATCGGGAAATAAGAAAGTGGCTATGATTCCTCAAAAGGATCTCGAAAAAACAACTGGTTATATTCATGGTGCCAATAATCCGGTGGGCATTCGTCAAAAGCATCCTTTCCCAATCTTTATCGATGAATCAGCCCTTCAGTTAGAGACCATGATCGTATCTGCCGGGGAAATCGGCCATAGTATTCAAATCAAACCACAACTTCTAGCAGACTTCGTACAAGCGACTTTTGCAGATATTTTGGAATAAAGACAGAGAAGGAGACAAGATTGTGAAACTATATTTTATTCGACACGGACGGACAGAATGGAATGAAGAAGGACGTTTTCAGGGATCAAATGGCGATTCTCCGTTGTTACCAGCCTCTATTCATCAGCTTGAAAAATTAGGAAAGCACCTAGCTACTGTTCCTTTTGATGCAGCCTTTGCAAGTGATCTGCCACGGACAGTCCATACCGCAAAGATCATCCTCGATCAATTGGAGACACCTCTAGAATTGCAAGCAACGCCTGCTCTTCGTGAATGGAATTTGGGAAAACTGGAAGGTGCTAAAATTTCTACCATTTCAGCTATCTATCCCCAACAAATGGATGCCTTTCGCCATAACCTAGCCCGCTTTCAAAATGAAATCTTTGATGCAGAATCTGTCTATGAAACGACCAAACGTACCTGTGATTTTGTAAAAAGCCTGAAAGGAAAAGAGCTCGATACTGTTCTCATCGTTGGACATGGGGCTAATTTGACAGCTTCTATTCGAACCTTGCTCGGTTATGACACAGGAGAACTCCGCAAAAATGGCGGACTAGATAATGCCAGCGTGACGATTCTGACAACAGATGATTTTGAGCATTATCACTTAGATACTTGGAACGACACCTCTTATATGGAAGACTAAAAAACACTGATCTTTCGATCAGTGTTTTCTTTTAGCTTATTTCATAGTTGGGAAGAGAAGAACGTCGCGAATTGTTGTTACATTGGTCAACAACATAACGAGACGGTCAATACCAATTCCAAGTCCACCTGTTGGTGGCATACCATATTCAAGGGCTTCAACATAGTCATAGTCGATGCCTGTAGCTTCGTCATCTCCCAATTCTTTGGCACGCGCTTGCGCTTCAAACCGTTGTAATTGATCGATTGGATCATTCAATTCCGTGAAGGCATTGGCATACTCTTTGGTCATGATGAAGAGTTCGAAACGGTCAGTGAAGCGTGGATCTTCTGGATTTTTCTTAGCCAATGGAGATACTGCTACTGGGTGACCGTAAACAAATGTTGGTTGCGTCAAGGTTTCTTCAACGAATTCTTCGAAGAAGGCATTAATAATTTGTCCCACTTCTGTGTAGTGTTTTTCAACCGGTACATGTTTTTCGTTTGCAAGTGCTACAGCTTCTTCAAAGGTCATGTCTTGCCAGAAGTCAACACCTGTGATTTCTTTGATCGCATCCACCATGTGAACCCGTTTGAATGGTTCGTTGATTTTGATTTCTGTTCCTTGATAGTCAATTGGACCATCACCATGGACCGCTTTCGCAGCATGTTGGATAATGCCTTCTGTTAAGTCCATGATATCGTGGAAGTCAGCGTAAGCTTGGTAGACTTCGATCGAAGTAAATTCAGGGTTGTGAGTAGCATCCATTCCTTCGTTACGGAAGATCCGTCCGATTTCATAAACGCGTTCCATCCCACCAACAATCAAACGTTTCAAGTGGAGCTCAGTCGCGATACGAAGCACCATGTCAATGTTTTGTGCATTGTGATGAGTGATAAATGGTTTGGCAGCCGCACCCCCAGCTTCATTGTGAAGCACTGGTGTTTCCACTTCAAGGAATCCTTGACCATCTAAATAACGACGGATTTCAGAGATGATTTTTGAACGAGTTACAAAGCGTTCGAAGCTTTCACGGTTTGAAATCAAATCCAAATAACGTTTACGATAGATGGTTTCAACGTCTGAAAGTCCGTGGAATTTTTCAGGCAAAGGACGAAGGGCTTTTGACAAGTGAGTGATATGAGTTGCTTTAATCGAAAGTTCACCCATGTCTGTGCGCATGATTTCCCCTTCAACACCAAGGAAATCACCAAGGTCTGCTTTTTTGAAGATTTCGTAGTTTTCTTCTCCAACAGCATCCTTACGAACGTAGATCTGAATTTGACCTTCACGGTCTTGAAGATGGGCAAAGCCAACCTTTCCTTTTCCACGTTTGGTTACGAGACGACCAGCAATAATAGCTGTTTCGTTCAAGTCGTGGAGTTGTTCTTTATCTAATTCTGAATATTTTTCTTTTAATTGACCTGAATTTGCAGTGCGTTCGAATCGCTTCCCAAATGGATCGATTCCTTGTTCACGAAGGGCCGCCATTTTCTCACGACGGACAATCTGCTGGTCATTCAATTCTTCCATATGTTCAGTAGTCATTTGGAACCTCCTAAGTTATTCTCCCCTATTCTATCATATTTGGACCAGAAATTCACTAATATTTACCAATTAAACAAAAATAAGGCTAGGTAAAATGTAACCTCTCGAAGCTATACTCAAATAATATCCGAAAACTGTCATTGACTGCTTAAACTGTTTAACCTGTACAGGGCGAGATAATTGAAAATGTTTCGACAAACTATTCCACAACAGCAGCAAAAAGGAGCGTGGAGAATCTTAAACCATTCATCCTGACTCGCTCCTATTTTTATTCATAACGCAGTGCTTCGATCGGATTTAACTTAGAAGCCTTATTCGCTGGTAAAATTCCAAAGATGATGCCTACAAAAGCAGAGAAAATAATACTGCCGATAGCGACATTTAAGGAAATAATCGGTGGGCCTTCTAGGGAGGCTGCTGCGAGTGTAGTAATCAAGCTATTCACACCATAAGCAAGTCCAAGTCCAATCAGCCCACCAATGATGGTCAAGACCATCGACTCAATCAAAAATTGAACCAGAATCTTACCTCGAGTTGCTCCCAATGCTTTGCGAAGACCAATTTCTCTCGTCCGCTCTGTCACAGAAACCAACATGATATTCATGACTCCAATCCCGCCAACCAAAAGGGAAATCCCTGCAATGGCACCGATCACTGACGTCATAATTCCTACTACTTTTTTGGTTTCCTCTAGGATGCTATCCAAATTAAAGATTTGAAATTCTCCTTGGCGAACACCTGAAAGTTCTGTTAACTTTTGAGCAGCCTCAATCCCAACGGTTTTAATCTGCTTCACATCTGGCACATGGACGACAATATTTTGAATTTCATCCGTTCCGAATTCAGAGGCGAGTTGGGTATTGGCCATCAAGGCACTTCCACCTGAGGAAGCTCCGTAAAGAGCTGTTCCTGCATTTGGATCCTTGAAAATACCAACGACGCGATAATTGTTATCCCCAACAGAGACCACCTGATTCAGTGGATTCTCCGTTCCAAATAATTGTTGGGCCAATCCTTCATCAAGGAGCACCACCCGGGAGAAATTACTATAGTCTGAAGGGGTTAATTTTCGTCCAGATAAGAGCTCAACCTTTTTGACAGAAAAATAGGTTTCATTTACTCCTTGGATGTTTACCCCTTCTGCTTTTTTCTTTTGAAAAGCAATGGTTGCATTGGAGGTATTGCTAACATAGTAACCATCGATGCCTTGAATCTTGGTTAATTCCTTAACCCAAGATTCTTGCACAACTGGTGGTGCTTCTTGGACTTGACCATCAACATCTTCAGCGTTTTCCCCATCGATATCCGATGGAGCAGCCATCCCTCGGTCTTCAGCTGCAGGGCCACTTTCGCCTCCGTCTTCTCCTTCTCCAGTATCATCAGAAGGGCCAATATTGATCCCAGTCACATAGCCACTCTTGTTGGGAGAATAAGAGATTTGTACATACTCTTGGTCCTTGGTGAAGGTCTTGGTGACACCAGCTTTCATACCATCTCCCAGAGCCATGATGACAACCACAGAAGCGACCCCAATAATGATCCCCACCATGGTCAAGGAAGACCGTAATTTATGGCTCATAATTGAGCTGATCGCAAATTTCCAATTTTGCATTAGGTCCCCCTTTCCAGCTTGCTATCTGAGGAGATCACTCCATCACGAATGACGATGCGACGATGCGCAAAGGCTGCAATTTCTGGCTCGTGTGTAACCATGATAATGGTTTTTCCTTCTTGGTTTAGCTTGGTTAACAAGTCCATTATTTGCTCCCCTGTCTTGGTATCTAGGGCTCCAGTCGGCTCATCTGCTAAGACGATGGCTGGCTGATTGACGAGAGCTCGAGCTATCGCAACCCGCTGTTTTTGACCTCCTGAGAGCTCTGAAGGCAAATGGTGCATGCGAGAATGGAGCTCTACCTTTTCAAGGTACTGCTCAGCTAATTCCTTCCGTTTAGCAGGATGAACTCCCGCATAAATGAGAGGCAGTTCCACATTTTGAAAGGCATTGAGCTTAGAGAGAAGAAAGAATTGTTGAAAGACAAAACCGATCTGTTCATTTCGAACACGTGCTAATTTTTTCTCACTGAGGTTTCCAACTTCCTGGCCTTCTAGGAAATACTCTCCACTGGTCGGGCGGTCCAACAAGCCAATGACGTTCATCAAGGTCGATTTCCCTGAGCCCGATGGGCCCATAATGGCCACAAACTCGCCCTCTTCGACTTCTAAATCAATGTCTTTTAAGACCCGAAGTTCTTGGTCTCCATTTTTATAGGTTTTATTGATTCCTTTTAGTTCAATCAATTTTGTCATATTTTCCGATCTCTTTTCCATCTTCCAGTTTCTCATTAGGATTCACAATAACTTGAGCATCTTTCTTCAAGCCTGACAAGATTTCCTGATTTTCAGCATCGGCGTTACCAAGCGTTACTTTTACTTTCTTAGCCTTGCCATTTTCGACCGTCCATACATAACTCGTATCTCCATCAGCCATGACACTCGTCACGGGAACAAGGGGATGTTGAGTAGAACTTTTGACTTCAATATTGACAGAAAAGCCTTGTTTGAGTTCCCCAATCTCACTGGTAATATCCACTGTGAATGGGTACTTGGCTCCACCGCTTCCTTGTGTTCCACCTGCTGCATTGGCACCTGCTTGACCCGCGTCGGTCGGATAGTTCGCTACATAAGAAATCTTTCCTGTCCAGGTTTTATCCGGATAAACCTTGGAAGTGAGGACCACTTCCTGACCTTCAGAGATATTGGCCAAATTGTATTCAGATAATTCCCCTTTGACTTGTAAATTTCCGTTGCTCACAATGTGAACCAGAGTTTGGTTGGTCCCCGTAGTCGATTTTGAAACATCTTTGTTAACTTCGACCACAGTGCCATCTGTGTTACTCTTGACCGTCGTCGCATCCAGAAGTGCCTTAGCCTTGTTCATATTATCGACCGCATCCGACTTGGCATCTCGTAAATCGCTAGCTTGAGAATCAACTGTTCGTTGGGTCTGCGAAGCCGATTTGGCATCTGCTTCTTCATCTCCTGTCGTATCAATGGTCACACCATTTGTCAGTAAGTCATTTAACTGACGATCTGCCTTATTGACAGCACGAACGGCTGCATCATAAGCGGTTTGGGCCTCTGTACTGCTATACTGAACAATTGGCTGACCGGCCGTTACTTGATCTCCTACATTGACCAAAATCGACTGCAAATCCCCTTTGGTTCCATCAAAATAGACATACTGTTCCTGATTGGCAGTGACTTTCCCAGTTAACAAGACCGAAGAAGCGATCGATCCATCCTTGACCGTTTGCACCATTGGAGTTTCTTTCGTGATTGCCTGATCAGGAGTACTTGGGTGCGAAAACATCATCACACTTCCTGTTCCAATCACCACAATTGCTGCACCTGCAGCTGTAAATAGTTGCCATTTTTTCAATTTCTTCATCGTTTTTCTCCATCAAAGAAAGCGTTTTATTCTATACCATAGTATACCATATTTCCTTACTTTTCTATCTAAAATTGATACGGCAAAATGAAATTTAAATGCTTGGTAACATGCTAAACCCTTGACTTTTGTAACAGTTGATATTACAATCAAACTGAAATCCCATTTAGGAGGAAAACATGAAAGAATTTGATATTATTTCATTCGGTGGAGGTAGTGGAGGAATCGCTACGATGAACCGGGCTGGAGAGTACGGAGCGAGCGCTGCTGTCATTGAAGAAAAACAATTGGGTGGCACCTGTGTCAACAGAGGATGTGTGCCTAAAAAGATTATGTGGTATGGTGCGCAAATTGCAGAAGCTATTCGCGATTATGGACCAGACTATGGATTTACTTCTGAACAAACAAAATTTGATTTTGCAACCTTAAGAAAAAATCGCGAAGCCTATATTGACCGTTCCCGTAATTCCTATGATGGCAGTTTCAAACGCAATGGGGTTGAACGAATTGAAGGACGTGCTCGTTTTGTGGATGCTCATACGGTTGAGGTAAATGGAGAAACCATTAAGGCCAAGCATATCGTAATTGCGACCGGTGCCCATCCTTTTATTCCTTCTGTTCCTGGAGCTGAATTTGGCGAAACGTCTGATGATGTCTTTGCTTGGGAAGAACTTCCTACATCTGTTGCCATTATTGGAGCTGGCTACATCGCAGTGGAACTAGCCGGTGTGCTCCATGCCCTAGGTGTTCAGACCGATCTCTTCGTTCGCGGTGATCGTCCCTTAAGAAAGTTTGATTCCTACATTGTCGATGGCTTAATGGAAGAAATGGAAAAACAAAACCTTCCGCTTCACAAACATAAGGTTCCCATGAAGCTTGAAAAATTTGAAGACGGTCGTGTGAAGATTTATTTTGAGGATATGACCAGCCACGTGGCAGATCATGTTATCTGGGCAACAGGGCGAAAACCAAACGTCCAGGATCTCAATCTAGAAGCTGCAGGCGTCACCTTAAATGAAAAAGGATTCATTGCAGTGGATGAATACCAGAATACAGTTATTCCAGGAATCTATGCTCTTGGGGATGTTACAGGAGAAAAAGAATTAACTCCTGTCGCTATTAAAGCTGGACGCACTCTTTCTGAACGACTATTCAATGGAAAAGTCAATGCCAAAATGGATTATACAAACATCCCAACCGTTGTCTTTTCTCACCCTGCTATTGGAACCGTTGGCCTAACGGAGGAAGAAGCCCAGCAAACTTATGGAAAAGAGAATATCAAAGTCTATACTTCTCAATTTGCTTCCATGTACACTGCTGTTACCCAACACCGCCAGCAAGCAAAATTCAAACTCATCACTGCTGGTCCCGAAGAAAGGGTCGTTGGCCTTCATGGTCTTGGCTACGGAGTGGACGAAATGATCCAAGGATTTGCAGTTGCTATCAAGATGGGAGCGACAAAAGCCGATTTCGACGCAACCGTCGCCATTCACCCAACCGGATCCGAAGAATTTGTGACCATGAGATAAAAAATAAGAGGCTGGGACACAAGTCCTAGCCTCTCAATTATTTTTGGATTGTCGAGCAAAACGCAGTGGTTGAGTGGGCTCTACTACGCTGATTTCATCAGCTTTTACAGCCCTACTCAACTGTGCGGAGGCGGGACAAAGAAATCGAATTCTAACGAATTACCGATTTCTGTCCCCCTCTCTTTTTCTTTGTTTATGGTAAGATGGCAATGGCACGGACAGGTGAACCAGTTGCCTTGTCCCAGTGAGGGAAAGCAATCGAAATCAAGGCACCTACAGCTGGAACTTGGTCCAATTGGTTCAAGACTTCAACTTGGTAGATATTTTGTTCCAAGAGGTAGTATTCATTGACCAAGCCATGCTCTGCTGCTGGAATACCTGCATCTGTATCGAAGGTTTCATGACCCACAGCCTTAACATGGCGTTCATGAATCAAGAATTCCAAGGCTTCACGGCTCCATCCTGGACTTTGTTGAACCCCATTTTCATCTAGGTTACGCATAGCATCTTGATCTGGCCAACGTTTTGACCAATCACTGCGGAAGGCAACAAAAGCACCCTCAGCAATTTGTCCATGCTCTGCCTCAAAGTCTAAGATATCTTGTTTACTCAAGATAAAGTTTGGATTGGCAGCAACTTCTTTAGACTTGTCGATAACATAGAGTGGCAAGAGGAGATCTTTGAGGTCAATCTCATCCAACCAACGACCACCTTCTACAAAGTGAATCGGTGCATCAATATGCGTTCCGTATTGACCAACCACTGTAAATTTTTGAACATGGAAACCATCTTTTAATGTGAAAAGATCTTCTTGTTGCAAAGCAGGAAGGGCTGGGAAGTGTGGACTTTCCGCATTGATTTGGTGACTCAAGTCCACCCATTTTTTAGCTTGCAATTCTTTATAAATACTTAGTAAATCTGACATGTTTCTTCCTCCTTATTCGCCCCAAACTTCAGCGACAATTTCCTTAATCAAACCGATTTTTTTCCATTGGTCTTCTTCTGTCAAAATGTTTCCTTCTTCTGTCGAAGCAAAGCCACACTGAGTAGACAGGTAAAGATTTTCCAACGGTACATACTGACTCGCTTCTTTAATACGAGCAATCACTTCGTCCTTATTCTCCAGTTGACCACTCTTAGATGTCAAGAGGCCTAACACCACTCCTTTACCAGGGGTTACTTCTGCAAGTGGTTCAAAACCACCAGCCCGATCGGTATCAAACTCTAGGAAGTAAGCATTAACGGCTTCTTCTCCAAGGAGTTCTTTGGCAATCGGCGCATAGCCACCTGATGAAGCCCAAGTGGAATGGAAGTTCCCACGACAAACGTGCGTATTGACGGTCAAACCAGCTGGAACATTTTGGTAGACATCGTTGTTAAAGGTCAAGAAGAGATCAGCGAGTTCCCGGCGAACCTCATCTTTTGACTTGCCTTGAGCTGCTCCCCAAGCCGTCAAGAAATTATCATCTACCAAGACACCCCAAGTACAATCATCTACTTGAAGAGTCCGAAGACCTGCATCATACAAATCTTGAATCACTTGAAGATAGGCTTGCTTGATGTCTTCACGAACAGCCGCAAAATCAGGATAGATGGTATTCAATTGTTCTACATGTTCTGCATCACGGATCAATTCAAAATAGAATTGTGCAGGTGCTGGAATGGTATATTTAGCCTCTACACCATCTACATCTGCCACAAGATCCCGCAAGAACTTGTAATGCTCTACAAATGGATGATTGGCTCCTGTGATTTTTCCAACGACAAGCGCTGAGTCCGCCTTGGTTGTTTCATCATGGAATTGATAGCCTTGAGCAGCTTGGACATGATCAATGCCCCCAAAGCCCCAGAAGAAATCCAAATGCCAATAAGCTCGGCGGAATTCTCCATCAGTTACTGACTTCAGACCAGCGGCAATTTCTTTTTCAACGAGGTCACGAATCGCCTGATCTTCTACTTTTGTTAAGTCAGCCTGACTGATTTTTCCAGCTGCGAAATCTTCACGAGCCTGAACCAAAGTAGCTGGACGAAGAAATGAACCAACATGGTCTACGCGATAAGGTGCATGTGTATGTGTCAATATGATTCCCTCTTTCCTATAAGTTTTACATTAATTCATCAATGCAACCATTATAGCAGTCCAACACCTGATAAACAAGGGTTTGGGATAATCTAATATCTTTGATATCTATATAGCCTTAGACTATAACAAAAAAAGAAGTCCTTGAAGGACCCCTTTTCTTAATTTTTAAATGCATCGAGCATGACTTGGAACTCTTCGTTTGTGAGTGTAATGCCTTTCCCCATTTTTGTATGGTCGGGACTCCAGGTCCGGATATCATACTTAGCAGGAGCACCATTAAAACTCACACGGTTCAATTCTTTGGTCCAACCCTTGTCATTTTCTGACAAGACCAGCAAATGTTCTTCGATTTGGAATGAAAATTCTGCCATTTCACGACTCCTTTCTTGCCTTCTCATCTCTAATATTCGTAAATCATTTACAAAATCGTTTAAATTATCTATAATATATTGTATCAAGTTATGGAGAATTTAGCTATGAAAAAATTTCTCGAGATCGTTAAAGACCGAGCAAATGAATTTTTCAATGGAAAAGTCAGTACCCCTGCCCCATTAGAAGATGAGAGAATTATTGACATCATTCAACAAGCATTGCGAAAAAAACAAGGGGTACATGTTATTTTTTCAAATAAGAGTTTTACAGGCGACATTGTCAAGTATGACCAAGAACGCCGACAACTGATCGTGAAAAATTTTAAAAAGAGTATGTCCACGATTATTCGGATTTCTGAGATCCAGAAAATCAGTTTGGTCCCCAATAATATTCGCATCGCTCAACAAAAAGGAGAGGTTTAACCCTCTCTTTTATATTGAAAACAAACGTCATTTTTGGCGTTTGTTTTTATTACTTTTAATCTCATTTCTAAATTTATTAGAGTATCAAAAAAATTCTATCAAATTTTAACTTTAACTTTTGAACCTAGTAAAAAGTTAAAGTTCCAGTACATACTACTAGTATTGACGTTGCCTTGATTAAAAAGGTCACCAAATCTTTCATAATTACATTATCTATTTAAAGAAAAATATTAGTAATAAATTATGTAAATTCAATCTAATCTCTAATCACCATAAGTATGCTCCCATTTTTTCATTTCTTCAACGATACTTCTTAGAGCAATACCTTTTTTTGTCATTTTATATTCAACCTGTGGAGGCGATGTCGGTAAAACTTTTCTTGATAAAATACCTTCTTGCTCAAAATCATGTAATCGTTGAGCTAATATTCTAGGATTAATACCTTCTACACTACGCAAAAGACTACTATAATGTATATTACCATCAATAATTTCAGATAAGATCTCAAGAGTAAATTTACCTTTTAGTAAATTCAAGACCCTTCTTGCTGGACAAATTGATTTTTTCAAAGATTGCTTCTTGCAAGTCTCCATTCATTTCCTCCTTTTTTGATAGTTACTATACTTTTTTTCCCTTCTTGTTTCAGAAATTATTACATGATAAGCTAATTATATCATTTGAAAGGGGAAATTACTATGGATATTACAACTAAGTTTGACCGTATCAAAGATATTCTCGGTTGCGCTGATGGAAGATACTTTGGCACTGGATATACTCAAGTAAAATATTTTCAGAAAGTTAAATATATTGCTTTTGATTGATAAATGAAAATTGGTTTGATGAAATAACGGAGGAAGCTTGATGAAAAAAACAAATACAAAAGCGCCAGCTTATCTACTTTTTATTCTTTCACTAGGATACATTATGGCGGTCCTAGATACAACCGGAGTGGTTCTTGCTGTTCCCCATATTGAAACAGCTATGAGCGTCTCATTAGAGCAATCCATTTGGATTATTAACGCCTATACACTAGCTTTAGGCTCTTTACTCCTACTTTCAGGAAATCTAACAACAAAATATGGTGCTAAACGAATTTTATTATTTGGAATGACAATTTTTACACTTGCCTCATTTGGGTGCTCTTTTTCACCAAATATTGAAACATTAATCATACTTAGATTCGTTCAAGGTTTCGGTGCTTCTTTGTTTATGCCTAGTTCATTAGCACTTTTATTCATTTCATACCCTGATTCTACTAAAAGAGCACGTATGTTAGGAATTTGGACAGCAATTATTTCTGTTGCAACCGGTACTGGTTCTTTTATTGGTGGACTAATTATTAACTACTTCGGATGGAGGGGTATTTTCTTAATCAATATTCCATTGGGAATTTTGACAGTAATTTCAATATTACTTCTTGTGAAAAACAATATTGCCAATCCAAAGACTAGAATTGACATTTTCAGTAATATATTTCTTGTTGCAACTATCGGAAGTCTAGTTATTTACCTTGTTGAAGGGAATCAATATGGCTATAGTAACCTAAATCTTTTATTGTTTCTTCTCCTGTTTATATTATTTACTGTTGGTTTAGTAGTCCACGATAAAAAAAGTAAAGCACCTATTGTTCCCCACCAACTATTAAAAAATGCTAAGTTTATTGTCTCTAATCTGTTAGGTTTAGTAGTTAACATTTCATTATATGGTATTGTTTTAGTGCTAGGACTTTATTTTCAAACTTATTTAAACCTCTCCTCAATGGTTTCTGGACTCCTCATTCTACCAGGAATGATTGTCTTAATTATTGGTAATTTATTTTACGCACGTGTTGTAAAACGATTTTCCGTGGGAAGCCTCGCTACTGTCTCAATTATTTTTGCCATTGTAGGAGCAGCAGGAATTTTTGGAATTGGAGTCCTTTTTCATGAAATTCAACTATACATCCTAATCCCTTTATTTTCTTTAATGAGCCTTGGTATCGGAGTGTTAACTCCAGCAACTACTACCATTCTTATGGAAGCTGCTGGTCAAGAATTATCTGGAATTGCTGGTGCAACTTTAAACGCTAACAAACAAATTGGTGGACTTTTTGGTACAACAATTATGGGGATTCTAACTACTAATTTATCCCATAATTGGAATATGGTTATCGTTGTCGCATTTTTGGTTAACGTGATAATGTATATTGCTACTTGGTTAATTGCTAGTCGTTACCTTTATGGAAAAGAATAAAACCAAACAGAATGCATTCAATTAAAAGTTGATTATACAGATTGAAGAAAAAGTCCATTTAGACAATTTTCTTCAATCTTTTTTCATAATTATATAAAGAAAAAACTCTAAAGGAGAAGTTTTTCTAGTCCTAATAGAGTTTTTCTATATTCTGAAGAGAGATTTAACCCTCTCTTTTTTTGTTATACTCGAACAGTTTTACTTGCCCCATCTTTTGAGTAGAGATTGATTAAACCTTCCTGGCAAGAACGAATCATATCTCCTGGCTTGACTTCTTGTGGAACGGTGATCGTGAGAAGCTCCATCGGATTTGGTGCGCGATCAATCTTCACTCCATCCTTATCATGCAAGTCTTGGATCTGGCATTCAAAATGACGGAAGCCTGGTCCGTAGAATTCCACTTGGTCGCCTTCATTGATGACATTCCGTTGGCGAATCGTCGCAGTCATGGTAGATGGATCAAAGTCAACCACTTCTCCTACAAATTTGTATTGAGGAATCTTACGACGTGCCCCAAACAATTGTTCATTTTCAGTCGGTGTTTGGTAGTAGAATCCAGTTGCTAATTCACGTTGAGCAACCTTCCACAATTCATTGATCAAATCATCCTTGATGGCATAAAAGGCTTCTGGACTTTCCATATAGGCATCACAAGCTGCCTTGTAACAGTTGGCTACTGTTGATACGTAATGGACAGATTTCATCCGGCCTTCAATCTTCAAGCTATCAACCCCATTGTCAATCATGTCTGGAATATTTTCGATCATACACATGTCCACGGCTGACATAGAGTATTCTTCTGGGACTTGTCCTTTGATACTCTTGCGTTCTTGGCCAAATGGCATATCGTAGAGATCGTATTTCCAACGACAAGATTGAGAACAGCCACCACGGTTGGCATCCCGGTCAGACATGTGGTTAGAAAGGGTACAACGTCCGGAATAGGAAATACACATGGCTCCATGAACGAAGGCTTCGATCTCAAGATCGGTACGCTTACGGATCTCTGCCAACTCTTCCATGGATACCTCACGGGCCAAGACGACACGGGTCAAGCCATATTCTTTCCAGAAATGGAAGGTCTCCACATTGGTTGCGGAAGCTTGCGTAGACAAGTGAATATTGAGGCCAGGTGCATAGGTTGCACAGATTTCAATCAAGGCCGGGTCTGAGACGATCACGGCATCAAGGCCCATATCCCGCAATTCACGGAACCATTCACCAGCCCCTTGTTCATTTCCCTCATGGGTCACCATGTTTGAAGCAACGTGCACATCCACTCCACGGGCATGAGCATATTCGATACCTTCACGAAGCTCATCCATGGTGAAGTTTCCCGCACGGCTACGCAAACCATAGGCTTGTCCACCAACGAATACTGCGTCTGCCCCATAATTAACGGCAACTTTTAATTTTTCTAATGTTCCAGCAGGTACCAAAACCTCTGGACGTTTTTTTGTATTTGTCATGTTTTCTCCAATTTACAAGATTGTCGATATGATGAATAGCTTCTTCGTTCCCTGAAAAAGGAAAACTCACAAACGAAGAAGCCCTAGTATTATTTGTTATTTTACACGATCTGGTTCATAATCATAGAAACCAGTATCCAAACCACGATTAGCTGGATGTAATTTGCGGATTTCTTCATCAAACAGATAGGCTTGATCCTGTGTAAATGTTCCTTTTTGAATCAAATCACGGGCCTTGACAAAGTACTCTGTAATCTTGACAAAGTTTTCCCCCGGACAGTAGACACCATCGAGTTTCCAATGATCAAATCCGTGTTCTACCAACTCAGACAATTTGGTCATCATATTCAAGTCATTATTTGAGAAGATATGGGTTCCATGTTTGTCCTCGTAGACTGAATAATGAGAATTTGGATCTCCTGGTTCTGCTAAGAACAGGTCGCGATCTTTGGTTACAGAGTCCTCTGTCTTGATGAAGTTGTAATAATTCTGAAGAAGAGGTCGTTTCGAATGGTGGATAATGCTAGCACCATAGACCAAGACTTCCGCTGGAATCTGAAGATTCTCAGCCATTACGAATAATTCGGCAGATGGAATCTCACGAGCCAAAACAGCCTCAGAAGCTCCTGCTTGTTTTCCCCAGAAATTGATCTGGCGGCTAGAAGTGACCATGGTTGAGGCATCGTAAATCGTTTTGAATGGATAGCCATCTCGTTTCAAGACATAAAAAACGCCCGCATCTCCGACAGTAATATAATCAGCCTGAATTTCCTTTAGAAAATCTAGGAAAGGCTTGATTGAATCCATCATCGATTGGTGCATGAGTGCATTTACAGCTACTGTCAATTCTTTGCCAGCAGCATGGACCAGTTGGGCAATTCGATTTATTTCGTCATAGCTTAAAGTTTGAGGCAATCGTAATCCGTAATCTTTTTCACCGACATAGATTCGGTCAACCCCTGCATCAATCAGGGCTTGCGCTTGCTCAACACTCTCTGCTGTTGCTGTAATAATAATATTTTTCATAGAACCATTATAACAAAAATTCCGATATTCTAGAAAAATTTATTCATTTTGTAAAATTTGTAACATTTTTGTAACATTTATATACCTGAATTCATGATAGAATAATAGAGTACTGTTAGGAGAGAGAAAATGCCCGTAAGAAATTTAAGACACTATGATGAAGAATTCGATTATATCGAATTAACCAAACAAACCCAAGAAACCCCTATTCAGGACTATGCTCCTGAAGTTGAACCCGCACCTCAATTAAGTGAATTGCTATATTTTTTAAATATTGCTATTTTCTGTGTGTTGACGGTTGTATTTAGTTTTGTCTTTTTAGCAACGAAAATGAATACCTTCTTTGCGTTTGCTTTAGCGATTGGTTCTAGCTTTGCTAGTATTCAAGGGTTCCGAATTTACTACAATAAACGAAAAAAATAAAAATCAGGTTTTCCTGATTTCTTTTATTTACTCGAATTTTTTTAATTGGTATGACAGTTGGAAGATAAAACTTAACTGCCAATTGCCATCTTACCTTCCATAAAAAATGAGGCTCACTGAGCCTCATTTTTTATGCTTCTTTTGTTTCTTCTTCAGCTACTTCTTCAGAATCTTTTTCATCCAAGTCTAACACGATGTCTTCTGATTCTGTTTGTTTGCGAATGGATTGAACCAAGTCATTGCCCCTTAGATTTTCTTTTTGAAGTTTATCCTTAAATGAGTGATAGACTTCTTGAGATTTTTCAACCACATCTTGCGTCTTTTCTTTGACAGATTCCAAAACAGTTCCTGTCGTAATTTCTCCAGAACCAACTTTTTCTTTGGTTTGTTGGATCACTTCTGCTGCTTGTTTTGAAACATCCTTAGCAGTTTGTTTCACCGATTCATGTACTTCTTGAGGATCTTCTTGATAATCTTTTACGAAGCGCACCACTTTTTTAGTGACTTTCTTTCCTTGCTCTGTTGATAAATAGTAGGCTGCTGAAGCACCTGAAATCACACCAATTAATAAACTAGATAAACGTCCCATATTCTTCCTCGATTCTATTTAAATAATTTTGAAGCCATCTTAATCGCTTTTAATCCGATAGAGGCTTTCACTGTTTTTTCACCAGCTGACACCGCTTTGACACTCAATTGACGGGCTTGATCATTCAAATCTGAAACAGACTCTGAAAGATCCGCCACGGCTGTAAAGAGTGGGTCAATCGTTGCAACTTTTTGATTCAAATCATCCGTTAAAACATTGACTTTTGCCAATAGATCATTGGTCTGATGCAAGGTGACATTGACATCTGATGTCAAAACTTGGATCGTTTTTTGCGTCTCATCTACAACTTTTCCAATCTTTGAGAGGAAAAAAATCATATAAATGACAAGCGCTACTAAGGCAAGGCCTAAGAGGCCGTATGCAATTTCAATAAACATATATTACTCCTTTGTTTCTACATAATAAGGGGCTTTTTTGCGACGTTGGTAGATGATGATGGCGAATCCAACGAGAATCAGGATCATCGACAACCACTGGGAAACACGTAAGCCCGCAAACATCAAGCTATCCGTCCGCATTCCTTCGATGATCATCCGACCAAAACCATACCAGATAAGGTAAAAGGCTGTGATCTCACCTTGCCTCAAAAATTGTGGCTTCCTACGAAGAATCAAGATCAAAAGAAATCCTAGCAGATTCCAAATGGATTCATATAAGAACGTTGGCTGACGATAACTGCCGTCTATATACATTTGATCTCTAATAAAAGAGGGTAGGTAGTTGAGACTTTTAACAGCAGTTCCATAAGCTTCCTGGTTAAAGAAGTTTCCCCAGCGACCAATACTCTGTGCAATCATGACGCTTGGGGCCGCAATATCTAAGAAATCAATTGGCTCAATCAAGCGTCTACGAGAGAATAGATAGAGGACAAGGGCACCTGTCAAGAGGCCACCATAAATCGCGATTCCTCCGTTCCAGATAGCGAATATCTCACCCAGGTGCTGGCTATAGTAACCCCATTCGAAAATAACGTAATAGAGTCTGGCCCCCACAATCGCAAGCGGAAAGGCAATCAAAATGAAATCAATGATATCATCTGGATTAATTTTCTTACGGGGCGCTTCTTTCATAGAAAGATAAACGGCTAGAATCAAGCCAGAGACAATACAAATTGCGTACCAACGAATACTGATCGGACCTAATTGAAGGGCTACTGGATTCATTCCTTCACCTCATTTTGACTAATCAACTGGGACAAACGTTCTTCAAAGGTTTTGGTGGCATCATAGCCCATTTCTTTAGCCCGAACATTCATAGCTGCGGCTTCAATCACGACCGAAATGTTCCGACCAGTCTTCACAGGGATGCGTATCCGAGGAATGGTCACACCACCGATTTCCAACTCTTCTGCATTATTACCGAGACGATCATAAACCTGATCCTTAGCATAATTTTCCAAGTAAACGGCGATTTGGACTTGTGAAGAATCCTTCACAGCACTCGCACCGTAGAGACTCATGACATCGATAATTCCGACACCACGGATCTCTAGTAAGTGGCGTAGGATTTCAGCTGGCTCTCCCCAAAGGGTCATCTCATCTCTGGCATAGATATCAACTCGGTCATCTGCTACGAGGCGGTGACCCCGCTTGACAAGTTCCAAACCTGTCTCGCTTTTTCCGATTCCGCTATCTCCTTGGATCAAGACACCCATCCCATAAATATCCATCAAGACACCGTGTACACTCGTGCGTTCTGCTAGCCGACTATCCAAATAGCTAGAAAGCTCTCCAGATAAACGACTGGTTGCAACATTGCTCTTCAAAATGGCTAGTTGCTTCTCTTCAGCAGCACGCAACATTTCTTCTGGAATTTCTAAATTCCTCGCGACAATGATGACAGGTGTCTCTGGCTGGAACATCTTGCGCAAGACCTGATGACGGTTGTGAGAGCTCATCTTCACCAGGTAGGACCATTCTTTCATTCCTACAAGCTGAATCCGCTCAGGTGTGTAATAGTCGAAATAGCCCGTCATTTCAAGACCTGGACGTGAAATGTCCGCAGTCGTAATTTCCTTGCTTAAGAGGCTATCATCCCCATAAACAACCGATAGACGAAGCTTTTCCTGTATATCGCGAACAGTAACTGCCATATCATTCTCCCTTTTCAAATTCTCTCTCTATTATAGCAGATTTTCTCTTCAGACGAGAGACTGAAGTGTCATTTGAAAGATCCATTTTCAACTCCTTTTTAAGGCAAGCAAAAAGAGGCCAAGACAAAGGTCTCCAACCTCTAGAAAATGATGGGAACATATGAAGAATGCTCTAGTCTTCGCCTTGCAAAAAATCTTTGATCATAGATTTGATTCCGGTAGAGACCGCATAGACCACCGCATTTGAAGGAAATGCGATCAAGCCAATCATAAAAGCGGTAGGCCCTCCACCCAATAAGGACAAAACCAGATACAAAACCGGCAGAAATAAAATCGAAAACCGATAAATTTGTGGCTTTCTAGCCATTTCTGTTGGCAGAAACAAGAGGTAGAAGAGACTATTCCAAATGCCCAGTGGAAAAAGGGCCATTCCGATCAAAGCTGTTCCAACTCCTTCTCCAAAAACACGATTTAAAATGAAAAACTGTCCTACAAAACTGAAGAGGAGATATAGAACAAAAGCAAGGGAATAGAACTTCTGCTTCACTCGGATCTCCTTTTAGAAAAATGGACTATCATTCTGATCATGAATGGGTTCAGCCTCTTTTCTTCGACGAGGTCGAGGGCCATAGTCAAACATTTCCTGCTCCTCCTCGTCCTTATAAGGTAAGGTCGAATCTAAAAGTAAGTAGATAATCACACCGATAAAGGCATGAGAAACTGTGAAAAGAATAAACAAGAAGCGTAGGAGAGTTACGCTAAGACCAAATTTATCAGCTAAGCCAGCTAGCACACCTGAAACCAGGCGATGTCGTTTTAATTTGTAAAATGATGATGTCATTTGATTTTCCTCTTTCTAGTTAGACCTATTTTAGCAGAGTCGAACTGGAAAGAGATCCGCCTAAAGACCGATTCTTACTCTTGTCTCATTTCAAGAAATTGCAGGCGGCTGCGACAGCGACCGCAGGCATATTTCTTCAGATCGATTTTTCGCTTTCGTCTATACTCTTGGCCACAATGGGGACATTGATAGAGATAGATCCGCTTGACTCGCCCAGTTCTATCTGGTAGAGGAGGTGTGAAACGAAGACCGTCCACTTGCTTAAGGAGTTGCTTAAAGGCTAGATCTTTATGGCGATAGCCTTTACCTTGATCGTAAAGATGGTAATGGCAGAGCTCGTGGCGGACGATTTTGCGAAAGACCTCTAACCCAAAAGCTTGGTATATTTTCGGGTTAAAATCAAGGTGTCGATCCTTGGGAAAGAAACGACCCCCAGTGGTTTGAAGACGTGAATTCCACTCTGCTCGATGACGGAATTCTCTCCCAAAATCTTCTAGGGATACTTGGCGTACATACTCAGTCAGATTCATTCGGAGCTACCAAACTGAGATTGACTTTTTCGCGTTCCACATCAATCTTCTTCACCCAGACGGTTACCAAATCACCTACTGAGACGACCTGGCTTGGATGCTTGATAAACTGCTTACTCATATGGGAGATATGAATCAAGCCATCTTCGTGAATGCCAATATCGACAAAGGCTCCGAAGTCAACCACATTGCGCACAACCCCTTCTAATTTTTGACCAATATGCATGTCTTTAATATCCAAGACATCCTGGCGGAGCACAGGTGCATCAAAGGAATCCCGCAAATCGCGACCTGGTTTTAGGAGATCGGCAATGATATCTTTCAAGGTTTCTGGTCCCAGATCCAGCTGAGTAGACATCTCCTTTATGTTCACAGCTTCTAATTTTTCCTGAGCTGATGCATCGAGTTCGGTAATTTCAAGAAGTTGAAAAAGTTTTTCAACTTCCTTATAACTTTCAGGGTGAACCCCGGTATTGTCCAAGATGTTTTTACTTTCAGGGATGCGTAAGAATCCAGCAGCCTGCTCGAAAGCCTTGACTCCGAGGCGAGGAACTTTTTTAATTTGCGATCGTGAAAGAATCATTCCTTCTTCTTCCCGGTATTTCACGATATTTTCAGAGATGGTTTTATTGAGTCCTGCTACATGCGCTAAGAGAGAGGGACTAGCCGTATTGATATTGACCCCAACTTGGTTGACGACAGTATCTACCACGAAATCCAAGCTTTCTGTCAGTTTTTTCTGATTGACATCATGCTGGTATTGACCGACACCGATGGATTTGGCATCGATTTTCACCAATTCTGCTAGCGGATCTTGCAAGCGACGGGCAATGGAGATGGCCGAGCGTTTTTCAACAGTTAATTCTGGGAACTCATGACGGGCCAACTCACTAGCTGAATAGACAGATGCTCCGCTTTCATTGACAATAACATAGCGAACTCCTGGATGGTCATGGAGCACCTCTGCGACAAAGGCCTCACTTTCACGGCTGGCAGTTCCATTTCCAATCGCAATAATTTCTACTCCAAACTCCTTGATCAAGGAGGACAGATCCTTTTTAGCCTGCTCGATTTGAGCTGGTTTTGCAGGAGCGACTGGATAGATGACCTGGGTGGCAAGCATCTTTCCTGTCTCATTGACAACAGCTAGTTTAGCACCGGTCCGAAAGGCTGGGTCAAATCCAAGGACCACGCGCCCTTTTAATGGAGGAATGAGCAATAGATTCCGTAGATTTTCAGAGAACAATTGAATGGCTCCGTCTTCTGCCACCTCCGTCAACTCTGTCCGAATCCGACGTTCAATCGCAGGTACGATTTTTTTCTTAACCGCTTGTTGAATAACTTCATCGACATAGGCATTTTTGGTTTTGAAACGAGCCTCAAAGATACGAATGATTCGATCCAAATGGTGCTCAAATCCGACTTTAAGTACCCCCAATTTTTCCCCACGATTGAGAGCCAGGGTCCGGTAGCCTTGCATATTCTTGATCTTTTCAGAAAAATCATAGTAGATTTCAAAGGTTCTCTTAGGATCTAAACTTTCATCCTTCAAGGTTGATGTCATGAGGGAATGCCCATGAATTTCTTGATAGGTGAGGGCCCGTAATTGGGTATCCTCTGAAATAGCCTCTACCAGAATATCCACTGCACCAGCTAATGCTGCGGTTTCAGTTGGGAAGGCCTCGCAGGTAAATTTCCGAGCCTCTGCTTCCAAGTCTGGACTATTTTGCAAAATGAGACGTGCCAAGGGGAAAAGTCCTGCCTCACGGGCAATCGTCGCCTTGGTCCGCCGTTTTTCCTTATAAGGGAGATAGAGCTCTTCGACATCCGCTAATTTTTCAGCAGCTTCAATAGCCTGCTTGAGTGCCTCTGTCAGTTTGCCTTGTTCCTCAATCTTAGCAAGGACGGTTTCCTTTCGTTCGGCTAGAGCCGTTAAGGATTTGTCCCGGTCAATAATGGCCTTAATCGCTACTTCATCTAAATTTCCCGTCATATCTTTTCGATAGCGAGCAATGAAAGGAATAGTTGAGCCTTCTGCGGTCAGACTCAATACAGTATCGATTTGTTTTAAGCTAACACCCAATTCTTGGGCTATTTTTTCATATTTATCCATAGCTTCTATTATAGCATATTTTGCTGTCATCAAGGGGGGAGATCGCCTGTTCTGGTCTCTGTTTCAGGGATTTTTCAGAGAATAATTTTGGCCCTATGGTTCTTTCCTTTTATGCTCCATTTCCCCCTTGCTCTTTCCTTTTTGTTATAATGAAAGAAAATAAAAAGGAGGCCCAACAATGGCTATTAAATTCTCAAAAACAGATGATCTTGATAAAATGTTTGAAAATTTTGCGAGTTTTCCGGATGTAGAAAAGAAAGTCGAATTCCCTGAAGAGAAAAAGAAGGCAGAAACTGCTACCACTAAAGAAGCAAAGAAGGCTAAGTAATGACATTCTTTCAACACCTTCCCTCTAGCGTCTTGCAGGCTGGGGCTATTTTTCTCTCGATTATTATCGAGGCCCTACCTTTTGTCCTAATCGGAAGTATCATTTCAGGGATTATTGAAGTCTATATTACCCCCGAGAGGGTCTACCGCTTTCTTCCCAAAAATAAATTTGGGCGGATCTTCTTTGGGACCTTTATCGGCTTTATCTTTCCTTCCTGTGAATGTGGAATTGTTCCCATTATCAATCGCTTTCTAGAAAAGAAAGTCCCAAGTTATACTGCTGTTCCCTTTTTGGTGACAGCACCGGTCATCAATCCCATCGTTCTCTTTGCGACCTACTCAGCCTTTGGGAATTCTGTCAAGATGGCCCTCTACCGCGCCCTTGGTTCCCTTTTGGTCGCAACGGTGCTAGGGATCTTTCTTGGTTTTATTCAGACAGATTCGATCCAAAAAGACCATCGTAAGGCTGTACATGAACATGATTTTAGGGGCTTGAGCAAAGGTCAAAAGCTCTTTCAAGTCTTGGTGCAAGCGATTGATGAATTCTTTGACACGGGACGTTACCTGGTATTTGGTTGTCTCTTTGCCAGCCTCGTCCAAGTCTATGTCCCAACACGGATCCTCACTTCGATCAGTGCGACACCAGTTATTGCTATTCTCCTTCTCATGGTCTTGTCCTTTCTCCTCTCACTTTGTAGCGAGGCGGACGCCTTTGTTGGATCCTCTCTTCTGACGAGTTTTGGAGTAGCGCCTGTTCTTGCCTTTTTGGTGATTGGGCCTATGCTTGATGTCAAAAATCTCCTCATGATGAAAAATTATCTCAAGACCCGTTTTATCTGGCAATTTATCGGAATTGTGAGTGGAGTTGTGCTCCTTTATGCTTGGTTTGTGGGGGTAGTGCTATGATTCGTTTCTTGATATTAGCTGGCTATTTTGAGCTCACCATGTACTTGCAATTATCTGGTAAGCTCAATCAATACATCAACTTACACTATTCTTACTTGGCTTATATTTCCATGTTCTTGTCCTTTGTTTTAGCTCTTGTGCAGCTGATCATCTGGGTCAAGCAGATGAAGATCCACAGTCATCTCTCTGGCTTCTGGGCAAAAGTGGCGAGTATTTTCTTGCTCTGTATTCCTTTGTTTGTCGGGCTATTTTTCCCTACAGTGACACTGGATTCCCAAACAGTCTCTGCCAAAGGCTACCACTTCCCGGTTGCGGCTGGTTCTTCCAAAGAAATTCAGCAGGACGAAGGGACAACAACCCAGTATCTCAAACCAGATACTAGTAGCTATTTTACCAAATCTGCCTATGAGTCAGAAATGAAGCAGGCGGCAAAGAAATATGTTGATAAAAAAGTGATTCAGGTGACCACTGAGAATTACATGGAAGTCATGGAGGTTATTTATGATTATCCTGACCAATTTGCAGGAAAGACAATCGAGCTGACCGGTTTTGTATACAATGACCCCAATAACAAGGACAGCCAATTCCTCTTTCGCTTTGGGATCATCCACTGTATCGCAGATTCCGGCGTCTACGGTCTCTTAACGACCGGTGCTCCGCAGCATTTCGAAAACAATACCTGGATCCATGCTAAAGGAACCTTGTCCATTGAATACCACAAGCAGCTCAAGCAAAGCTTGCCTGTCCTCCACATTATCGATTGCCAGACCATTACGAAACCGGCCAATCCATATGTCTACCGCGTATTCTGATGGAGTCACCAAGTTTCTTCGGTGGTCGATCCAAACAGCTTATAGCAATTGAAGCTAGAATCCACATTGGTTCTAGCTTTTTCTATGCTGTCTACTCAAATTCTCTAATCCAGCGGAAAATATTCGTAACAACGATTCCATCAAAGAAATCTTGTTGATTTTATGGTAAAATATGGTTAATAAAATAGGAAATAGGTACTTAAATGTCTTCAAAAGTTATTGTAACCATTTTCGGGGCCAGTGGAGATTTAGCCAAGCGCAAACTCTACCCATCCCTTTTTAGACTCTATAAATCAGGAAATCTATCTGAACACTTTGCGGTTATCGGAACAGCCCGCAGACCATGGAGCAAGGAATACTTTGAATCGGTCGTGGTAGAATCCATTACAGATCTCGCAGATAGCCCTCAACAAGCCCAAGAATTCGCGAGTCATTTCTACTACCAAAGTCATGATGTCAATGATACCGAACATTACATCGCTCTACGCGAATTGCAAAATAGCTTGGATGAAAAATACCAAACGGAACACAACAAGGTCTTCTTCTTGTCCATGGCTCCTCAATTTTTTGGAACCATTGCCAAACACCTCAAATCAGAAGGCATTGTGGATGGACAAGGCTTTGAGCGCTTGATCGTTGAAAAACCTTTCGGTACAGACCTAGAAACGGCTAGTCAGCTCAATAAGGAATTGGAAGAAACCTTTGATGAAGAGCAAATCTTCCGGATCGACCATTACCTTGGAAAAGAAATGATCCAAAATATCTTTGCCATTCGTTTCGGAAATCTTATTTTTGATAACCTTTGGAACCGAGATTTTATTGACAATATCCAAATTACCTTTGCTGAACGCTTGGGAGTTGAAGAACGCGGTGGCTACTATGATCATTCGGGGGCCCTTCGAGATATGGTGCAAAACCATACCCTTCAGCTTTTGTCTTTGCTTGCAATGGATAAACCAGCCACCTTTACTAAGGATGCGATTCGAGCTGAAAAAGTTAAAGTTTTTGAGCAATTGTACAATCCAACAGATGAGGAATTAAAGAAATTCTTTATCCGTGGTCAATACCGTTCAGGTACGATCGAAGGGAAAAAAGACATCTCTTATCGCAGCGAGCCCAATGTCGGCCCTGAATCTACTACGGAGACCTATGCTTCTGGGGCATTCTTTGTTGATAGCGATCGCTTCCGTGGAGTTCCTTTCTTCTTCCGTACTGGAAAACGCTTGACGCAAAAAGGAACCATGGTCAATGTGGTCTTCAAGCAAACCGACTCCATCTTTGGACATAGCTTGCAACCTAATGTATTGACCATTTATATCCAACCAAATGAAGGTTTCTCATTGAGCATCAACGGAAAAGAGGTCGGAGAAAAATTCAGTATCGCACCGATTTCCTTTGACTACGAAACAGATGCGACCGCAACTGGAGCTTCCCCAGAGCCGTATGAAAAATTAATTTTCGACGTTTTGAACAACGACTCAACCAATTACAGCCACTGGCACGAAGTCCGTGCTTCATGGCAATTGATTGACCGGATTGAAAAACTATGGGCCGAAAATGGAGCACCGCTCTATGAATACAAGTCTGGATCCATGGGACCAACTGCATCCGATGATCTCCTTGCAGAATACGGATCCGAATGGGTTTGGAAACCTGAACCTAAGAATTAAGGAAAGCCACCTTCGGGTGGTTTTTTTGATAGCGCAAGGAAACAAAAAGACAAATTGTCGGAATAACAATTTGTCTTTTTCTATTCGACTCTTAAATCAAGCCCTCCAGAAGACCTCTCATGAAGTTTTCTGAGTGGAATGGTCCGATATCATCAATCTTTTCTCCGAATCCAATCAACTTCACTGGGATGTCCAACTCTTCACGGATCGCAAGGACGACCCCACCTCGAGCCGTTCCATCGATCTTGGTCAATACAATTCCTGTCACAGGCGTAATTTTTGAAAATTCTTTAGCTTGCACCAAGGCATTTTGACCAGTTGATGCATCGAGGGCCAGCAAGGTTTCATGCGGCGCATCAGGTACCACTCGCTTGATAATCCGGCCGATTTTTTCAAGCTCCGCCATGAGGTTGTCCTTGTTTTGCAGACGCCCAGCCGTATCAATCATCAGAACATCGATGTTTTCAGCAATCGCGCGTTCCATTCCATCGAAGACGACGCTAGCAGGATCTGATTTTTCAGGACCTGTTACAACTGGAACATCTACACGACGTCCCCATTCTGCCAGTTGAGCCACTGCTCCTGCACGGAAAGTATCTGCTGCAACCAACATGACTTTCTTGCCTTCTTGTTTGTAGCGGTGGGCTAACTTCCCGATAGAGGTTGTTTTACCAACTCCATTGACCCCAACAAAGAGCATGACCGTAAGACCATCTTGAAAACGAATGGCTTCATTAAATTGGCCATCCTTTTCATACAAGTCCACCAATTTTTCGATGATCACGCGCTTGAGAGCATCTGGTTTTTTGGCATTTTCCAAACGGGCTTCATAACGCAACTCTTCGGTTAAATTAGAGGCAACTTGAACCCCAACGTCACTCATGATCAAGAGTTCTTCCAATTCTTCAAAGAATTCTTCATCGACTGAACGGAAATTGGCAAAGAAGGCATTGAGACGTGCTCCAAATCCAGTCCGCGTCTTTTTCAAGCTACGATCGTATTTTTCCTGAATGGTTTCTTGCTGAGGCTCAACCTCGTCTGGAATTGGCTCTTCTGCCTCTTCAACAGTCCTTTCCTCAACGGCTGATGCAGCTTCTCCTTCCGGAAGTCTGGACTCAGCTTCTGCTACTTCTGAAGTTTCCTCCACTTGAGCGATCGCTTCTGATACTTCAGGTTCTGAAACCTCATCCTGAGCGTCTACTAGTTCTGGAACCTCCTCTTCTGTCGTGCTCCCTTCTACTAGCTCAGCTTCAGATGATGGAGAAGCAATCGGTGACTCTTCTTCCAGTTCTGAACCGTTATCCCCATCTGCTTCCTCACCATTTTCAGTTTCTTCCGCTTCAATTTTCTCTTCTTCAAGAGGCTCAATCTCCTCCGTTTCATCAGCTAGTGGTGAAACTTCTTCAGGACTTGCCTCTGCTTGAGCAGGTTCAAAGACAACTGGAGACTCCTCTTCTGGTTCCTGATCTTCATGAGTCTCTGAAGTCACGATTTCTTCAACAAGAGGTTCCTCTGCCGGCTCTTCTTGAGCGACGGTTGAAACAGGTTGATGAGTGGCTGCAATTCGCGCTTTGAGCTCTTGGTAATAAGCCTCCATATCAGCGATTTTTTGCTCTTCCTTGTCATTTAAGGTAGCCGGTGGCTCCTCTTTGACAGTTTCTTCAACCTCAGTACTTTCCATCACTTCTTCCGAAGACGGAAGCACTTTTTCAGTTTCTTCTTTTTTTCCAAATAAACGATCAAATAATCCCATTTATTCACTCTCCTTTAGCACATAATTTTCAATTGCCCATGCGACAGCATCTTGGTCATTGGTAACAGGGGCCACAAGCGCTGCAACTTCCTTCACTGCTGGAATCGCATTGCCCATGGCAACCCCCAGTCCAGCCCACTGGATCATAGACAGGTCATTGGCTTCATCTCCACAGGCCATGACTTGATCTGCCTTAAGGCCCAAAATAGCTGCCAGAGCTGCTAAGCCCGTTGCCTTGTGAACATTTTTAGGGCACCATTCCAGCAACATTTCCCGAGATTTAAAAATTTCATAGTCTTGAAATAAGTCCGGCTTGATCTCCTTTATCGCTGCATCTAAAAAGTCTTGATCGACGGCTGTCACACACTTGTTGTAGGAAATCGTGGATGGCAGGTCTTTAAAATCTGTCTTAATAAAGTTCAGGTAGGGATTGTAAAGGGAATAGAGAGACTTTCGATCTGCATGAATCTCATAAACCGTTCCCTCACTGATAGCATCCAGCGGAAGGCCTAGAGGGGCTGTTTCATCATGAATGGTTGCGACATCTTCTGGCGCCAAGACAACTTTTGAGAGGATTTCTCCATTATTTCGCTGCACTAGACCACCGTTGAAGGTAATCGTATACTCTTCTTTGAGGCCTGCTGTTCCCAATTCTTCCAAAAGAAAATCCATGGCTTTCAAGGGACGACCAGTGGTTAGAACCACCTTGACACCTTGGGCCTGTGCAGCAGCGAGGGCTGCCCTATTGCGAGGGGAGATCTTTTTTTCTGAATTGAGTAGGGTCCCATCTAAATCCAGCGCAATCAAGGAAATCTGACTCATACAATTTCCTCCATGTAGCGTAGGACAGAACCAGTCGCATGGTGGCCGATGACTTTTTCAGCAATCGCTAAGATTTCAGGACGTGCATTTTCTGGCGCTACAGGATGGCCCACGACTTGCATCATATGGAGGTCATTTAAGTTATCCCCGAAAGCCATCACCTGATCCATCGAGATCCCTAGTTTATCCGCTAAGGCGGTAATGGCCACTCCCTTATCGACATAATCGAGGACAATATCTATCGATTCAAAACCTGTCGTCATCGCTTTGACACCAGGGATATTCTCAGTGACCCATTGTTCACCTTCAAGTACAAGAGCTGCATCAAAGTTGGTGGTCAATTTGAAAATTTCATCCTGAATATCTGCTAGGCTTTTCACTTTTTGAATATTTTCATTGTAATGTTGACTCAAGGCCAGATAGTCTGGATCTACTGTTTCTAAGACATAGCTCCCTTTTTTCCCAGTCAAAAGCAGTTTATTGGGGTCTGCATAAGGTGAGGATTTCAAAGCTTCAAAAACACCCAAATAAAAGTCTTTGGACATAGTCGCTTCGTAGAGATCTTCTCCATGAAATTCTACCACACTACCATTTTCAGCAATGAAAATCATCTGGTCCTCAAATCCTTTAAAGAGGGATTTGAGAGAAAGGAGGGCACGGCCACTCGCAGCAGCAAAATAGATGCCTTTTTCTTTGCAGCTTGCTAATACCTTGCGTAAAAGGTCTTGATCGTACTGATGTTGGTCATTTAGAAAGGTTCCATCCATATCCGTAGCGATCAATTTAATATCATTATTCTTCATTTTCTAAGTCTTTCAATTTTACTGAGACGATTTTAGAAACCCCTGATTCCTGCATGGTCACACCATAGATGGAATCTGCAGCTGACATGGTTCCCTTCCGGTGCGTCACGACAATAAATTGGCTTTCCTTATCAAAGCGGTTCAGATAATCCCCAAAGCGCTTGACATTGGCCTCATCTAGGGCAGCCTCTACCTCATCCAGAATGACAAATGGAATGGTCTTAACACGAATAATCGAGAACAAGAGAGCCAAGGCAGACAAGGCCTTTTCTCCACCACTCATAAGGTTTAAGGATTGGATCTTTTTACCAGGTGGCTGTACAGAAATTTCAACACCAGCTGTCAGAAGATCTGGCTCTGTCAGAATCAAATCAGCAGAACCCCCACCAAACATTTGACGGAAAGTGACTTTAAAGGATTCACGAATGGCTTCAAAAGTTGATTTAAAGCGTTCCTTGACTTCGTCATTCATGTCGTTGATGGTAGACAGAAGCATGTTTTTCGCAGCCAAGACATCCTCACGCTGGCTGGAAAGGAAATCAAAGCGCCCCTTCACCTCGTCGTACTGCTCGATCGCATCCACATTGACTGGACCAAGTGCCTTAATATCTTTTTCGATGCTCTTGAGCTGGTTTTCAGCTGCTGCAAGATTTTCAACAGGTTTGGCCTGCTCTTTGGCTTGGTCAAAGCTTTGCATGAATTCATCGGTAATTTGCGTTAAGAGCTTGTTCAAACGATCCGCATGCTTTTCACGTGTCGCTTCAGCCTTGGCTTGTTGACGAATCCATTCTTCGTTTTTCTTGCGAGCTTGTTCCATCTGTTCTGCCACATCTTCGGCCTGTCCTTCCAAATCATCCAGCTCAAATCGTTTCCGAATGACCCCTTGTTCCAAGTCCGTTTTCTTGGCTTGTGCCTGCGTCAATTGGTTGTCTAGCTGCTCCACATCAACTGTCTGGACTTTGGCCTCGCCTTGTTCAATCAGCAATTGCAACTGATGCTCTTCTACTTCCAACTGGGAGATCGTCTCTTCCAAGCGACGAGCATCTGTTTGCTCGTAGCTTTGTTGGCTCAACCATTCCGTCTGTTGAAGTCGCAATTCTGCCAATTGCTCTTGCAAGTTTTGTACTTTTTGTTGCAGAACGTCTTTGTCCGACTTCATGGTTTCAATGTCGCGATTCAAATTTTCTTTTTGAAGCTCAATTTCTGCCAATTGCTCAGTAAGGGACTCCAGCTCCTCTTGGAGAGACTGGGTCGCATCTGTTGCCAATTCTGACTTCAAAGCTTCTAAGAGCTCCTGGATTTCTTTCAGTTGCTCTTGGCTTTGTTGGTAGGCCAATTGGGCCCGCTGTTGCTCCAGGCGTGCTTGCTCACCTTGATTTTGAATAGAAGCCAGGTATTCTTGCGCCTGCTTGAGCAGATTGTCCTTGGTTTCTACTTCCTGCTCAGCTTCTCTCAAACGAGCATCCAGAGCTTGCATTTCCTGCTTCAAACTATCCAATTCTGGTTTGACAAAGACCGTATTTTGAGAGCGATTGGCACCACCGGCATACGATCCTCCGGTCCGCAATTCGGTCCCATCCAAGGTCACCATCCGAACTTGATAGTTGACTTTACGAGCCGCCTCACGCGCATGCACCGTCGTGTCAAAGATAGCCGTTACGCCAAGCAAATTTTGGAAAATCTGTTCAAAACGATGCTCATAGGTCACTAAGTCACTCGCAATTCCTAGAAATCCTGGACTGGTTTGAATCAACTCCAGATTACGAGGAGAAAGTTGACGGGCTTTGATGGTCGTGAGCGGAAGGAAAGTTGCCCGTCCTAATCGATTGCGTTTCAAGAAATCGATCGCTCGCGTTGCAGCCTTTTCATCCTCGACAATGATCTGTTGGCTGCTAGCTCCCAGAGCAATTTCAAGCGCCGTCTGGTAGTCTTTTGAGAAACTCAAATTCTCACTAACAGCCCCACAGATGCCTCCTAATCGTTCTGCTTCTTGCAAAACGCTCTTGACGCCTGCATAGAAGTTACTATGGTTCATCTGAATAGCTTCCAAGCTATTGATTCGCGCCCGCTTGTTCTTGCTCTCATCCATCAAGTCAAACATGGCCGTCTGAGCCTCTTGGTAGGCAACTTTGGCCTGCTCCACTTTTACTAATTGCTCTTGGTATTCTGCTAATAGACCTTTGACCGTCGCTTGTGCCTGATCCAACTCTTCTAATTGGCGAACTTCTTTTTCCTTGGCAGCTTCAAAATTTGTTTGCGCCTTGGTCAAATCCTCTTGACGATGGCTAGATTCTTGCAGGAGTGCTTGGATCCGACTCTCAATGGCTGTCCGTTCATTCGATTTTTCAGCCTCCGTCTGTAAGAGCGCGACATACTGCTCCCGCAAATGCTCAATGACTTGTTCCGGATCTTCTTCGTAGTTGGCTAATTCTTTTTCCAACTCTTCTTGTTGCTGACGGTTCTCTGTCAGCCTTTGTTGAAGCACAGCTAGCGTCTCTTGTTTTTGAGCCAGCTCTTGTTTCGCTTCTTCCAGACGGGCTAAAACAGCATCCAACCGCTCAAGATTTTCCCTGCGACTATGGGCTGCTTGACTCGATTGCAACTTAGCTACTTCGATTTGCTTTTCCAAATCGCTGATCAAACGAGTAACCTCAAGCAAGCTGGCCTGGTCCTCAGCTAAACTCTCATCCAACTGATGGCGGGCTTTCTTGATACGTACATTATCTTCTTCTAAGACCTGACGACGTTGGTAATAAGAAGCCAACTGTTCTTGAATGGCCTTTTCTTCTTGATCAGCCTTTTCATAAAGGTCCTTTGTCAAATCGACTTGAGCAACTAAAACATCCAGCAAGAGAACCTGCCGTTCTTGGTCTAATTCCAAGAAACGGCGAGCGACAGTCGCTTGCTTTTCAAGAGGTTGGATTTGTCCTTCTAATTCATAGAGGATATCCTCCAGACGGTCCAAATTCTCCTGGGTTTGGTTGAGTTTGGTTTCGGTTTCCTTACGCCGCGTCTTAAATTTCAAGACACCAGCAGCTTCTTCAAAGATAGCCCGGCGTTCTTCCGGTTTGGAGTTAAAGATCTCCTCTACCCGTCCTTGGGAGATAATAGAGAAAGAATCACGTCCCAATCCCGTATCCATGAACAAATCATGCACATCTCTGAGACGAACCTTCTTGCCGTCGATCTTGTACTCGCTGTCTCCTGAACGATAAATATGCCGTTCGACACGAATTTCTTTCCCTGCCTGCTGGATAAAACCATCTTGGTTATCTAAGACAACTGTGACACAGGCATAATTCAGCGGTTTACGCGATTCTGTCCCTGCAAAGATGACATCGGGCATCTTGCCCCCACGTAGACTCTTGACACTGGATTCCCCCAGGGCCCAGCGCAAGCTCTCCGTGATATTTGATTTTCCAGATCCATTAGGCCCTACAACAGCAGTGACCCCTTTGTCAAATACGACTTTTGTCTTATCCGCAAAGGATTTAAAGCCTTGGATTTCAATCTCTTTTAGATACATGGCCCATCATTCCTCGTTTCAACTGCATTGCGGGCTGCTTCCTGCTCCGCTAACTTCTTGGAACGACCATGACCATGTCCCATCGTTTGACCGTTCACGAATACTTCTACTTCAAACTCTTTCGCATGAGCTGGACCGGACTCGCTAACCACTTGGTATTGGATCTCCACATCTCCGTGAACCTGTAACAGTTCTTGCAGGCGGGTCTTGTAGTCAATGACTTGAGAAAATTGACCCGTTTCAACCTTTGGAATCATGACCTGGTAGATGAAGCGTTTGACTGCTTCCACTCCTTGATCCAGTAAAAGAGCACCTAAAAAGGCTTCAAATAAATCGCCAAGAATCGTATCGCGGTCCCGACCACCAGATTTTTCTTCGCCCTTGCCTAGTTTGATGAAATGGTCAAATTGGCAATCCCGAGAAAAACCAGCCAGACTTTCTTCACGGACAATCATAGAACGGAATTTGGACAAATCTCCCTCCGGTCTGTTGGGGTGTTCCTTATACAAATATTCGGAAATAACTAATTGAAGAACAGCGTCTCCTAAAAATTCCAAACGTTCGTTATGTGAAATTTTTAAGAGGCGGTGCTCATTGGCATAAGAGGTATGCGTAAAAGCTGTATCTAATAAACTGCTATCTGAAAAAACGATCTGAAACCGTTCCGATAACAGGGCTTGTAATTTCTCCATGGGAAGCCTACTTTCTAATAAATTCATACTCTTAAGTATACCAAAATTTTAAAACGATTACCATTAGATATCCATTAGATACAGTTGATTGCTTTTATTATATTTTAGGTTTGTTTGGATATCGATCCAATAAGTTGAATACCACGTTTTGTAAGTTTGCTCCATGAATTTTAAGTTTCTTCAACTTTCGCATTTCTATATCTTACCAACTTAATGCCCACTTCTTATAGTGAATTTTATTTCTTTACCTCGTTATTATTTCATTCCCCTTCGTTATTTGATATAATTAAAACAAAAAAGTTTGGGATTGAAATAATAATAAGGAGTATTACTATGAAAATAGGAGTTAGAAAACCCAGTCTTTCAAAGAGTTTAAAAGCTCGGACAACATCGAAATTAAAGAGACAGGTGAAACGAGCAATCATTCCAACATACGGCCAAAAAGGGACAGGCCTTATTAAAGATCCTAAACGTGCAATATACAATAAGGTATATAACAAAACTACTGTGGATGCTTTCAGCAGTGTTAAGAAAGGAAATATAAATTACCAACGAACAAATCGTGGTCTTTATACATATAGAGGGGCAAAGGTATATCCAGCTTCTTCTTGGTATTTTCCTGTAGGATTATCTGCATTTTGTAGCCTTTTATACTTTACCCTCAACCCTGTTATCGCTTGTATTTTTTTGATTATCACACTCATTCTCTTTGTTAAGAAAATAAAAAATAATCCTTTCAAGACGCAAAAGGATATACAAGAAATGTTAGAAAAGATAACTGAGTTAGAACAATGATATAATAGGTACATATCACAATAAGAGATATTTAATAAAAGATGGATCAACTCTTAAATATACTTTAATCTTATTTAAGAGTTGATCCTTTTATAGAAAACTAAAAATCCTAAAGTAGATCGCTTATTAAAATTTCCCGAAGCGTAGTCAAAAACGTATTCAGTACATGAAAGCTCTTGATACACAAGGGTTTTTATTTTTATACAAAAAAGAAGCACGAACGCACTTCTTTTCCTAGTTCTAGGGCCTGAATTCTCCAATTTTAATCAGAATTTTCTTCTGTTGGATTTTCAGGCTTATTAGGGATCACTTTTAAGAGATAATAGGTGATAAAAATCGTCAAAGCCCCTAAAGCAAGCTTCACCCAAATAATCGGTGCCAGATAGATCGAAATCCCCATCAGAATGTAGATCTGAAGAAGGATCCATTTCTTCCGTTCTTTGGCAATCGATTTAGTCTCTCGGTAATCCGCTACATAGGTTTGATAAAGCTTGGTTTGGTAGAGCCAAGTTTCAAAGCGTTTGGAACTTTTAGCAAAGCAGGCCATAGACAGCAGTAAAAAGGGGGTCGTCGGTAAAATCGGTAAAGGAATCCCAATAATTCCTAATCCCAAAGACACAAAACCAATCGTAAGATAAACAAGGCGCATTTACTTCTCCTTCACACAATACAATTTTCGAACCTTTTCAGTAAACAAAAAAAGAAAAAACTACATCTATATTTAAAAAAGGAAGCAACTAACAAGGTGACAGTTGCTTTTCTCTATTTTATATCTTCGTCAAAGGGGTCGCGGTATCTGGCGAGGTATCTAACACCTCAAAATCATGGCCAACAGCTAGATCTGCTCGAGCCAGTTGATTCTCCATGGTCATATGGGCCAATTCTTTGATATTGTTCTCTTTTGACAAATGTCCCAGATAAATCTTTTTGGTGCGATTTCCCAAGGTCCGGATCATGGCATCCGCACCGTCTTCGTTAGAAAGGTGGCCTAGGTCTGACAAGATCCGCTGCTTCAAGCGCCAAGCGTAAGAACCTGCTCGAAGGATCTCTACATCATGGTTGGACTCAATCAAATAGCCATCCGCATCCGCGACGATACCTGCCAAGCGATCACTCACATAGCCCGTATCCGTCAGCATGACGAAGCTCTTGCCATCCTTCATAAAGCGATAGAATTGAGGGGCAGCAGCATCGTGACTGACCCCAAAACTTTCGATATCGATATCGCCAAATGTCTTGGTTTTCCCCATTTCAAAAATGTGCTTTTGAGCATCATCGACCTTTCCTAGATACTTGGTGCCTTCCATAGCCTTCCAAGTTGCTTCATTAGCATATAGATCCATGCCATATTTCCGCGCTAAAACACCCACACCATGAATATGATCTGAGTGTTCGTGCGTAATCAAAATGGCATCTAAGTCTTCTGGTTTGCGATCAATTTCAGCCAATAGTCCCGTAATCTTTTTCCCTGATAGCCCTGCATCAATAAGCAGTTTTTTCTTTGGTGTCTCAAGGTAGAAAGAATTCCCACTAGAACCTGAAGCTAAAATACTATACTTAAATCCCTCTTCTGTCATTGACTCCTTATTCTTCCTCTTCTGTATCCCAGTCGTCTTTAATAGCATCTTTGTCGTACGGCAAGACAATGGTAAAGGTAGATCCCTTGCCATATTCACTCTTGGCCCAAATAAAGCCTTTGTGTTGCTTAACGATCTCCTTAGCAATGGCTAAGCCCAGACCAGTCCCACCTTGGGCCCGGCTACGCGCCTTATCCACTCGGTAAAAGCGATCAAAAATGCGTGGCAAGTCTTTCTTGGGAATCCCCAAGCCCTCATCTGAGATGGAGATAATCAACTGGGCATCTGTTGTTCTCATCCCTACCTTGATCTTTCCACCATCAGGTGAGTACTTGATGGCATTGTTCAAGATATTGTCGATCACCTGGGTCATTTTATCCGTATCAATTTCAACCCAGATCGGGGTGATCGGGTATTCCCGGATCAGTTCATACTTCTTGGTATCTTCTTGCGATTGACTCTTGATCTTATCAAACCGATTTAAAATAAAGGTGATAAAAGCCGTAAAGTTGGTCAACTCGATCTCCAACTGACTGGTTTCATTATCAATTCGTGACAAGCTCAATAGATCTGTGACCATGCGCATCATGCGGTTGGTTTCATTGAGTGAAACTTTGACAAAATCTGGTGCTACCGGCTCTGACAAAGCGCCATCGTCTAGGGCTTCCAGATAGGATTTCACACTGGTCAAAGGTGTTCGCAGTTCATGACTCACATTGGAGACAAAGAGGCGACGTTCCCGCTCTTCCTTGTCCTGCTCTGTCGTATCGTGCAAGACAGCTACCAGACCAGAGATAAAACCTGACTCGCGACGAATCAAGGCAAAGCGCACACGAAGACTTAAGTATTCTCCATTTTCATCCTGGGAATCGATGGTCAACTCTGGTACTTCTGTAATCAAGCTTCGCAGATCATAGTCATCTCCAAGCGAAAGCAAATCTAGAATACTGGTATTGAGTACCTCATCTGGATTAACATTCAATTGCTTGGCTGCCATTTCATTAACCATGATGATCTGACCGCGTCTGTTAGTCGCAAGCACCCCATCTGTCATGTAAGAAAGGATACTGGTCAAACGCTTGGTTTCTTGTTCCAAGTTTTCATGCGTCAGGCGAATAACCTCAGACAGATCATTGATACTATTGGTCATATCCGTCAGTTCTGGACTTCCTTGCATGTCGACCACTTCTGAATAGTCCCCTGCAATCAGATCTTTAATTTTGGAGTTTAATTGTCTGAGCTTGATATTGTCCCTACGGTTTTCTAGCAAAAGCAAGGCTACCACAATGATAAACCCAACCGTAATCAGAACAAAGACAAAGTTCGACGACATTACAAATTGTTTTAGTTGATCAATCATTGTTTCTCATATAATATCCAACACCACGGCGAGTCAAGATATATTCTGGACGTCCCGGTGTGTCCTCGATTTTTTCACGCAAACGACGAACCGTCACGTCCACTGTCCGAACATCACCAAAGTAATCATAGCCCCACACCGTCTCAAGAAGGTGCTCACGGGTCATCACTTGACCAACATGGGTCGCAAGGTGATAGAGCAATTCAAATTCGCGATGGGTCAAGTCCAATTCTTTGTTGCCTTTTTGAACCAAAAAAGCATCTGGAAGAATGTGAAGATCACCAATGACAATTTCCGTATCGGCATCATTTTCAAGCTGAGGATCAGCCGCAAACTCAGAACGACGCAACAAGGCTTTCACACGCGCTTGCAATTCCCGATTCGAGAAGGGTTTGGTTACATAGTCATCCGCACCGATTTCAAGCCCGATGACCTTATCAAATTCCGTATCCTTAGCAGATAGGACAATGATCGGCACATTGCTGGTCTTACGAATCGTCCGCGCCACTTCCAAACCATCAATCTCTGGTAACATCAAATCTAGAATAATAATATCCGGATTTTCAGCCGCAAAGACCTCTAAAGCTTCCCGACCATCAAAGGCTGTCAATACCTCATAGCCTTCTTTTGCCATGTTAAATTTGATAATATCTGAAATTGGTTTTTCATCATCAACTACTAATATTTTTTTCATCTTACATACCTGTTTCTAATGCTACTTTTCCTTATCAATCTCTATCTTCTTATTATATCAAACTTATGAAGAAATGTGGAGTCTCAATTGCTGGACTTTCCAATAAGACAAAGCAAAAAGACTGAGATCATGAAATCTCAATCTTTTTATTTTTTCATTATTTCTCAAAACGTGATTTGTTGGAGATATCAGCTAGGATTGCTGCTACATACTCATCATGTTTAAACATTAAAACGGTATCTACTTTCAGAGGAGATATCGTTTTTCTTCTTCGGATAAGGATACAAAAATTTCTGCCCTCACTATCTTTTAAATTGATTGAGTTCTTCAGAGAAAGACTGTAAACTTTTTGATATAATATCAAGGATGGACTGATGGATATTTAAAAAATTATGTTCAAAAGAATGACAGGTGAGAATTAAAAATATGTAAGATTGGACAGAGGTCTCTCTACCATCGTCTATGCAGAAACAAGATTATATGAAATAAAAGGAGTAACCAATGACCGGAAACTATTCAACACGTGAATACCGTGAAAAATTATATGATGATCTTCATGTTCGATTAAGAGATACTGCAATTTTAATGTGTGCGATTTTTATTGCCTCTATAGGTCTAAATATGAATTCAACAGCTGTTATTATTGGAGCCATGCTGATTTCCCCTCTTATGACACCGATTGTTGGACTGGGATTCGGTTTAG
>NZ_KV807499.1:249426-389882 GCF_001812015.1 Streptococcus sp. HMSC073D05
CAAGTAGCGAGTTGATTGCACGAACCTCTCCAACTATTTGGGATGTTCTCATTGCTATTGCTGGTGGGATAGCAGGTGTAATTGGTTCAAGGAAAAAAGAAGCAAACAATATCGTGCCTGGCGTAGCCATTGCAACAGCTCTGATGCCACCTATCTGTACTGCAGGCTATGGTTTAGCTAATGGAAATGTGCGATTTTTATTCGGGGCTCTCTATCTTTTCTTGATTAACTGTGTCTTTATCATGCTAACCAATATTGTTGGAACAAGAATTTTAATGAGAAAATCTCCTTTAAGTTCATTTAAAGAGCTAAACATTAAAATGAGAATTGGGCTGATATCCTTGATTGTATTATTGGTTCTTCCAGCCAGCTATTCAGCAGTCACTCTGACGATGGATCAAGCACGAAAAGAAGGGATTAAACAGTTTGTAGGCAAAGAGTTCTCTAATCATACGATCATTAATCAAGTCTACAAGTCAAGTAGCAATGAATTAGTCTTGACAGTTGTTGGAGATCCGATTTCAGAAGAAGAATTAGAAACAATTCGCCAAAAGCAAGCCTCATACGGTATTCAATCTGTTCAATTGAAAGTCAATCAAGTCCATAATTCGACAAAATTAGATAGTGAGATGACCAAGGAATTTTATGAAACCATTAACAAGTATATCGATCAAAAACTCTCTGAAAAAGATTCTCAAAAAGATCTCGTAAAAGAAAATGAAGCAGACAAGGATTGAGGATATTGACCTTATCTAACTCGAGGAAGCAAATCTTGGGAGGATATCCTATATCCAAAAGTTAGTGGATAGAAAGAATTGTTGATGAGGATACTATTTGTGGTGGTTTGACAGATCACTACTAGCTCAGCTTAATCAAAATGTAAAAAAGCAACAACTATTTCAGTTGTTGCTTTTTAGGTGGCTAGGATTTTGTCCTAGGTTTTATCTCTTATTTCTCAACACGAGATTTGTTGGCGATATCTGCAAGAATCAATTCGACAAATGCATCTACTGGCATGGTTTCTGTTTCTTTTTGACCATAACGACGTACGTTTACAGCCTTGTCTTCCATTTCCTTGTCACCAACAATCAATTGGTAAGGAATTTTTTGAGTTTGTGAAGCACGGATCTTGAACTGCATTTTTTCATTGCGTTCATCCACATCGGCACGAACACCACGGTCACGAAGTTTCTTCGCTACTTCCCAAGCGTAGTCCACGTGTTTTTCGTTCGATACTGGGATAAGGGTTACTTGGTGAGGAGCAAGCCAGGTTGGGAAAGCTCCCTTGTAGTTTTCAATCAAGATCGCAGTAAAGCGTTCCATGGTTGAGATAACCCCACGGTGGATCATGACTGGACGGTGTTCTTCCCCATCTGCTCCGATGTAATGAAGATCAAAGCGTTCTGGAAGCAAGAAGTCCAATTGGATAGTTGAAAGAGTTTCTTCTTTACCAAGAGCTGTTTTCACTTGGATATCCAATTTTGGTCCGTAGAAGGCTGCTTCACCTTCAGCTTCATAGTACTCAACACCCATATCATCAACAGCGGCTTTCAACATGCGTTGAGCATTTTCCCACATCTCATCGTTGTCAAAGTATTTGTGTTTGTCTTCAGGATCACGGTAAGACAAGCGGAAACGGTAATCTGTCAAGTTAAAGTCTTCATACACATCGATGATCAATTGAAGGATCTTCTTGAATTCTTCCTCGATTTGTTCTGGAGCCACAAAAGTATGACCATCATTCAGAGACATTTCACGCACACGTTGAAGACCAGTCAAAGCACCAGATTTTTCATAACGGTGCATCATACCGATTTCAGCGATACGGATTGGCAATTCACGGTAAGAGTGCACATGATGTTTGTAGACTTCAATGTGGTGAGGACAGTTCATTGGACGAAGAACAAACTCTTCTCCATCCCCCATATCCATTGGTGGGAACATGTCTTCACGGTAGTGATCCCAGTGACCTGAAGTTTTATACAGTTCTACAGAAGCAATTGGTGGAGTGTAGACGTGTTGGTAGCCTGCTGCTACTTCTTTATCAACGATATAGCGTTCCAACTCACGACGGATGGTCGCACCATTTGGCAACCAGAATGGAAGACCTTGACCAACTTCTTGAGAAATCATGAAGAGGTCAAGCTCTTTCCCAAGTTTACGGTGGTCACGTTCTTTGGCTTCTTCACGCATTTGAAGATAGTCCTTCAAATCTTTCTTATCAAACCAAGCTGTACCGTAGATCCGTTGCATCATGGCATTGTCGCTATTACCACGCCAGTATGCACCTGCCACATTAAGAAGGTGGAAGATTTGGATGCGACCTGTTGATGGCACGTGTGGGCCACGGCAAAGGTCTACGTATTCCCCTTGACGGTAGATGGTCAAGCCACCTGCATCTTCAGAGTGTTCTTCGATCAATTCCAATTTGTATGGATCGTTTTTGAAGATTTCGCGCGCTTCATCCTTAGTCACTTCTTCACGAATTGATGGGAAGTTTTCTTTCACGATTTTCTTCATTTCTTCTTCGATACGAGGAAGATCTTCGTTAGAGATTTGACCAGCTTGATTGTCCGTATCGTAGTAGAAGCCGTCTTCAATAGCTGGACCGACACCCAAGTGGATATCTGGGAAAAGACGACGAGCAGCTTGGGCAAATAAGTGAGCCGCTGAGTGACGCAAGATTGGAAGGGCATCTTCGTGATCAGGTGTCACGATTTCAATGCTTCCATCTTCAGTGATGGCACGAGTAGTGTCAATCAATTTGCCGTTAAATTTACCAGCAAGAGCTTTTTTAGAGAGGGAATTGCTGATGGATTGGGCAATTTCAAAAGTAGTAACGCCAGATTCGAATTCACGAACAGCGCCATCAGGGAAAGTAATCTTAATCATGGTTTTCTCCTTATAAAGTTTTTAGTAGCTAAATGGGTGGGAGGTGTCTTTGAACATTGGAATCGGCACTCCTTTTGATGTCTTCATTAAGAAATCAAAAAAGCGACCTCCTCGAAAGGACGTCGCAACGTGGTTCCACCTTCATTTATGTTCCTCAAAAAAGAGGGACACCTCTGATTGGCTCTAACGTAGCCACCGTTTTATGTTTGCATAAAAGAATCACGAGTAGTCCCAAACCTATCCTCTACGCGATTTCCAGCCCCACGCGCTCTCTATCAGATTTCCTAGATTTGATATGTCTCTGTCAGTTATTATAGCACGATTGAAAAATTTTGCAAGAAAAAGTTTCATTTTCAATCAAAGAAATGCGTGATTTTACGGATTTTCTTCACTTGTTTGACCGAAGCCTTCATCATCTTCACAGATCCATTGACCGGAAGAGCAATCACCTTGGTCGGGATTTTCACGATGGTCTTAGACATCCGCTTGACCCGACTTTGCTCAGGATTCAAATCATTTGAAAAGTCTTTAGAGATGATTTTATCCAGGTAAAATTCGTAGACCCGACGGCCAAAGGTTGCTGCAGAAATATCATCAATCTTTTCTGCCCACTTGGTCTCATCGATTGCAGGCATCTCGTCAATCGCTTCAAGAATCGCTTGTGCCAGATCGCTCTCTTCATAAAAGAGCTTTCCAAACATAGGGTCATCAATCACATGATCGAGATAAGGATTGCCATGAGCGATGATCGGGGTACCACTCGCAATACTCTCTAAATAGGTCAACCCTTGCGTCTCACTCGTTGAAGCTGAAATAAAGAAGTCAGCCGCCTTATAGTAGAGAGCTGTCTCATTTGGTGGGATCATCCCTGTAAAGACAACCGCATCTGAAATCCCCAGTTTCGCCGCTTGTTTTTTCAAATCATCCAAATAAGGACCATCTCCAGCCACGATCAACTTAACTTTTTGATTGACCTTGAGGACACCAGGAAGGGCCGCGATAACAGCCTGAATATTCTTTTCATAGGAGACCCGCGACAGGCTCAATAAAAGCGTTTCATCTTCTGCGACTTCATATTTTTCACGAAGGGCTGCTGTCTCTGTCGGAGTGATTTCCGGTCGGTCAAACTTGGCCAAATCAATCCCTGTCGGAATAATGCGTTTTTCTGCCTTGACCTTGTACTTTTGGAGCAAGTCATAGACGATCTCACTAGGACAGATCACTCCATCCAGATCATTCATATAACTTCTCACAATGTATTTGACCATACTTGGGCGAATGACCATACCTCTCGCAATATAGCGGACATAGTCCTCATACTGGGTATGGTAGGTATGAATAACTGGAATCCGCAACTCGCGTCCAATCCACACTCCCAAAAGGCCCAGTGAAAACTCAGTCTGGGTATGGATAATATCCAGCTGGTATTGCTTGGCAATGGCAAGCGCCTTTGAGAAGCCACGATAAGCAACGCGGCGGTCCTTAAAGGCGAAGAAAGGCACACTTGGAATCCGAATGATCTGCCAATCTTCATAGCGGTTGACATCTTTATCCGTTGTCGTAAAGATAAAGACCGTGTGTCCCAATTTTTCTAATTCTGTTTTGAGCGTCCGAATACTGGTCGCTACTCCCGAAACTTGCGGGAAATAGGTATCTGTAAATAACCCTACACGCATCTTACATCTCCAAAACTGTTTGATAGGCTTCGACCAATTGATAAGCCACTAAGTCAATCGAACGACTTTCAGCGACCTTGTAGCCTGCCTCCCGCTTGTCTACTTGTCCGTTCAAGACCTTGTTCAAGGAATCCACAAATTCGTCTACATTGTGGCACAATTCAGATGACGTCTCGTCGATCCAGCCATTGTATACGGGAATATCCCGCAAGACCGTGTGCTGATGACTGGCCAAGGCTTCCAAAACAACGATTCCTTCTGTTTCTTCATAAGATGGGAAGAAGAAAGCATCTGAACCCGTCATAGCCCCTTGGAAGACTGCTCCCTTGAAGTAGCCAGGGAATTCCACATTACTCGGATGATCCTTTTCCACGATACGACGAATCTTACGCGGAATGATCCATTTGTTGATAGAACCTAGCCAAATAAAGCGAACATCCGGCATGCGACGGGCCACTTCTACGAAATCTTCAATCCCTTTGCGTTTAAAATAAAGCCCTGCACAGATGACAACCTTTTGGCCTTCTTGGATATTAAAATGCTTTCGAAAGACCTCTTCTTTTTTCGGATCCTTCTTGTATTTTTCCAAATCAATTCCATTGGAGACCGCGATAATCGGTGTGGTCACCCCATAAGACTGAATCAGGTGTTTAGAATATTCAGATGGCGTGATCACATAGTCTGCCTTTTGGTACATGTGAGCCAAATACTTTCCAAACAAGGGCGCAAAAAAGTTAGACCCGATAAAGGAATTTTCAAAATCCTCACGGGTTGAATGGCCATGCATGATGACTTTCTTTCCACGACGCTTTGCTGCATGGAGCAAAAGGAAACTCCGTGGGCCATAGGTATTGATATGCACCACATCATAATCTCCTAAAATATCTGTCGTATACGGAATCCCAGCCAAATCAAGCGCATGCATTTGATGCTGCAAGGCTCGACCAATTCCTGATTTTTGTAATACGGATTTTCCTTCTAAATACAGTAAAACTTTCATACCTTCTATTATACCGAAATAAAGAGTGCCCAGCAAGTCTCTACCTGTTTGCAGTATAAAAAAGAGGCTAGAACAGTTCTGTTCGAAATTTAAAATTCTATTTTATTTATATACGATATACAAAATCCAATTGCGATTCTGTTTTTCCTCAATTTTTGAAAAACCAATACTTGTTAGTAACTGACTAAATTCATGACTTGTACGATAATCTGTCATATGATAATGTATTTTTTCTTTTTCAGAAGCAATTATCAAAGTAGAATTGCTGGACAGGACTCTATAAACTTCTTGAAAACTCTTTTTTATATCCTTCCAAAAAATATGGGTCTGAATAGCAAATATTCTATCAAAATAGTTATTTTGATAAGGCATATTCTCCACATTTCCAATCTTAAGTTGGACACTACCTTTTCTTATGGAATCTGAATGAACACGTTGGGCAGTTCTATATGATTCCTTAGAAATATCAATACCATGAATCTCAAGATTTTTATTTAAAGCAAGAAGGTTCTTGATAGTACTCCCGCCACCGTAACCAATTTCTAAAATTCTATAATTATCTGAAATAGTAGTCTGTTTAATCGCCCAAAGACTAAGTTTTTTAAAATAGAATGACCATATTTTTGTGATGACTCTACCAATAAGACCACTAGGTTTTTGAGACTGCTTAATAAGAAATTCAGTTAACATTAAATATCTTCCCTCAATTATTATAAGTTTGAAATATCATTAATTATATTTCAAACTTAATTGTATTGTAAATATCAGATATCGTCAAGAATTAATGAAATAATCTGAGATAAATTTCAAAGTTGTGCTATAATTGATATCAAATGGAGTGTTCAAATGAATCAATATCAAAAAACAACAGAAAAAAAGAAGCAAGCTATTATTCAGTCTGCTCTTTCTTTATTTAAAGAAAAAGGGTTTAAAGAAACAAGTATACAATCAATTGCAAAAGTCGCAGAAGTTTCTCCTGTGTCAATCTACAATTACTTTGATAAGAAAGATAATTTAGTAGCTTTATGTATTAATGAATTGTTTAAAGACATCATACAAGAAGCTGAAAACATTCTACTCAGTAATATAGATTATAAATCAAAATTAAATCAAGCCTTAGCTTTATGTCAGAAAAAAATAAGCCAACAGATTTCTAACTACTTTCAAGAAAAAACGTTAGAGGATCCTACTTTTACGAAACTTATGACAAAAGCGATAGATGAGAAAAAGCGTGAAATATATCGTGCATATATTGAGCTAGGTAAAAATGAAAATATAATTGCTAAAGATTTGTCAACAGAGGTTATTTTAAACGTCATGAGTGCTCTCAATAGCACAGGAAATCATCTATCTCCAAATAAAAACATAGAAGACGAAACAAAACAAATTCATCATATTTTGTTGTATGGTATTTTAACAAACTCTAGAACGATTTAATTGTAACTTACACATCAATATTTGAACCAACACTCATTCAATTTCACTTCATCATTACTTATGATTAATGACACATATAAAAAGAGGCTAGAACAGTTCTGTTCTAGCCTCTTAGACTAGTAGACACGTCTTCCCAAGTCGAGACTCTAGTCTACTAATCCTTATTTTTTGGTCGTTCCACGTTGGTTGATCGTATGAGACAACAGTACTTCGCGTTCTTCCAACTCTTCTTTATGCATGATCTTGGTCAACATGCGCATACTGATCGCACCAAGGTCATACAAAGGTTGGCCAATCGTTGATAGATTTGGACGCGTGTAACGAGTTACTTGTGAATCATCGCTGGTGATAATTTCAAAGTCTTCTGGTACCTTGATTCCCTTATCAGACAAGCCGTTCAAGAGACCTGCAGCCAATTCATCCCCTGTTACAAAGGCAGCTGTTGCTTTTGACGCAATGATGCGTTCTGCCAAGTTATAACCTTCATCGTAACGGTACTTGGATTCAAACACAAGTCCTTCGCTATAGCTCAATTTTTTCGCTTTCAAGGCTTCTTTGTAACCTGTCAAACGAATTTTTCCATTGATATCATCCACCAATGGGCCACTTACAAAAGCAATTTTCTTGTTGTGTTTTGCCAACTGTGTAACAGCATCAACGGTCGCTTGCTTGTAGTCGATATTGACACTTGGTAATTGGTGTTCAACATCCACTGTCCCAGCAAGGACAACTGGCGTCCGAGAGCGTGAAAATTCTGAGCGAATCTTTTCAGTCAAATGATAGCCCATGAAAATGATCCCATCCACTTGTTTTGAAAAGAGGTTGTTCACCACTGAAACTTCTTTGTCATCGTCTTCATCGCTATTTGCAAGAACAATATTGTACTTGTACATTTCAGCAATATCATCGATCCCCTTAGCCAATGTAGAGAAATAGCTGTTCGTGATGTTTGGAATCACAACACCGACTGTTGTTGTTTTCTTACTAGCAAGACCACGCGCAACAGCATTTGGACGGTAATCCAAGCGTTCGATCACTTCTAATACTTTTTTACGTGTATTTTCTTTAACGTTCTTATTTCCATTCACTACACGACTAACGGTTGCCATTGAAACCCCTGCTTCACGGGCGACATCATAAATCGTTACTGTATCGTCTGTATTCATAAGATTTCCTTTCATTATTGAAAATTTCGTTTTCACTCTCTAATTAATCCTATTTTATCATGGATTGTAAACACTTTCAAGTATTTTGGTAAAATTTTGTAAACTCTTGCTTTTTTGGGGAAAATTTGACAAAATAGATCCATAGAAAGAAGGTAGCATTATGTCTAAATTAGATCAAATCGTCGATTTTCTTGAAACTGAAAAAACAGATGTCGCTGTTGTATCCGATCCTGTCACCATCAATTACCTGACTGGATTTTACAGTGATCCCCACGAACGTCAACTCTTCTTGTTCATTTACACAGACCACGAACCACTTCTCTTCGTTCCTGCACTTGAAGTGGAACGGGCGACTGCAGTTGTGGATTTCCAAGTGGTTGGCTATGTGGATTCTGAAAACCCTTGGGAAAAGATTAAAGGGGCTATCGCAAAACCAGATGCTAAAACCGTTGCACTTGAATATGATAACTTGATCCTTACCAAATACAATGGCTTGCGTACTGTCTTTGAAAAGGCTCAATTCACCAACTTGACACCACGGATTAACCGGATGCGCTTGATCAAATCTGCTGATGAGATCCAAAAAATGTTGGTGGCTGGTCAATATGCAGATAAGGCTGTCAATATGGGATTCGACGCCATCTCACTGGATAAAACAGAAACTGATATCGTAGCAGAAATCGACTTTGGTATCAAACGCTTGGGTTATGAAATGAGCTTTGAAACCATGGTCTTGACTGGAAATAATGCAGCTAACCCACACGGAATTCCTGGAAGCAACAAAGTCGAAAACGATGCCCTCTTGCTCTTTGACCTTGGCTGTATGGTGAATGGTTATGCGTCTGATATGACTCGTACTGTTGCAGTTGGAAAACCAGATGATTTCAAAAAAGAAATCTACCACTTGACGTTAGAAGCTCAACAAGCAGCCATTGACATGATCAAACCAGGTGTAACAGCACATGACGTAGACCGTGCTGCACGGAGAGTCATCGAAAAAGCTGGTTATGGTGAGTACTTCAACCACCGCCTCGGACACGGGATCGGTATGGATGTGCATGAATTCCCTTCTATTATGGAAGGAAATGACATGGTGCTTGAAGAAGGCATGTGCTTCTCAGTTGAACCAGGAATCTATATTCCAGGTAAAGTCGGTGTCCGTATTGAAGATTGTGGTTACGTCACAAAAGACGGATTTGGACTCTTCACAGAAACCAGCAAAGACTTACTTTACTTCGACTAATCCTTTTGCAATCAATTACAAAAAAGAATCAGGTCACTAAAGTGTACTGACCCAAAAAAATTAGACAAATAATTTAATTAAAGGATTTAGTTCTGTACTGTACAGGACTAAGTCCTTTTCTACCATTTGTGAAGTATATCAAGGTATTTGATTGAATTCCATAGTTAAACTACGGGAATTGCCTTCTTTTTGAACTAAAGTTTAGTGAAAAAAAGTGTACACTAAACCAACACCTCATTTGGTGATTTTTAGTGCCTTTTTATAAGCTTCACTATCCTTTTTGTATGCAGTGTTTTTATTGCTAGAAGTAAAATAACTGCCTGTATCATATTTTAAATTACCACCTGCTTTTAAATCATAGGTAACGACAATGTCACGACTATTAACAGAAAATGTAAAACTCTTGTTTTTTGTATCAACATTAGTTATAGCACGAGTTTCAATCTCGTAGAATCTTCCACCATTTTCATTAAACTCTAAGATAAGTTTAGCTTTACCATCATAAATATCATAATACTTTCCATTAAGAGTATTTTGTTTGGAACACGATATTAGAAATATAGTAGCAATTCCTATAATTAACAAAGTAATTAGTTTTTCATTTTGCAAGCCTCCTATAATAATATTACACTAGAAAAATGTTACAGTTATTTAATACATATACTAAGAATAGAAATTTAGAAATATACAGGCTGAAGAAAAAGTCCATTTTGGAAAATTTTCTTCAGTCTTTGTCTTTTACTAGAGAAAGTAAAAGTCTCTTAAGAATAGCGCTACATCAGTATTCCTAAGAGTTTTCACTATAAAACTAACAACCTCCAACAGGTCAATTTTTTTACTGCAGATAGGATTTGTATACATTCTGAGAAATTTATTCTATTTTGTTATTCTAATCATTGGTTTTTAAATCCTTTAGAGATACAATACAACTAGATAAAAGCGCTTCGATTATTATAGAGAGAAGAGAAGTAGGTATATGACTCCCCGTCATGTTTAAATGAAAAGGATTAAAAGATGCATTGTTAATTAATACTAGCATTTATTCTTATTCAATAGAAAATTTGAGTGTTTACTTAATATATGTAAAGGGTAATATTTACTTATGTTAAAAAAGCACTAGTTCCACTAGATAAATTATAATACAACAATAAAGATTTAACATTTTTATCCTTTGTGTGGTTTAATTTAGCAAAGAGAAAGGAGAAAGTTATAATATGAAAAATTTGGGATTATTTTTTTCTATTGTTTTTATATTGGGTAGTATACTTTTATCATATTATGGTTTTAAAAATGGGAATATTTTTTAGTACTTTCTGGCATATTAGGGATTATTGTTTTTTTAACCAATATAGTAAAATTAGAAAAGAAGTAAGGTTATGAAAGCTAGGAGAAGTATTTGGGTACTAATAGCTCTGTCTTTAGGAGTTGTATTTTGCTTTATATTTTCCAAACCAGTAAATGCTGATATATATAATGTTGGAAATTATACAGTTACAGAAAATGGGAATGTAATTTCTGCAACTAATCAAGAAACAGGTTTATCAGCTTATTTAAACAGAGATACTGGCTTACTCACAGATATTGATGGTACACTCTCTTATGTTGACATAAACAATGACAATGGTGCTGATTATATTCCAGCATTTTCTAGTACTGATTTCTTAGTTGCTTCAGGACTTCGTCCTGGTGTTTGGAATTATGTCACAACCGTCACATATAATTTAGGATATCTCCAGTCAGTACAATCATTTATCTTAGGTTTGATTGCTTTAATACCGAGTCCAGCAAGCTCTTATACTAGTGGAGCAAGTCTTGCACTTGGGGGTGCTTCTTTAGTGAACAGTAAAGTTACCGTAAAATTAACTCAATATTATGACCCTGCTCAATCAAGAAAAATTAAAGAAGTCGTAGTCACTTATTCAAATGGACGAAAAGTCGGTTCAACTTCTTATGTACGTGATATTTTTTTAAATTTATATTACGCCTTAATATTCATGTACTAAATATTATCTCATTTTAGAGAGTGGGACAGAAATCGGTAATTCGTTAGAATTCGATTTCGTTGTCCCACCTCCGCACAGTTGAGTAAGGCTGTAAAAGCTGATGAAATCAGTGTAGTATATCCCACTCAACCACTGCGTCTTGCTCGACAGTCCAAAAACAATTGAGAGGCCAGGACTTTTGTCCAGCCTCTTTTCAATATAATCAAAAAAGATAGTATAAGACTTTATTGAAACGTGAATCTTATAGCCTTCTTTCAAAAGAGGTCATATAACCTCTTTGAAAGAACTTAGAAATAAAAAATTATCTTATTTAAATAAGATAACCTCTATGAACTGCAAAAAAGTACACCCTATTTGAACCTCGTCCCTAGAATTTTCCATTGTCATCAAATGTTCTTCCTATTTCCTGAAAAATCGATGAATCATCCATAGAACATCTTTAAGTCCTTCTTTATAAATGAATGATGCCTTAGTCAGTTTTTCTTGCATAGAAATCCATCCATATCCTCCTTACTTCTTCTTTAACAAGATGCTTCGGAATTCACAACTTAATTTTTTTATTGAATAGCTTAGTCACTTTCTAATTATTTTCTTTTTGTACAGGAAAAACAGCTATTATACTATAAATAATTGATTGTAAATCAACCGATTTTAGTTTATAATGCAGATGAAAAGTTTAACAAATTTCTATTTTTATAATGGAAATTTTGATTACATTTAGGAGACCTCATCATATGAAAAAATTAACGAAATTAGGTATCGCATCGATTTCCGTATTTGTATTAAATACTTATACTCATACGATTGTGAAAGCTGATGAGAATAGGAGTTCAGAGACTTCTGTAACAGTAGAATTATCAACAACTGAAGCAAATGCACCACAGGGAGAACATTCTATCGTAACGAACAATGATTCTTCGAGCGCTGAGGACAATGTTCCTTCTAGTGTTGGAGATTATACTCTAGCTACAACCACTTCGGAAACTACTAGGAGTACAGCCACTCCTCCAAAAAGTAATATCGTAAACGAAGATGGATATGTCAATGTTGAGGGACATCCCGCAGCTTTAACAGATGATGGTAAGAATGTTGTCTATTCTTATACCGTTGCGTTTAAAGGAATGCATTCTAGCGATCATGGACAAACAGTTCGCGATATCAGACTCCGTATTCCAGACATTCCAGGCGCTAAAGTTGATTTCACACTAATAGGAACACGAGATGCCAATGAAAATCCTGTTCCCGTCAATGTACCAATGAAAGTCATTCTTCCTGATGAAATTGTTTCGGATTCTGACACTGATCCTACTACTACCCTTAATTCAGATTCCTCAATTGTTCCAACAGCAGAAGAATTAAGGGCAGGAAAAAAACCGGCAATTGTTAATATGGATGAGAGTGGATATAACTATTCTGGCGATGGAATTGTTCACTTATATGGAATTAGTTCTAAAACTCTAAAAAGTACTGCTTTTCGTGTAGCTATCACACTTCCATTAGAGGAGGCAAAAAAAATCAAATACTTACCGATTGATGCCCGTTTTGCATGGAAATGTAGCCAAGAAGGTGGGATAGCCAGTTATGAAGAAGGCTGTCAGAGTTTAGAAGAATATAAATCTAATCAGGTTTATTTTGCTGATGAGGATGGTAATCTAAGTTATGGTGGGTTGGGCAATCCTACCCTAGTGGATGAAAGTTACGTACAGGATGGTCATCTCATCAAGTCCGTTGCAAGTCCAAATACCTACATTACACCTAATAATGGGGACTGGACCAAAATTCCAAATGACACCAATATTGATCCCGATACTTTCTTTAACTATGTGAAAATATTTTCCTTAAAGGAAAATAAATCTATTACGTATTATGCATCTGAAACAGAAGATATGGCTGATCAAGACGTATCTGCTTTTTACCAAGGAAACGTTCTGATCGACTATGTGATCAACGGATCCAACCAATCCATCAAACCTACATATACTGATATTGCCATGACTTCTGTCTATGGATTGGATGGTAGACTTAAAAACTACAACACAACAGAAAATAATCTCGAACGCCCAGACTATATTATTTTTAATGGACAAAAATATCTTCTAGTAGGGATTTCATCCTCATCTGCACCAGAGATTGGTCCTATGAAAGAGGGGACGCTCCATGTAGTATATGAATATGTGAAGGAAGCTTATAATCCTGTTACTCCCGTAACACCAACTCCAACACCCGTTTCACCAATAGTCCCTGAACCAGTTCAACCAAGCCAAGAAGAAGTTAAAAAAGAAAATCCGCTCTCTCACGAAGGAACTGTAGATCCTCAACCATCTCAGAATTCTGTTACTAAATCAGTAATGGATTTAAAACAAGTAGGATTGCCAAAAACCGGAGATTCTAGTAGCAATGTATTCTTTAGCTTCTTGGGTGCCTTAACAGGTTTCCTTGGATTCTCCCTCATCAAAAAAAGAAAGAGTGAAAGATAATAGAAAATTCTAAGCCGTTCACCTGTCTGGAAGCTGGCAAATTCTAATAAGAGGTTATTTTAAACCCTCAAAAGTCTTTCCCTCTACTTGTTGATCGCAACAGTCTATTTTCTCTTTAACTTTGCTCTCTCTAGCTTTCCTCACCACTTATTCATAAAGTGGGCAGAAGCTGTAGACTAATAGAGGCTCAAGTTCTGATCTCAGCAAAAAAGATCGAAGAAGGTTACACTTCTTCGATCTTTTTCTTATGAAACGGATTCGAGATTCATTCTTTTCTGCGTATCTTCCACGACGTCTTTTAAAGTGATTTGGGCCATTTCTTTTTCCATAGCAGTCTGAATGTCCTCAAGCTTCCCATCTAAAACATTGTGAATATTGTGGCCAATCGGGCAGGCTGGATTCGGATTGTCATGAAAACCAAATAATTGACCTGTCGAACCTAAGCATTCTACCGCTTGATAGATATCCAGCAAGCTGATCTCATCGGCTGCTTGTGCGAGCTCAGCTCCGCCTGTCCCACGCGCTACATGGATCAATCCTGCTTTCTTCAACTGAGACAAGGTCTTTCGAATAATAACAGGGTTCACGCCGACACTTCCTGCCAAAAAATCACTGGTTACTTTTGTTTTTTCTCCTTGTAGAGCAATCATGATCAAGACATGAGTCCCAATGGTAAAGCGACTCGAAATTTGCATAACTTCACTCCTTTCTACCCGTTTTGAAGGTAGAGTCTATTGAACAACCGTCAAGGGACGACTTTCGTTATTCCTATTATACTCTTTTTAGTTGTAATGTCAACAGTTACACTATTGGAAGAAGTCCACTAGCCAAGCATCGATTTCTCGATCATGACCTTCTCTCTGCTCAATTTCATGAAGGAGCTCATGATTGTGGGTATGATGAATGCCATTGACCAAACTTTCATAATACACTTGGTAATAAGGAAGATGGAGGTCTTTTGCGAGTTGCAGTTCTTTTTGGACATCATAGTCCACCCGTCTAAAATCGACATCTTTTAACCCCATTCGATCAAATTCAAGAATAGCATACATGGCCCGAAGGTCCTTGCGAAGATTCTTTTCCAGAAAGAAAGGTTGACCGATCGAGCCAGGATTGATAATCAGTTCTCCGCCTGTCCCGTAACGGAAAAACTGCTGGTGAATGTGTCCGTAGACTGCAATATCACAAGACGGGTTTGTCACCAAGCGATCAAAATCCTTCTGCTCACCAATGTGGATCAATTCGCGACCCCAATTCTTATCAGGTAAGTGGTGGGTAATGCCGATCTTTAAACCTGCGATTTCTCTATGGACCTGCATGGGCGTTTTCTGCATGTCTTCAATTTCCTGGGGTGTGATTTCTTCCAGAATATATTGACACTGGCGCATGAGGTAGCGATGACTGGGTCTGGTCTCATCCAACATCCCCCTCATGGCCCGCCAAAGACTATCTTCCCAGTTTCCAAGGACTTTGACCGTAATCGGTAACTCCTCTAACAGCTCCAAGAGGGCCCGTCTCCCTGTTCCTGGCATCAAACTATCTCCTAAGAGCCAATATTCATCCACCTTGGCTTTTCGACTATCCCCTAGGACAGCTTCCAATGCTGTCGTATTTCCATGAATATCTGAAAGTAAAGCAATTTTAGTCATGATCTTCTCCTTCTCTCCATTATAACAAAGAGAAGAAAAACTTCCACCCAAAGGTGAAAGTTTTATGAACATTCCATGCTGCTCGAAATGAAAAATAAGGCTAGAAGCGGACGCTTCGTCGTTGGATTTATCTTTTTCCAAAGAGTTGCTTAACGGCTTTGTATCTTAGTCTACTGATTTGAGGGCTTCGAGCATGTCTACTTTTCGAAGATAATGGTCAACATAAATTCCTAACAGGATCAAGAGAAGGATCATTCCTCCGACAGGAAATAGGAAAACGCCAAGTCCTACTTTAGGGTAAAAGAGAATGGCATCTGGTGCAATCATGGCAATGAGGAATTGATGAAGATAATAACCACCCACTAATCCCATGAGGATCCCTATGATAGACAATAAGATGGTTTCGCGGTAAATATAGAGCGTCACTTCCTTATTATGGAATCCTAAGACCTTAATGGTCGATAATTCACGGATCCGCTCTGCCACATTGATATTGGTTAAATTATACAAGATCACGATGGCTAGCAAGATCGATACGACTACTAGAATCATCATAGTAGTGTCCAAGGATTTAGCAACTGAATTAAAGAGGGAAATCATCGAAGCGTTCTGACTAACCGCCTTCACAGCTGCAAGATTCATCATATCCCGACTGACAGCCTGCACTTGTCGTGTAGAAGGATTTTTCAACTGCACCAAATAGCTATTTGCTGAAGTCCGCTTTCCGTAGATTTTTTGGTAACTTGCCTGACCCATATAGATAAAATGGCCGACATAATTTTCAGTGATTCCCGCCACCTTAAAAGTGTGACCATCTAAGGTCAGTCGATCACCGACTGTAACCTGGGCTAGTTGTGCTAGCTTACTACTGATGATGACCCCTTTCTTGAGAGACAAGGACTCTTCCTGCTTGAGAGAACGCAAGCTTACAAAGGGAGAAAAATCTGTACGATCCGTTACCATCATCGTAATGGTCTGCTTGTCGCGTCCACCCTTTAAAGATGCTTCGATGACCTTACTATAGATCGGTCGATAATCCTTGATATCTGATTTTTCCAGACGATTGGTTAGTTCCTTGCTTTCTTGGCTTGATGCATTCGTTTTTTTGGCTACAATCAACTCATAGGATAGGATCTCTTGAAATTGGCGTTTGGGAACCCCTCCTACAGAAGATTGAATCCCTAGCCCTGCAAAGAGGAGAGCAACAGAACCTGCCACTCCAAATATGGTCATCAGCATCCGTTGTTTGTAACGAAAGAGATTACGAGCAGTGACCTTGTGGGTGAAACTCAGACGCTTCCAAATAAAATGGAGACGCTCCAGGAAAATCTTCGAACCGGATACCGGTGGTTTAGGAAGCAATAAAAGATTGGCTTCTTCTTTTAATTCCTTGCGAGAAACCCAGTAAGCCGGAAGCACACTCGCGATGAAAGATAGTCCGAGCGCAATCAGAGTCATATCCCCATAAAAATACTCTCTGCTCTCTCCAATCACCATCCCTTGCGTGATAATGTTGGAAATGATCCCCGATAGGAAATAATGGCCCAGCAAGGTTCCTAGAAGGGTACCGATCGTCCCTGCAAAGAATCCATAGAGAACAAATTTGAGAATGATGTCCCTGGTACGATAGCCCAGCGCCTTAAAAATACCTGCATTGGTTCGCTCTTCATCGACAAAGCGGGTCATCGTGGTAAAGGTCACCATGGCTGCTACCAGATAAAGAACGACCGGAAAAATATTTCCAACAGCAGAGATACTACTACTGGCATTGCTATACATCAAGTAACCTTGTCCACCTGACATGGTCTTGCGGTCATAGACATGATAAGTTGGGATTTCCAGCTGATCTCGCTCCCTTTGGGCTTTTTTCAGCTCCTCCTCTTTTTTTCCGAGCTCCGATTCACCTGTAGCCCAGTCCTTCTTTTTCTGATCCAGTTGTTCTTTGGCTTGATGGAGCTTTTCTTGACTGGCTACTTGCTCTTTAGCTGGCAGAAATGGAGCTAGTTTTTTGAACTGCGCCTCCTGCAAGTCTAATTGCTTTTGAGCCTGATCGATCTGATTCTTGGCTGACTGGAGTGTTTCCTTGGCACGACTGAGTTCTTTCTGGCCTTTTTGAATCTGGCCATCTGCCTCCTGCTTGAGTCTTTGATAGCGAGCCTTTCCATTATCTTTCAAAAGTTTTTCTAACTCTTCTTGATGAGCTTCGAGCCCTTTTTGGTAGACTTGCGAAAAAGAATCTAAAGACTTCAGATCATCAAACTGGATCCGCGCCATCGCGGGAAGTTTGGTGGTGAAGACTTTTTTTGAAACCAGAGCATAGGCATCCAGATTCCCACTGCCACTCATGGCAGTGCCTAAATTCTTTTGAGACCACATCTCAGAGGATTGTACAAAGCCAACAATGGTGAATTGATTTCGCTTTAAACTTGAGCGAGTTCCAGACTTTTCTTCAAGTGTGAGGGTATCCCCTATCTGATAGCGATCCTCCCAAAAACTTGCTAGGGCCAGTTCCCCTTCTTTTTTGGGCAGACGCCCCTTGGTCACACGAAAAGAAGAAAGGCTTTTTGGGGCAGAAAAAAGTCGAATTGCCTCTCCTGTCCCTTTCACTGTCAAATCCAGCAGTGAACCAAATTCGACACGCGCCCCTTTGACTCTTAAAAGCTCCTCTTGGTCTACCTGGTCTAATCCCAAGTCCCCCATAACAGCAAGATCTAGCATCTTTTGTTGCTGAATAAACTGGTTAGCCGTTCGGTGCATATTTGGAGTAGTCACCTTTAGGCCTACCAAGGCCAAACTTCCCAACAACATCAAGGTTAAGATGGAGAGAAAGCGTCCTTTTGAATGTGTAAAAGAAGCAAATAAATCCTTCCAATAGACTTTTCGTTTCATGCTACCACCTCTTCTAATACTCTAGTGTAGCAATATCTTGAGGAAGCTCATTGATTTCTACCGACTTGACCTTGGCATCATGCATGCGAATCACACGGTCTGCAATAGGAGCTAGAGCAGCATTATGGGTTACGATGATGACCGTCGCTCCTTTTTTACGAGACATATCCTGTAAAATCCCCAATACTTGCTTACCCGTCTGGTAATCCAAGGCTCCCGTCGGCTCATCACAAAGGAGGATTTTTGGATTTTTCGCCACTGCCCGAGCGATCGCCACCCGTTGTTGTTCTCCGCCTGACAATTGGGCAGGAAAATTATCAAGACGATTGCCAAGTCCTACTTCTTTCAAAACAGCTTCCGGATCTAGAGCGTCAGAAACAATTTCTGAAGCCAACTCAACATTCTCCTTAGCTGTCAAATTAGGGACCAAATTATAAAATTGAAAGACAAAACCAACATCATCTCGTCGATAATTGGTTCGTTGATGGGCATTGAGCTTTGCAATATCCACCCCATCAATCAGAACCTGACCCTCGTCATTGGTGTCCATCCCTCCTAAGATATTGAGAACCGTTGATTTCCCAGCTCCTGAAGCCCCTAAAATAATGACCAACTCGCCTTTTTCAATCTCAAAGGAAACATCCCGGTTAGCGAAAATCTCTGTCTCTCCACTCGTATAGCGCTTGTAACAATGCTGCATTTCGATGTAGGGCATTTTCTCTTTCCTCCCTCTACTTCCTATCTATATTATAATCCTTTTCTGATAGATTACAAAGAAATCGAGGTAGTAAAAAACAAGGTTATCCTAAATTATCATGAACTATTTTAAATTTTATGCTATAATTAGAGACAAATTTGATTTATTCTTAGAAAGAAGGCTCATTGTGAGTTTACAACAGTTTGAAAGGAAATCACTTCAAGAAATCAACCAATCTATTGACGTGCCAAAAGGGATCCCTTTTTGGAAGACCCTCCTGCTCTTTTCAGGACCAGGAAGTCTAGTAGCTGTCGGCTATATGGATCCGGGAAACTGGATTACTAGTGTCGTTGGAGGGGCCCAATACCGCTACCTCCTCTTATCAGTAGTTCTTCTCTCGTCTTTAATCGCCATGCAGTTGCAACAAATGGCTGGTAAACTAGGGATTGTCCATCGTAAGGATCTGGCCCAAACAACCGCCCACCATTTGCCAAAATGGCTTCGCTATACCCTTTGGATTGTGATTGAGCTTGCCTTGATGGCGACAGATTTAGCAGAAGTCATCGGATCAGGGATTGCCCTTCACCTCCTCTTTGGCTGGCCCTTGCTCTTTTCCATCCTGATCACCATCTTTGATGTCTTCCTATTACTAGGACTCATGCATCTAGGATTTCGAAAGATCGAGGCCATCGTATCAACCTTGATCCTCACGATCCTTGCAATTTTTGGCTATCTGGTATTCCTATCGAAACCAGATATCGGAGGAATCTTCGCTGGCTTCCTCCCTCAAAAAGAGGTGCTAGGAATTGGACTTCCAAAAGGAAATGAAGCCTTAACCTTGGCGCTTGGAATCATCGGGGCAACCGTAATGCCCCACAACCTCTATCTCCACTCTTCCATTTCGCAAACGCGAAAGGTGGACTACAAAGATCCAGCAGATATCAAACGGGCAGTGCGCTTTATGACCTGGGATTCAAATATTGAATTGAGTTTGGCCTTCGTCGTCAACTCCCTCCTCTTGATTCTTGGAGCAGCCCTCTTCTTTGGTCACGGAGATAAGATCGGTGCTTTCTCTAGCATGTATAATGCCCTCAAAGATAATCATATTGCCGGCGCTATCGCTAGTCCCTTCTTGTCCACCCTCTTTGCCATCGCTTTATTAGCCAGTGGTCAAAATTCAACCATTACCGGGACCCTAACCGGTCAAATCGTTATGGAAGGTTTCTTGAGATTCCGACTGCCACAATGGGTCGTTCGTCTCATGACTCGGATCATTGCCCTTCTTCCTGTCATCATCGTTGCGATCTTATTTGGAGATCAGGAACATGTCCTCGATGACCTTCTGGTTTATTCTCAAGTCTTCCTATCAGCGGCTCTTCCATTCTCCATCTTCCCTCTGGTTTATTTCACCTCCAACAAGGAAATCATGGGAGAGCATGTCAATGCGAAATGGAATACTTTCTTAGGCTATCTCGTTGCGATTGTCTTAACTATCTTAAATTTCAATTTGATCGTGACAACTTTTATCAAATAAAGAGAGAGTGGGACAGAAATCGGTAATTCGTTAGAATTCGATTTCGTTGTCCCACCTCCGCACAGTTGAGTAAGGCTGTAAAAGCTGATGAAATCAGTGTAATAGAGCCCACTAAACCACTGCGTCTTGCTCGACAGTCCAAAAACAATTGAGAGGCCAGGACTTTTGTCCAGCCTCTTTTTTTTATTACACTCCCTTTTCCATCTTGCTCCTCCATTTCCTAAAAATTTCCTGACCATTTTTTTAGGAGGGAATTATTTTAAATCACTAATTGTTGTGAGATTTTCACAAAATCTTGTCAGTGCCCGTCATTCATAAACTTATAAAATTTTTGTACACTTTTCGTTATCTGTACAAAAATGAGAATTGTTGTCTAATTTATTCTTTTGGAGTATAATGCTCTTTGTTAGTGTCGTGAAATTATTTAACATATAAATTATTTTAACGTCAAATAAATAAGAATAAATTTATACAACTACAGAAAGGAACATATGGTACGCCAAAGACAAACAACAACCAAGTCAGACTTACGAAATGCGCTCTCAAAACTCCTCTTGCAACAACCTTTTGACAGCATCACTATTCGACAATTAACCGAAACCGCTGGGATTAACCGCGGGACCTTCTACTTGCACTATGTCGATAAATACGACATGTTTGAGCAAATGAAAATGGACATGATGCAAGAATTGGATAGCCTCTTCGTTGAAGGAAGCCCTGTCAATGTAAACTTTCTCAATGTCTTGACTACTATTAAAGAGAATTATGATTTTATTTATGCATTGTCCCAATCCTGTTGCTCGGACTTCCGTAAATTGGTAAGAAGTTTTACCCTCCATGCACTAGACGATACTCCTCATGCGAAAGAACACATCATTTCAGACTTTCAAGTTCCATACAAGTATGGTCTAGAAATTTTCATTGCTACCATCGAATCTGTGATTGTGACCTGGCTAGAATCAGGTACGAAAGAAGAGCCAATCGAAATTGCAACCATTATTCTCAGTGTCTGCGACTTTGCTAGCTGGAACTAAATCCCCCAACCTTTTCCTACCTTTATGGAGAAGGTTTTTCTTTTTGGCAAATGAACAACATATAGATCACCTTGTTCAACTTGTTTGTAGAAAGCAAAAAAGCAGGATCCTAACATCCTGCTTTTAGAATGTAGACAAATTACTTTAAAGTAAAATAAGTTAAGCGATTTTGCAAAAAAAAAAATAAAAATGAGTTCCAATTTTTAAATCGATTCAAGAAAATACCGAAACTTTCCGCTGTGAGAAAAGTGCCTGAAACAATCAGTTTCAGGCACTCGGGAGTTTTGAGACCCTAGGCTCAAAACTAAGTCTTAGAACTTCGAAGAAGTTCGCTGACGTCCGTACTCACCTAAGGAAAGTTTTTTATATGACTTTGTCTTCAATCTGAAGGCAGGATCTTAACATCCTGCTTTTTCTTTATTTTTTCTTTGCCAACATGGTTGCAAATCGAAGTTGAATCCGATGGCCATTCTCATCTCGACGATGGAGATGGCCTGGATTTTCATTGTACTTGACCAATTCCCAATCCTTGTAATACTCCGCCAATTCTCCTTCTTTAAAGGTGAACGAGAAGGGCATCTGGCAGGGATAATCTTCCGTATCCATGGCACAGACAATGAGATTGTAGCCCCCTGGATTGGTATGCTCTTGCATATTGCGGATAATCGCTGGAATCCGATCAGCCTCTAAAAACATGAGGACCACAGTCGATACGATGAAGTCATAGTTTTGAGTGAGTGCAGCAGCATTGATATCATAGAGTCCCACTGTCATCTCTAGATCTTCCTCAGCGACAATACTTTGTAATATCTCAAGAGCCAGTTCATTTTGATCTACAGCTGTCACGTCAAAGCCATGTTGGGCCAAAAAGAGGGCGTTGCGGCCTTGCCCGCATCCTAAATCCAGTGCCTTTCCAGCTGGGACAATTCCCACTGCTTCTAGCACTTCTGAATGGACAGGATTGGTGTTGTATTTTTTGGGGAAATAATCTTTTGGCTCACAGTAAAATTCTAAGTACCACTCCACATCGTCCGTCGCTGCTTCCACACGATGCCAGGCCTGGGGCTCGGCCATGGGGTTCTCTGCTCCTGCTTCAAAGAGGTGGCTCGCGATTTCTTCCCCCTCTTCGGTCAATTCAATAAATCGTAACTGACCCTTTAAAACTGTAATCTTTCCCCAGGTTCCTACCTTGGTATTGTGCTTTCTTTGAAGAGCTTCTGGCATGGTATCCTTGGTCCAGATAGGCATGCGCTTGTAGGCGATCAATTTTTGTGTCATGCTGCTTCTCCTTTTTCTTTCAGTACCCTTATCATACAGGAAAAGGGGCCTCTTTTCAAGTTGGAAAAGGAGAGCCCATCTCTAAGAAAAAAGACAGATCTGAAACAAGTTTCAAAACTGCCTTATTCTTTAACGTGTATTGTATTGTTTCATGACCCGCGCGATGTCGCGGTTTTGTTCCCGACGCTTGATGGATTCACGCTTGTCATAATCATGTTTCCCTTTAGCGAGCCCCAAAAGCAATTTGGCATAGCCATCCTTGAGATAGACCTTCAAAGGCACCAAGGTCATTCCGGTCCCTTTGGTGTCTTGGTCCAGCTTTTGGATTTGCTTTTTGTGAAGAAGGAGCTTGCGACGACGATCTGGATCTTGGTTCCAGATATTGCCTTCCTCATAAGGAGCAATGTGGACATTGCTAAGCCAAACTTCGCCATTTTTCACTTGCGCAAAGCCATCTTTCAAGTTAATGCGTGCTGCACGGACACTTTTGATCTCTGTCCCTGTCAGCACCATCCCTGCTTCAATCGTATCCACGATGGTGTAGTCATGTCTCGCCTTTTTATTTTGCGCGACCACCTTTCCTTCGCCCTTTGCCATGTTTGGCTCCTTTCTTTGCTACTTCCTTGTAAAATGGTTTCTTCCCATTTTTCTTTTTGGATTTAGAGGAAGAATCTTTCCGCTTGTCATCTTTTCTAGCGGTTGATCCCATAGAAACTTTTTTATCCTTGCGTCTGCGATCCCGGCGATTGCCATCTCGGTCACGTCCTTTGGCCTTGAGGCCTTTTTCGACGACATCCCATTCACTTGGAATATAAGAGAAATCAATCTCTCCTGTCATCTTGTCGGCTCTTTCTACCTTGATCCGGATTTGCTGACCGACACGGAAGGTCACTCCTGATTTTTCTCCGCGAAGGGTTAGATCCCGTTCGTTAAAATGGTAGAATTCAGGAAGATTGGTAATATGGATCAAGCCTTCAACCGTATTTGGCAACTCCACAAAGAGGCCAAATTTTACCACACTGGAAACCACGGCATCGTATTCTTCCCCAACATAGTCTTCCATGTATTCAGCCTTCTTCATGGCTTCTACTTCGCGCTCCGCATCAATAGCTCGGCGTTCCCGACTAGAGGATTGGCTGGCAATGTCTGGAAGGACTTGTTCAAAGTGCTCTGCCACTTCTTGGGATTTGCCGTATTCGCGCACCATTCGATGAACCATCAGGTCCGGATACCGACGGATGGGACTGGTAAAGTGGGTATAATACTCAGCAGCAAGCCCATAGTGGCCATGGTTGTGCTCTGAATAGCGAGCTTGCTGCATCGAGCGCAACAACATCATTGAGAGAACGTCTGCGTAGGGTTCTCCTTCGACCTTGCGCATAATTTCTTGCAGGGCTTCTTGGCTCATCTCACTAGCCGTTCCGTAGATTTGGATTCCAAAGCTGGAAGCATAATCGATAAACTTCTGTACTTTTTCTGCCTTTGGATCTTCGTGGATCCGGTAGATGAACGGCAGTTTCAGTCTCGTAAAGTGCTCCGCCACTGTTTCATTGGCAATCAACATAAAGGACTCAATCATCCGTTCGGCAATCCCTCTTTGGCGGAGGACGATATCGACCGGTTTTCCTTCTTTATTGACTAGGATTTTAGCCTCATTGGCATCAAAATTAAGGGCTCCGCGGCGAATCCGCATGCTTTCTAAAATGCCATGCAAGGTGGCCATTTGATGAATACTTGGGACAATTTTCTTAAAGGTTTGAGCCTTTTCTTCGTCGCCCGCTAAGATATCATTGACGTCGCTATAAGTCATTCGGAAGGTTGTATTGATCACTGTTTGGGTAATGGTATGTTTGACGACCTTGCCATGAGGATCAATCTCCATGATAGCAGACTGGGTCAGGCGATCCACATTCGGATTCAAAGAACAGATCCCATTGGAGAGACGCTCTGGCAACATGGGTACTACTCGGTCAGTCACATAAACAGACGTTGCACGATTTAGAGCTTCCTTGTCGAGTGCTGAACCTTCTGTAACGTAATAAGAAACATCTGCGATGTGAACACCCAGCTCAAAATTGCCGTTCTTGAGTAACTTGATATGGACCGCATCGTCCAAGTCTTTGGCATCTGCCCCATCGATGGTAAAGGTGATCTCCTCTCGCAGATCTAACCGTCCCTCTATATCCTTTGCAGGCGGTGCATCTGGAACCTGCTCAGCCTCTTTCAGCACTTCTTCTGGAAATTCTGAGACAATGTCCATGGATTCTAACACTTCCAAGACATCGATTCCTGGATCTGTCACATGCCCGACTACATCCCGTACCGTCGCCACAAAATAATTGTGCTTGCGGCTCGGGTATTGATCAATTTCGACCTTGAGGATTTCGGTCCCTTCCAATTGAATGGCTGGCTTCTTCACATAGATCAGCTGGCTGATCTTTTGATTTTTCGAACGAATGTAGCCAGCATATTTAGGTTTTTCCTCATCCAGGACAATTTGTCCAACTACCGTTTTGATGCTATGTTCCAAGACATCAATAATCTTAGCTTCTGCCGCCGTTCCTTTGTTTCGGTCTGCTACCTTGGTAATGACGATCTCAACGGTGTCCCCATCGATAGCGTGGTTGACATCATTTCGGCCAACAAAGAGATCCTCTTCTTCGCCTTCTAAACTGACAAAACCAAAGCCATTCTTATGCGCATGAAAGATCCCCTTAAGGGTAATAGCTGGGGCCTTCTTTTGAGCCAAACGAAGAGAGCCATCATCTTCGAATTTCAACTCATGGCGACGTTCCATCAGCGAGATGGTTTTGACCAAGTCACGGAAATCCTTAGACCCTTCTTTTCCTAGAGCTGCTGCCAGATCATTGATCTGGGCTTTGTCATGCTCTTGTAAATATTCTTTAATACTTGTTTTCATTGATTTATTTGCTGGTTATCCAGCCTCCTTTTTTTCTATCTACTTGTGTCTTTGTTTTGCAAAATAAAAATAGGCAAAGACATTGTCTGAGCCTATCTTATCTACTAGAAAGTACCATTAAGATCATCGCGATCAATAACCAAAAGAAGATCATAATAGCTGTTAAACGCTGCATCACGGCTTCAAACCCGCGCGCTTTTGAACGTTCAAACAAGTCATTTGAGCTTGCGTCAAAGACGTTGCTCGATTGGTTTTTTGTTGGTTGCATAAAAATTGCGATAATAATCAATACTGATAATACTAGTAAAATAGTTGTTAATGCTCCGCTCATATTCAAAACTCCTTAAAATCTTCACTATTATACCATGAAAATCATTTTGATTCAATATGTAAGGTTACTTTTCTTTCCTTGGGACAATACTTCAAGACCTCGATCTTTTCGGGATGGGTTTTGGTATTTTTACTGGTCAAATAATTCTGACTCCCACAGCTGGTGCAGGTCAATTGAACTTTAATTCGCACGTACGTCTCTCACTTTCAAATACTTTCTAAATAAGAATAAGAGGAACATCAAATCGGTAAAAGCCAAAAGGGCTGTACCGTAAAATACCCAATGATAGCCAAAATGCATGAAAATACTCGACCCCATCATTGGCCCTAATACACCACCTAAGTAATAAAAGAGCTGGTTGTAGCTAAAGATCCGAGAAATCCCTTCAGGAGGGGTTAAACGATTCAATAATGCAGAAACTCCAGGTAGTAGGGCTCCTGTCCCGATCCCAAAGAGGAAGCGTAAAATCCCTAATTGAAGGGGTGATTGCGCTTGGGCACAAAGAATATAGAGACAGCCACTATAGAGAAGGGCGATTAATAAGAGCCGGTGATTCCCGATTCGGTCTCCGAGTTTTCCCATCCAACCTGAAAAGAGCATACTAGAGACTCCCATAGCCGAAACAATCATCCCCGATACAAAGATCAGGTTATCTCTTTGTCCCAAAGCTCGCACATAAAGAGGCAGGATCGGAGAAATAGATTGGGCGATCATTTGAATGGTCATGCTGGTCAAAAAGAGTCCCAAGAGGATATCTTTTTGCTGAATGGACATGAGCAACTCCCAACTGGATTTTTGTTCTTCTTTTGGAAGGGGTTCATAGTCTTCCTCAATGCCCCAGAAGGTTAAGAGGGAAACCAAAAATAAGAAGAAGCCGACCAAGAGAAAGACATTGCGCATTCCTAGATTTTCAGCAATGAGTCCTCCAATCAAAGGCCCCATCAAGGTTCCAGCCACGACACCGGTCGACAAAGTCCCTAGGGCATAGCCGGATTGGTCCTTGGGAACTTGACTAGCAATCAGGGCTGTACTATTGGGGACAAAGCCTGAAAAAACCCCATTGAGCAAGCGCAGGACCAAGAGCCAAAAGACGGATGGGACAAAGGCAATACCTCCCATGGTCAGCGTCATGGCAATAGAAGCTCTAAGCATCATAGGTTTTCGACCATAGCGGTCGGCTAAGCTCCCCCAGATGGGAGACATGATCGCAGAAGTTACAGAAGAACTTGCGACGGCTATCCCAGCATAAAAGGGAACAGCCTTGCCCGTAACACCCAACTCTTCCACAAAGAGGGCCATAAAAGGAACGACTAAAGAAAGGCTGGCTCCGATGAAAAAGCACCCGATCCAGGCAATATATAGATTTTTACGCCAATTGATTTCTCTTGTGATAAAATCATCTTCTTTCTAATTGTTGTAGGGCTGCATCTAATTGGGCATAGAGGGCAGCAAGATCGCCATTATTGTCTAAGACCAGATCTGCATGGGCGCTTTTTTCATCTAGCGGCATTTGAGACGCAATACGTTCTTGGGCCTGCAGTTCTGATAAGTGGTTGCGTTCCATCAGGCGCTTGAGCTGGGTTTCTTTTGATACAGCTACCAACCAGACAGATTCAAACCACTCTTCATAGCCTTGCTCGATTAAGAGTGGAATATCCATAAAAAAGAGATCGGATTGTGCAGCTTGTCTATCTCTTACCTCAGCTAGAGCCTCACGAATAAGCCTTCCTTGGACGCGATTGGACCAGTCTCTTTCACTAGGGTCTGAAAAAATCCGCTGTCCCAAAGCGACGCGATCCAGCTCTTCTTCTTTGGTAAGAATCTCTCTACCAAAATGATCCACTAGGACACGGTAGAGGGCTCCTCCTGGTGCTTGCAAATCATGAACCACTTGATCCGCATCAATGACAGGATACCCTTTTTCTTTCAAATAGGAGGTGACAGTGGACTTTCCTGAAGCAATTCCTCCTGTTAATCCAATGATTCTTGCCATCTAGTTCTCCTTTTGACAGTGAGGACAAAAATGGGTTCCACGTCCCCCCAGCTGGATTTTCTCAATCGGCGTCCCGCAGCGCAAACAAGGCTGGCCTGTTTTCCCATAGACCTGGTGTTCTTCCTGCATGGTGCCGTCTTCTCCAAAAGCATTGCTGTAGGAGCGAATGGTGGAGCCACCCTTTTCAACAGCTTGAGCAAGCACAGCAATCGTTTCTTTGCGGATTGCTTTGGCTTCTCTAGCAGTCAAGCTTTGACCCAAACGGGCTGGATGAACCTTGGCTCGATAAAGGACCTCATCTACATAGATATTGCCCAGACCAGCCACTAATTTTTGGTCCAAAAGAGCTGATTTAATGGGTTTCTTTGATTTTTTAAGAGCTGCTTGGAAGGCAGGCTCTTTAAGATCCGCTTCCGTCGGCTCTGGACCAATTTTTTTCGTCAAAAAATAGCTGTCGACAAGCTCAGGTACTAGGACTTCCATGGTCCCAAACTTGCGGACATCTTCATAAACCAGAGTGCTGCCATCTGTAAAATGAAATAAGACATGGGCGTGCTTGCGAAGAGGGACTTCGTCTGGATAAAAGAAATACTTGCCTTCCATCCGCAAATGCGAGATGAGGACCAGATCCGTCAGATAAAACAAAAGGTATTTCCCGCGGCGCCCCATGGCTCGAATTTCTTGACCTAGAAGATCTTGACAAAAAGCATCTAGATCCGTATGAATCATCTTAGGATACTTTACTTCCACTGACTGAATGGTTTTTCCAAGAATTAATTTCTCAAGACCGCGTCGAACCGTCTCTACTTCTGGTAATTCAGGCATAGAACTCCTTTCAAAAACAAGAAGCAGGCTTCTGCCCACCTCTTCTTAATATTCTTTTTCGTTGTATCCGAAATCGGCAAGATCCAATTTCTTATCCCGCCAATTTTTTTTGACCTTGACCCATGTTTCTAGGAAGACCTTGTCCCCTAGCATGAGCTCAATATCCTTACGCGCAAGGGTTCCGATCTTCTTGAGCATGGCGCCACCTTTTCCGATGACAATACCTTTTTGGCTATCGCGCTCGACCATGATGGTTGCACGGATATGGACCTTATCTGTCTCTTCATCCCGCTTCATAGAATCCACTACTACTGCCACAGAGTGGGGAATTTCTTCCCGCGTCAAGTGCAAGACCTTTTCACGGATCATTTCAGAGACCAAGAAACGCTCTGGATGGTCAGTAATCTGATCAGCAGGGAAATATTGGAATCCTTCTTCTAAGTTTTCGCTCAAAATATCAATCAAACGCAAAACATTGTTTCCTTGAAGGGCTGAAATCGGCACAATTTCCTTGAAGTCCATCTGACTACGGAAGTCATCGATTTGTGCCAAAAGTTGGTCAGGGTGCACCTTGTCGATCTTGTTGACCACGAGGATGACAGGCACTTTAGCTGCTTTAAGGCGTTCGATGATCATATCATCACCCTTGCCCCGTGGTTCATCTGCTGGCACCATGAAGAGTACGGTATCGACTTCTCGAAGGGTGCTGTAAGCTGACTCTACCATGAAGTCTCCAAGCGCGGTCTTGGGTTTGTGAATCCCTGGGGTATCGATAAAGACGATCTGTTCCTTATCGGTCGTGTAGATTCCCATAATCTTATTGCGCGTTGTTTGCGCCTTGTCACTCATGATGGCAATCTTTTGCCCCATGACGTGGTTCAAAAATGTTGACTTCCCGACATTGGGACGTCCTAAAATGGCTACAAAGCCTGATTTAAATGTCATAGTTTCCTTTCACGAGGGCATGCTCCCTCTTATCCAAATACCAAGGCCCAGAATTTGGGCACAAAAATCACCAGTCCTGTCAGTAGGGCAAAGCCTGATACGACCAGGACTGCTCCAGCTGCCATGTCTTTGGCATTCTTTGCCAACATGGAGAAATGGTAGTTACTAGCTAAATCCACCACATTTTCAATGGCTGAATTCATAATCTCAAAAGCAATCACCAAGGTGATGCTGAGCAATAAAAAGAGCCATTCTGTCGCAGAAATCCTAAATACCAAACCAGCAAGAATTGCTACAAGGGCTGATAAGGCATGCTTGCGCATATTGCGCTCTTCCTTAATCGAAGTAAAAATTCCTGTTATCGCAAACTCCAGGCTTGAAGTGAAGTCCCGATTTTTCCATTTTCTCTTATTGTCTTGTGAGTCCATAGGCTGTCAAAATCTCTTCCTGTAAGCCAAACATTTCCTTTTCTTCTTCCGGCGTATAGTGATCATAGCCATTGATGTGAAGAAAACCATGCACTGCTAAAAATCCCATTTCGCGCTCAAAGCTGTGGCCATATTCTTCGGCTTGTTCACGCGCCTTATCAATTGAAATAAAGAGCTCACCAATATAGGTATCGAATTCAGCCATCATCTCTGCCAATTCTGGATTTTCTGCAAGGTCTTCCTCATCAAAAGAAATCTCCATCTCTGGCTTGTATTCTAAACTGATGACATCCGTCGGACGATCCGTATCACGGTATTCAAGATTTAGTTCATGACTGCGTTCATTGGTTACAAAAGTCACAGCCATTTCCTTGTCTTCTTTCCCAATTTTTTGAGCAGCAAATTCTAAAATTTCTTGCGTTTGTTTTAAGATTTCGTCAGAGACTTGACCAGTCTCATCTACCATTTCAATATACATCTGGATCACCTCACTATTATCACTTTATTATATCACAAAAACCAGCCTATATACTAGATACAGGCTGGTTTTCAATCTTTTTCTTTGCAGGACAATCTTACACCACTGTTTGCTGGATGGCATTCATCTGGGCATAGATCCCGCCTTGTGCGACTAGTTCCTCGTGTCTACCACGTTCCACAATGCGTCCTTCGGATAAGACTAAGATCTGATCCGCATCTTGGATAGTGGACAAGCGATGGGCAATGATAAAGGTGGTCCGACCCTTTTGCAGGACTGCCATAGCCTTCTGGATGATTTCTTCTGTTTCCGTATCGATGTGAGAGGTTGCCTCATCCAAAATCAGAATTTGCGGATTCATATAGAGCGTCCGCGCAAAGGAAATCAATTGGCGCTCACCACTTGAAAAGGCGGATCCTTTTTCTACAACTGGATGGTCGATTCCCTTTTCAAGGCGCTCTACAAAGGGCCAAGCCCCGACTTTTTTCAGCGCATCTTGGACCGCCTCCCGATCAATGTGATCCTGACTCATGGCCACATTACTAGCAATAGTCCCTGTAAATAGATAAGGATCCTGCAGAACAATCCCCATGTGGCTTCGCAGGCTCTCACGAGAAACTTGGCGAATATCTTGACCATCGATCAAAATCGCTCCTTCTTGAGGATCATAAAAACGATAGAGCAGGTTCATAATCGAAGACTTACCTGATCCAGTATGACCCACAAGAGCGATGGTTTGACCTGGACTTGCTTGAAAGGCAATATCCCGCAGAACTGGCTTGCCTTCTTCATAAGCAAATTGAACATCGTCAAACACGACTTCTGCCTTTTCTATCTTCAGTTCCGATGCACCATCGTCCTCTAACGGTTGATCTAAGAAAGCAAGGACGCGGCTCCCCGTTTCTAAGGATCGCCGAATATTTGGGAATTGACGACTAAGATTGGCCATGAGATCAAATAGATTAATCACATAGTTAATATTGATAAATAAGAAACCGGCCGTCACACCGATATTGCCTTGTAGGAAAGAAATCCCAGCAATGGTCAAAATGCCCGCAATCACTAAAAACTTGAGCAATTCCGTCAAGGTCCAAGAAGCAATGGAATCGGCTAAGAGGATTCGATCATTGGCTCCTAACATTTTCTGAGTAGTAGCTTCAAACTCCTCCACCACACCAGGTTCTTGATGATAGAGCTGAATCATACTGGCACCATGCAAGAGTTCATTGACCTGGGTATTGACCTCGCTTCTCGCATCAAAGAAATCCTTCATAGGCTGGTCTGTCATGACCTTGTAGAGATACTGAATCCCATAGAAAATTGGAAAGACCAAACACAAGAGAAGGCCCATCATAGGACTCAGATAAAAGAGAATCCCTAGGATAAAGAGGAAACGCACCAAGTAGATGACTAAAATCATACAAGAGTTATAAAACTGGGTCCGCAAGGTCTCCGTATCATTGACAATTCTTGTCGCGATCTTCCCAGCCGGCTTATCATCAAAATAAGAAATAGGCAACCCTTGCATGACTTGAAAGGCTTGGTCTCTTAGGTTAGCCGTCACTTGATTGCTTCCATGTAGCAAGATCCGATTGCCCATGTAGCTTATCAGCTGTCCGATGCTCAAGACCAAGAGATAGAGTGCTCCCATCTGAAGCAAGTCCCCTTGCCCTCCACCGTGGGTCAGCGCAGTCAAAGGCCCATCGATCATCTTTTGGAGAAGAAAGGGAGACAATTCAGAAAAAATGGTGGCTAGTAAGAGGCAAATAAAGCCAGCAAGAAAGACAGTTGGATAAAGCGTGATCCTCGATAATAATCGTTTCAAAACTTTCATCTTATTCTCCTTCCTGTTTTTGTTGCCGTTGGTATTGTTCATAATACCAGCCCTCTTGAGCTAATAAATCACTAGCCCTGCCTTCTTCGACAATCTGTCCTTGATCCAAGACGATGATCCAATCCGCCTTATGGACAGCCGACAAGCGATGAGAAACAATGATGGTCGTCTTGTCTTTTCGTTCTTTTTGAATCGTGTCAATGATGGCCTGTTCAGTCTTCGCATCCACTGCCGAAAGGGAATCATCTAACAGCAAGAGCTCTGCATCTCTTAAGAAGGCACGCGCCAAAGAGATCCGTTGTTTTTGACCTCCTGATACAGAGACCCCTTTCTCACCGATCAGGGTGTCCATTCCATGAGACATCCGCTCGAGATCATCCGCAAAAGCAGCTTGGGCTACTGCTTCCACCAAGTCTTCTTGGCTGGCTCCTTTTTTACCAAGCGCTATATTCTCACGGATAGACTTGGAGAATAAAATATGTTCTTGGGAAACATAACCAATTTTTTCTTCGATGGAGTGTCGGTTGTAGTCCACGATCGGTTGCTGGTTGACCAAGAATTCTCCCTCACCAACTGGGTACTGCCGCAAGAATTGTCGAACCAGGGTAGTCTTTCCTGCACCGGTACGACCAACAATTCCAACCGTCTGTCCTTTCTGAATGGTCCAATCAATGCCTGACAGGCTCTTTCGCTCAGCACCAGGATAGCTGAAAGAATAGTCCTTAAACTGCACCAAATCAATCTGCTCTAAGTAGTGAGGACCATCTGGCTCCAGATCATCCGTTTCATCAATCACTTCTTTTAATTTTTTATAGGACATTTGCCCTGTCTGGTAGACCAAGATCAAGTCCGCCATCATCCACATAGGCTCAATTAAAAAGACCAAATACAGCTGTAAAGCCAATAATTTACCAAGGCTTAACTGTCCGCTTGCCAGGGACTGGCCTCCAAATAGCAAGAGCAAGACTGTCGAGAATCCAATAAACAACAGGGCTAAAGGTCCAAAAGAATACTGGATAGAGGCAATTTTATCCCCCGTTTTGGATAGACTGGCTGTTTTTTTCTGAAACTGTTTGACCTGCTGGTCCCGTCTACTATAGGCCCGCATGACCCGGATCCCTTCGATGGACTCCAAGACTTCATCATTCAACTGAGCGACCGCTTCCCGGTTTTGCTCAACATACTCCTCCTGCTTTCTACTCAAAAAATAGGTAGAGACGATGAGGAAGATCATGGGAATAAAGGAAATCAAGGTTAATTGCCAAGAAATGAAAAACATGGTCGGAATAATAAAGGCAAACAAGCCACCGCCAAACAGGAGCACCATCATCCCGTAACCAGCCATATCGGCCATGCCATCGACATCTGTCGTAAAGCGCGTCAAGAGATCTCCTGAGCGAAATTTCTCAAAAAAAGGGCGCCGCATGGCTACTAGCTTACGAAATGCTTGCTCCTGAAGGGTCGCCTTGAAATGGACTGACGACTGAAAGAGTCGCAACTGCCAATAAAAAGCCGTTAGGTAATTGAGGATGGCTGATCCTACCAAGAGGACCATATCCCATATAAAGTTGGATTGCGTCAGCGTCCGCTGACTCAAATGATCCACTAAGCGCTGGATGACTTGCGTCGGGATCAATAAGGTGTAATCATAAAGAATCAGGACCATAGCGATCTTCACATATCGCCATTTGCGCTCCCTGATATACTCCCAAATAGCTCTGATCATATATTCTCCTTTTCAAAATGGCACAGAAAAAACCCAAGCAAGGAGCTGAGTACGTGCTCAGTCCACACTTGGGCCTTCTGATGCCTGTCACCAATTCAGTTAAGGCAGGTAAAAATGCATACAAAAAACCCAAGACAGACTCCTCCATCTTGGGTTCCATTTATAGTTTACATCGAACTCAACTGAGATTGGAGAAGCTGTGTATTCAATTGTGTCATCAAAACATCTACTTTGTTCATGATGGTTTTCTCCTTTCTCTTTGTTGTTCTAACTTTACCACGTATTTCCTTGCTTGTCAACGCTTTTTTGAAAATTATTGAAAAAAGCAAAATTTTTAAGATGGACTCGCAAAAAAAGAAGCCTAGATCTTCTCTAAGCTTCTCTCTTCTGCTATGCTAGTTGCCGGGATTGAACCGGCGACCTCATCCTTACCATGGATGCGCTCTACCGACTGAGCTAAACCAGCAGTACCTATCTACTATATCATGGAGATAGGTCTTTTGTCAATATCCTGACTCATTTTTCTGCCAAATATTCTTCCTTAGTGAGGACATAATGAACTCTCGTCACCATTCTCCCTTCTTCATGCAAGTCTAGCATCGCGTAGGGCTCCTCGTGAGAATATTTCATACCTGATTTGGCCATCACCCGTCCAGAAGCTGGGTTGTCCTGATCATGAACAGCAATGAGCTTGTTCATCCCTAACTGTTCAAAAGCCAAGGCAATGACTTCCTTGGTAGCCTCTGTCGCAAGACCCTGGTTCCAATAGTCTTTATTCAGAACATAGCCGATACTCCCCTTCTTCAGACAAAGATCCAAATCCAGTAAATCAATCGTCCCGATAAATTTTCCATTTTCTTTGAGCTCGATCCCCCATTTTCCAAGTGGGCTCGCTAGGTAAAAGAGGGCAATATTATTACGCGTCTCTTCTAGACTTTGATTGGTTGGAAACGTATAGCGCGTAACTGTCTCATCAGAAGCATACTCAAACATAGCCGGTGCGTCTTCAAGAGTGACCGGACGCAAGTGTAAACGCTCTGTCTCCACTTCACGATAAGCCGCTAACTTCACATATAAATTTTCCATTTGACACTCCTTCTTTAGGTACTAGTTTAGCAAATAACCTAAAGGAAGGCAAGCTCAAATTTTTCTTGCTTTTTAATCCACTTTTCTATACAATAAAATCAATCAAAACAATCGGATAAGGAGTAAAAAGGTCATTGAGTCAAGAGAGCCATCTCACACCAATGGCCTTTTTACACCTAAATCTGAGCAAGGAGGCAAGAATGCTCATTGGAATTCCTAAAGAAATTAAAAACAACGAAAATCGGGTCGGTTTGACACCTGCAGGTGTACAAAGCTTGGTGAAGAAAGGTCATCACGTTTTGGTAGAAACAAATGCTGGACTTGGTTCTGGCTTTGCGGATGAAGATTACACGAAGCAAGGGGCAACCATCGTTGCAACTGCTGCAGAAGCTTGGGCAGCTGAGATGGTGGTCAAAGTCAAGGAACCCCTCGCTGAAGAATATGCCTTCCTTCGCGAAGACCTCTTGCTCTTCACTTACTTGCATATGGCTGCTGCTCCTGAATTAGCAGATGCCATGGTCGCAGCCAAGACAACTGGGGTGGCCTACGAAACGGTGCGTGACCTTGATGGACAATTGCCTCTCTTGGTGCCAATGAGTGAGGTGGCTGGACGGATGGCCGTGCAAATCGGTGCTCACTTCCTGACCAAACAAGAAGGTGGATCAGGAGTCCTCCTAGGTGGGGTACCAGGTGTTCCCAAAGGGAAAGTCACCATCATCGGAGGCGGGGTCGTTGGAACCCACGCAGCTCGTATCGCCCTTGGACTCGGTGCCCAAGTGACAATCTTAGATATCAGCGCTAAGCGTTTGGCAGTTCTGGAAGATGTCTTTGGTCATCAAATCCAAACCCTTATGTCTAATCCATTTAACATTGAAGCCAGCGTCCGTGATGCCGATGTTGTCATCGGAGCCGTCTTGATTCCTGGGGCTAAAGCGCCTAAATTAGTGACAGACGATATGGTTAAACAAATGCGTCCCGGTTCAGTCATAGTGGACGTAGCTGTGGACCAAGGTGGGGTTATTGAAACAGCAGACCGTGTCACAACGCATGCGGAGCCAGTTTACGAAAAACACGGCGTGCTCCACTATGCCGTTGCCAATATCCCTGGGGCCGTTGCTCGTACCTCTACTATCGCCCTTACCAATGTGACCCTTCCTTATGTTGAATCCCTAGCTGACAAAGGTTTCCACAAGGCCATCGCACTCGATGAAGGCCTGCGCCAAGGGGTCACCACTTACCAAGGTCACATCACAAGTCAACCCGTTGCTACTGGTTTAGAACGTGACTTCACACCAATTGATGAATTGGTTTAATTTCTAACATAAAAAAGCAAAGATCCGATGATCTTTGCCTTTTTTATTCTGCTTTTTCTTCCACATCCGGTTTTTCTTTGAGGACTGGATTTGGGATTGGCTCGTAGGCCCGGATAATCTCTGCTACTACTGGATGGCGAACGACATCCTTGGCAGAGAAATGCACAAAGTCAATTTGAGAAATGTTCTTCAATTTCTCCTGAGCATCAATCAAGCCGGATTTAACATTTCGAGGAAGGTCAATCTGGCTGGTATCCCCATTGACAATCATCTTGGAGTTAAAACCAAGACGAGTCAAAAACATCTTCATCTGCATGATGGTGGTATTTTGCGCTTCATCGAGGATGACAAAGGCATCGTCCAAGGTCCGCCCCCGCATATAAGCCAAAGGCGCAATCTCGATAATCTCCCGCTCCATCATCCGAGTTGTTTGGTCTTTCCCTAAAATCTGGTAAAGAGCATCATAGACCGGACGTAGATAAGGGTCTACTTTTTCTTTGAGATCCCCTGGTAGGAAACCAAGGCTCTCTCCAGCTTCTACAGCAGGACGCGTCAAAATGATCCGCTTGACCTGACCACGCTTGAGGGCAGTCACGGCCAAGGTCACTGCTAGGAAGGTTTTCCCAGTCCCAGCTGGTCCAATCCCAAAAGTGACATCATGGTTCTTGACACTATCCACATAGATCTTTTGACCAAGCGTTTTAACTCGAATGGGCTTGCCGTAACTATCCTTGATAATCTCTTCTTCATAGAGAGCGATGAACTTATCCAATTCCCCATTTCTGACCATGGTAATGGCGGTCACCACATCTGGCGTACCAATGGTCATGCCACGGTTAACGAGGACCAAAAGAGCCTGGATGACTTGACGAACCTGCTCGCAGGTTTCTTCTTCCCCAATGATTTGGACGATTTCTGTCCGGGCATGAATAGTTACCCCAAATTCTTGCTCCATCAAACGGAGATGGCGTTCGTTAGATCCAAACAAATGAAAGAGATCGTCTGGATGCGTTAATGTAATTTCAACTGAATGTTCTTGCAAATAAAGAACCTCTCTACCTGTGTTTTTCTATTATTATAACAAAGAGGCCGAGAAAAAACCATCCTCGACCTGTCCTTTTCTAGTGGGCTTGGTATTCTTCCCAAATCGCATCAAAATCGCCAAGATTAAAGGAAAAGCTGGCATGCTCTTCTAGATAGCGACTGACCACATCGAAGTCATCTGTATGCTTGGGAAAAGCAGACTCGTGAAATGCAAGATCTGCTAGAATGGCCTTAGGAGCATTGCTTTTAGGATTGCGCTCCGTCATCAACCAAGTATAAAATGATTTTCGCATAAGCCTCCTCTTAGATCAACTCTGTTCCAAACTGGTCTTGCTTGATTTTCTTCGCCTTCATCAAACCACCCAAAGCTTTTTTGAACTGGCCTTTTGAAATCCCAAAAGTTGCTTTGATTTCTTCTGGAGAGGACTTATCATTCAAGGTCATAAAGCCACCATTGGCTTCCAAATAGGTCAAAATCATTTGGGCATCGTTTTCCAACATTTCAAACGAGCGTGGCTTCAAAGATAGATTCAAGGTCCGGTCTACCTCACGAAAACCGATGACGCGAGCATTTACGACCTCTCCCAAACGAGGTTCTGCATAGCGCTCACTTGGGTGGATAAAGCCTAGCATATTGTTCTCTGGAAGGTAAACAAAGGTTCCAGACAATTTCAAGCGGTAGACAATGGCTGGCCAGTTTTGGTTTTGCATATTGTTATAGGCTGGACGAGCCAAACGCTGGAAATCTTCCTGGTAGGCTAAGATCCCCCAAATCCGATCTTTCTTATCGACTTCTAAGCGAATATAGAGACGATCGCCCTTTTTAGGCCATAGATCTTTGATCTCCGGTAGGATATCTAGTGAGACAACAATCTGCTTATCTGGAAGCCCTGTATCCACGAAGACTCCCAAATCCTTGCGCACTTCCGTGACCGTTCCCCAGCCAAAGCTTTCTTGAGTTGCAGTGACTTCAAGTGTGGTGAGTCGGAGCTTTTGCTTCATATCTGTATAGGCAAAGCCCTTGACACTTTCTCCGACTTGATGTGGGCCTTCTGCTTTATCAAGCGCGTAGGTCTGGCCATCTTTTTGAACAAAATAGAAGTGATCATTTTCATCAATGACCATTCCCATGATGTAGCTTGCTAGATTCGTATTCATGTTTCCTTCTTTCCTCTTGCCTCTTCACAAGAATAATGGAAATAAAACCCAGCCAGCAGTGCCAACTGAGTCTTTCTTTCCTGTAATGGTTGGGATGGATTAAACTTCCATCAATTCTTTTTCTTTGTGCGCTGTCATTTCATCCACATGTTTGACAGCATCATCCGTAACTTTTTGGATCTCTTTTTCAAGACCTTTCAATTCATCTTCTGTGATTTCTTTTGCTTTTTCTTGTTTCTTCGCTTCATCCATAGCATCACGACGGATGTTACGGATCGCTACTTTAGCATTTTCACCCACTTTTTTCACTTCTTTTGCCAAGTCACGACGAGTTTCTTCTGTCAAAGCTGGGATAACCAAGCGGATAACAGATCCATCGTTGGCTGGAGTGATGCCAAGGTCAGAAGCATTGATGCTGTGCTCGATGTCTTTCAAAGATGATTTATCAAATGGAGTGATCAACAAGACACGCGCTTCTGGAATGGTGATAGATGCCAATTGGTTCAATGGTGTCTCTACTCCGTAGTATTCTACGAAAATACGATCCAAAAGACTTGCGTTTGCACGTCCAGCACGGATGCTACCAAATTCACGTCCCAAACTTTGGTGAGACTGAGTCATTCTTTCTTTTGCTTTTTCTACGATTGGGTTTGCCATAATCTTCCTCTATTTTCTATTATTTTTCTACGTTATTTGATACGGTTGTACCGATATTTTCACCAAAGACAACGCGTTTGATATTGCCTGGTTCATTCATATTAAAGACAACCAAGTCAATGTCGTTGTCCATGGAGAGAGTAGAGGCTGTTGAGTCCATGATGCGAAGACCTTTGTTGATCACATCGCGGTGAGTCAATTCCTCAAATTTCACAGCTGAAGCATCTTTTTTCGGATCGGCATTGTAAACACCATCGACCCCATTTTTGGCCATGAGAATGGCATCTGCTTCAATCTCAGCTGCACGAAGGGCTGCTGTCGTATCTGTTGAGAAGTAAGGAGAACCGATCCCTGCACCAAAGATCACGATCCGATCTTTTTCAAGGTGACGAAGGGCACGACCACGGATATAAGGTTCTGCGACTTGTTGCATGGCAATCGCTGTTTGAACACGGGTATCCACGCCAACTTGTTGAAGCGAATCAGCCATCACAAGAGCGTTCATGACAGTACCAAGCATACCTGTGTAGTCTGCTTGAACACGATCCATCCCTGCTTCAGCAGCAGGTTCTCCACGCCAAAGGTTTCCCCCTCCAATCACCAAGGCAATTTCAATTCCAAGTTCATGAACTTCCTTGATTTCTTGGGCCATATTTTGGACAGTTTTGATATCGATTCCGACACCACGTTCGCCAGCAAGAGCCTCACCAGATAGCTTGATTAAGATACGTTTATACTTAGGTTCTACCATTTTCTCTCTCCTTTTTTGATCTGTATTATTTTACCATAAATTACGTTTTTTATATAGTCATATCCATCAAAATTTTCTTTTTTCCATCCGATTAGTTTTACCAACTGTAGCAAATAAAAATGGAGTACAAAAAAAAGCTACCCGAAGGCAGCTTTTCATTTCAATTAAAGTGAGTTAACATCCACTTTGATACCAGGACCTTGAGTTGTAGTCAAAGTCAAGCTAGTTACGTAAGTACCTTTAGCTGTAGCTGGTTTTGCTTTTTGGATTGTGTCGTTGAAAGCTTTAAAGTTTTCAACCAATTTAGTATCATCGAATGAAACTTTACCGATGATCGCTTGAACGATACCTGCTTTATCAGCACGGTAAGTGATTTTACCACCTTTAGACTCTTCAACTGCTTTCGCAACATCCATTGTTACTGTACCAGTTTTAGGGTTTGGCATCAAGTTACGTGGTCCAAGGACACGTCCAAGACGTCCAACAAGAGCCATCATGTCAGGTGTAGCGATAACAACGTCGAAGTCCAACCAACCATCGTTGATTTTCGCAACAAGGTCATCTTCACCTACGAAGTCTGCACCAGCAGCTTTTGCTTCTTCAGCTTTTGCACCACGTGCAAATACAAGTACGCGAGCTGTTTTACCAGTTCCGTTTGGCAATACCATTGCACCACGGATTTGTTGGTCAGCTTTTTTCACGTCGATGTTCAAGTTGTAAGCAACTTCTACAGTTGCGTCAAATTTTGCAAAGTTAGTTTCTTTTGCAAGAGCTACAGCTTCTTCTACGCTGTAGACTTTTGTGCTGTCGATTTTTTCAAGAGCAGCACGAAGTTGTTTGCTTTTTTTAGCCATTTTATCTTTCTCCTTGTAATGTGGTCATATCGATTTTCATCTCCCACGTCACTCGTCATTTGATCAAGTGTATTGCGGGCAAATAGGATTGTTACAATTAGTCAGTAACAGTGAATCCCATAGAACGAGCAGTACCTTCGATCATACGCATTGCAGACTCAATGTTTGCAGCGTTCAAATCTGGCATCTTAGTTTCAGCGATTTGTTGTACTTGTGCACGAGTTACAGTTGCAACTTTCGTTTTGTTCGGTGTACCTGAACCTTTTTCAACACCTGCAGCTTTTTTCAAAAGAACAGCAGCTGGTGGTGTTTTTGTAACGAAATCGAATGATTTGTCTTCATAAACAGTGATAACAACTGGGATGATCATACCAGCTTGATCAGCTGTACGAGCGTTAAACTCTTTAGTGAATCCCATGATGTTGATACCTGCTTGACCAAGCGCTGGACCAACCGGTGGAGCTGGAGTAGCTTTACCAGCAGGGATTTGCAATTTTACAAGTTTTTCGACTTTTTTAGCCATTTCTTAAATCCTCCTTTGTGGTTTTGGCGGTAATTACAGATTTTTACCTCCCACAAGTATGCTTTGTGCATACCTTTCTATTATACACGATTTCTCTTTTTTTGCAAGAAAAAATTAAAATATAGTAAACTTTTTTTTCGTTTTATGATAGAATGAAGCTATGTTAATCAAAGTTGCTTCTGTATTATTTATTTTTTTAACGCTGATTCTGAGCGGCATCATTGTTCACCTCTTTAAACTCCAAAAAAGAGGATGGCGATCCACCGATATTGCCTTTCCTTTATTTGCCTTGGAGTACTACCTGATCTCAGACAGCGCTTTTTACCACAGCCTCTTACCACTATTAGCCTTGAGCCTTTCGCTTTTGGCCTTGGGACTAACGGTTTATTTCTTAAAAAAGAAAAAGAGTTTTTATTATCCGAAATTTATCAAATACTTCTGGCGCGCTGGGTTTCTGGTTACCTTCTTGCTCTATCTGATCCTAACCGCTAGTTTGTTTATCTAATACCAAAAGACAACTCTATCTTTAGAGTTGTCTTTTTTTTATTTCTTCCGATGAAAGAACTTGCCCACCAACTTCTTGAAGACTTGAATCAAGATGAGAGCTAGAGCTGCCATGATGGCGCAGATAAGCAGCGTTTGAAGTCTCAAGGGGCTCATGTTAAAGAATCTACCTAGGATACTACTTGAAACCAGGAAGGCTAGGATATTTCCTAGAAGAACCAGTCTCTTGTAGTGATTGAGAGGCTGGGATTCTTGGTAGATGATGGTAAATCCAACAAAGGCCATCAAGCAGATGGCTGCACTCGAGAGTTCTTCTGACCTCATGCCAAATGTTGAAGAGAGCAATACCAGACTGAAGATCAGTATAAAATCCGTCAAGGCAGCAGGTAGCGCATTTTTAAAGACTGTTTCGATAAAGCGCCCTTTGATGCGCTCGCTATTGGGCTCAAGCGCTAGGAAGAATCCTGGGATCCCAATTGTAAAACCACTGATCAAAGACATCTGCGACGGCATGATGGGATAGGTAAAGGCCAAGAGCGTCACTGAGATGGCTAACAAAATAGAAAAGATATTCTTGATCAAAAAGAGACTGGCTGATCGTTGAATATTATTGACCACCCGCCGACCTTCTGCCACGATGGACGGCATCTTCCCAAAGTCAGAATCTAGCAAGACCACTTGCGCCATCTTTTTGGTCGCATCATTTCCAGATTCCATCGCAATACTACAATCCGCTGTTTTGAGGGCCAGAATATCGTTGACGCCATCTCCGGTCATGGCGACTTTATGCCCCTTTGCCTGCAAGCCTTCTACAAGGCTTTTCTTTTGCTCTGGTGTCACCCGACCAAAGACCGTATATTGGCTCGCCGCTTGGTGCAAATCTTCTTCCGTCAGTAAGGTTCTGGCATCGATTATATCTTCTGCTCCTTTAATGCCTGCTTTTTGTGCAATAGCTGAGACTGTAGCAGGGTTGTCCCCTGAGATAACCTTAATGGTCACTCCTTGTTGTTTAAAGTAGGCGAAGGTTTCTTTGGCATTTTTTCTCAAAGGATTGGAGAGAATAATCCAGGCTACCAAGTCTACAGGAGCTTCTAAAGTCTCTCCCAGGTGTTCTCCCTTATATTTCCCAAAGGCCAAGACCCGATTCCCTGCCTGAGTAGCAGGAGCTATCTCTTGTTCAAGCTCAGAGAAGCCCTCTCGTAAGACAAATTCTGGAGCCCCCAATACATAGATCCCAGATTCAAAGGCAATGGCCCCATACTTTTTCTTAGACGTAAAGGGCTGTATTTCAAGAGCCTTCCAAGGCTGACTGACTGGAGTCTTGTGAAATTTTCGGATGGCATCCATGGTATCGTTTTGATCCATACTAGCTCCTACATACTGAGCTAGAGCTTCCAAGTCTTGAGCGTCTTTAACTGGACGAATCTCTGTTACTTCCATACCCGGCTCTGTAATAGTCCCTGTCTTATCGACACAAAGGACATCCACGCGCGATAAGGTCTCAATCCCCTTCATGCTATTGAGCAGGACCTTTTCCTTGGCCAATCTGACAGCACCCAGAGCCAGCGCCAAGGTCATCAAGAGATACAAGCCTTCCGGAATCATCCCGATCAAGGCCCCGACTGTTGAAGTCACACTGATCTTGAGGCTATCACCTAAGCTGATATAGCTGCGAAGAAAAAGGAGCGAACCTAGCGGAATGATAAGGAGACCAATGATCCCCACGATTCGGTTGACCGCATGGACCATATCGGACTCCTCATGAGACTTGACCTGCTTGGCTTCCAGGCTCAATTGGTTGATGTAGGAGTCGTTCCCAACTTTTTCCAATCGCGCTAGTCCTTGACCAGCGATCACAAAACTACCTGACATGAGCGCATCTTGTGCTCCTTTTTTGACCTCATCAGCTTCACCTGTCAATTGCGACTCATCGACTTTTAGATCGCCCTCCAGCAAGACCCCATCCGCATAGATCTGGTCTCCAGCTTGAAAACGAACTAGATCTCCCTCCACCAGCTGGTCGATAGGTAGAGTGACTTCTTTTCCTTCACGAAGAACGATCGCCTCACTCATGTGTAGAAATTGCATCTGACGCAAGATCCGTCTAGAGCGTACTTCCTGCACAATTCCTACCAAGGAGTTGACCACGACGACCGGGACAAATAAGAGATTGTTCCAAGACTTCACTGCAACAAGTAAGACCGCTAAGACCAGGAAAATCAGATTAAAGTAGGTAAAGACATTGTCTCGAATGATCTGCCCAATACTTTTTTCTGTCTTAATCGTGACCTTATTTTGCTTGCCCTCTTGGATCTTTTTCGCTACTTCTTCCTGACTGAGTCCTTCTAATCTAACCATTGCTTTCCTCACTCATGTATTTCTAAGGGCAATCCTTCTGGATCGAAGAAAAATGCCATCTTCTTGCCATCAAAATCATCATAGCGAAGGCCTGTATTCTCAATACCTAGCTGATCCAATCTAGCTAGATAGGTCTCTACATCGTCCACTTTAAAGGCCAGATGACGCAGTCCCGTATGCTCGGGCAAGGGAAGCTTAGGCCGTTCTGGGGCCGTCGGTTTGATAAAGAGTTCTAAAGTCAGCTCCTCCTGGCGGAGATTGATCAAGATATCTCCGCGTTCAGGACGGTCATACTCACTGACAATCGCAAATTCCAACTGGTCCACATAAAAATGCAACATAGCGTCGCGATCACGTCCAATGATGGCAATATGATGAATCGTGTCTAACTTCATCTGGTCCTACTTTCTATTTTCTATAAAAAGAAAAGGGAGTGGGGCATATGCCCTTTTTCCCTATCCTTATGATTGTTGCAATACTTTTCGAGGCTTGGTCCCTTCAGCTGGTCCAATCACACCCGCTGCTTCCAACTCTTCCATGAGGCGAGTCGCACGGTTAAAACCAACCGATAAGCGGCGCTGGATCATCGAAGCACTGGCTTTTTGGGTCTCGATGACGAGCGCTTTGGCCTCTTCAAAGAGAGGATCACCTTCGTCTGAGCCACCCATACCTCCATCAAAGTCTGACTCGGATACTTCTCCTGGATCAAAGGCATCATCATAATCGGCTTCTGCCTGCTCTTTGACAAAATTGACAATCCGCTCCACATCGTCGTCTGAGATAAAGGATCCTTGTAAACGGATTGGATGATTTTCATCAATCGGTTTAAAGAGCATGTCTCCGCGACCGAGCAATTTCTCTGCTCCATTTTCATCCAAGATGGTCCGTGAGTCGGTTCCAGATGATACCGCAAAAGCGACACGGGAAGGCACATTAGCCTTGATCAAACCTGAGATAACGTCAACCGATGGTCGCTGAGTCGCAAGGATCATGTGGATCCCCGCTGCACGCGCCTTCTGTCCAAGTCGAATAATAGCATCTTCCACTTCTTTACTTGCGACCATCATCAAGTCTGCCAACTCGTCGACAATGACCACGATCAAAGGAAGTGGCACTTGCTTCATCTCAGACTGGACATTGTACTCAGCTACCTTGGCATTAAAGCCAGCAATATTACGAGCACCCACTTTCGAGAAGAGCTCATAGCGATTTTCCATCTCATCAACGACCTTCTGCAGGGCTCGACTGGCCTTGCGTGGGTTGGTCACCACTGGGATCAAAAGGTGAGGAATATCATTGTAGACAGAAAGCTCCACCATCTTAGGATCGACCATCATAAACTTGACTTCGTCCGGACGGGCCTTCATCAAGATACTCGAAATAATCCCATTGACCGCTACTGACTTACCAGATCCAGTAGAACCCGCTACCAAGAGGTGGGGCATCCGAGCCAAATCAAAGGTTCGTGCCGAGCCATCTACAGCCTTCCCAAGAGGAATCTCAAGGAGTTTAGCTGGGTCTGTTTTGGACTGCTCCCACAATTCACGGAAGGAAACAGTCGCAATCTCTGAGTTGGGCACTTCAATCCCGACCAGAGACTTCCCTGGAATCGGTGCTTCAATCCGCACATCCTTGGCTGCTAGTGCCAAGGCCAAATCATCTGCTAGATTGGAGATGCGGTTGACCCGCACACCGACAGCTGGCTTGACCTCATACTTAGTGACAGAAGGACCGATTTCTGCCCGCTCCACTGTCGCCTTGATATTGAAGCTTGCAAAGGTTTCTTCCAAAATACGAATGTTCTGGCGAACGATGTTTTTCTCTTTGGATTGGTTTTTCGGCTTATCAGGTGCGAAGAGATCAATGGTTGGAAGCTTGTACTGGAGGAGTTCCTTAGGTGTGAAATCCACTTGAACTTCTTCCCCATCATCCTCGAATTCTTCGGCTTCCGGAAACTCTTCGTATGCTTCAGGCTCTTCAGGCCATTCTTCATCTGGCAGGTAGATCTCTGGTGTTGTTGGTGCGACAATTTCGGCTTCTGGGAAGGACTCTGTGAACGGCTCCTCCGCCAACACCTCTCCCGTTTCAGGGTCTACAGGATGCCCTTCCATTGAAAGGGGAGTTGGAAGAACTGCACTTGCTTCTTCTTGCTCTCTTTCAGCTGCCGCAGCTTCCTCAGCAGCTCTCGCTTCCTTTTCAAGGAATTTCTGCTCGCGACGTTCTTTGCGTTTTTCCATAGAAGCGTGGAAGGCTTGCGACCCCTTTTCAAACAAATCATAGATGGAGTAAGGACTCATCAAGAGGATCCCCAATCCGATAAAGAGAAGGCCAATAAAATAAGAGCCAATATTTGAAAACAGGAAGGAAATCGGAGCATAAAGAAAGGCACCGATCATACCACCACCAGCAAAGCTCTCCACCCGCAGATGAATCAGGTCTGCCATGATTCTTGAAAAGGTGACCTTGATTCCATTATTGTCTAAATGAAGGGAGGATACAAAGAAGGCCTGAAACATCAAGAGAAGCCCAGCAAAGAAGCTTAGAAATCCTGAAATAACTCCTTCGTGTTTGTCCAGCCATTTAAAGGCGTAGAGGTAGAAAAAGGTCGCTAAAATAGCCAAATAAGCCAAACTCCCAACAAAGAGTCGGATCAAGTTGTAGGCCAAGACCCCTACTGCTCCCAATTTCAAGGCCGCAAAAACTAAAACCAGACTAATCAGAATGGTCACAATCATGCGATGAATTGCTTTTTTTCTTTCTAATTCTGCTTTGGGCAGTCGTCTCGTCGACCGTGTTTTTTTTGATTGATTATTGTTTGCCATAACTTTTATTATATCACAATTCCAAGCCAGTTCTCTAGTAAAATCATTTCCTCAATTTTGCAGTATAAAGTAAAAAACAGCACCGAGTAGGCACTGTTTTAGATGTTTTTCTTGGGGTGGCGGTCAATGGTGGCTTGATAGTCTTTCAGCGCTTGCTTTCCTTTGTCCGTTAACTGATAGCCTCGAATCGCGAACTGTTGCTCCAACTCTTCTTCCGTAAAATGGTCAGCCAAAGTTTGATTCAAATCCTCTGCTTTCATCTTGGACAGACCCACGACTCCCTTCTTTTTGAGAATGGCTTTTTTCATGGTCGCATTGATATGGTCCAATGAATCAAAAGCGGATTCAATAAAAGCATAGCCCTTGTCCACCAAAGCCTTCAGGTGTTCTGAAGCATGAATCCCATAGGTGTATTCAAAATACTTGGGAAACCAAGTCTCTGTCGTAAAGGTTCCAAAATGGATCCGCCACAAAAGAATGATATCTCCAGCAAGCAAATCATCGTGAAGGAGCTCCATATTTCTTTTGGAAACAGGCTTTGGATCCAACAACCAAGCTTCCAAATCTCTCTCAGGTGAAATATAAGGTTTCACCTCGTGATCAGCGTAAAATTTTTCCATTACATCTGAAATAGTCGTCATAAGTCTCTCCTATCTATCATTGATTGTATCATAACAAAATAAAAAGAACCTGTCGATCAAGAAAGATTCCTGATGACAGGTGCCTAATGTAAAATGGATCTTATTCAGATTTTTTATCATCTGGAGTGATGGTATCTAGAACTTGGTCGAATTTTTGCTCTCTTTCCAAGTCATGATCCATTTGAATGATATCTATTTGATCTTGTAAATTTGTCTGCGGAACTTGTGGTTTGTATAGTGAGACAAATCCTACTCCAATCACCAGTAGACTCGCTCCAAGGACGCAAAGTCTTTTGAAATGCCAAGCCATAGGCAAGGGAATTTTTGCTCCGAAACCTGATTTCTTAATCCAATCCGGATGGTCTCGCATCACGCGATTAGCTGCCATCAGAGGCATCAGGTAGCCAAAGAGCGCAATGACCGTTGTCAAACCAATCACCCGAAAACGATTCTGATTGGACGTAGAAACATGGTTCACTTCCATCAAGACCATTCCCACAATCACTAAAATAATGACCAGTAATAAGCCCAAAGATCTCCATAGACCTTCTCTGCGGTAACATTTCAATTCATCAAACGACATCTCGTTAAAATTCTTATCCATTTTTTAACAACTCCTTGTGTTTTTTCAGGCTCTTTCAATTTATCTCAATTTCGATTGGAGGATTTACAGATACCTGTCCTCATCCTTCAAGTATTGTTGCGCCTTTCGAACGATATAGAGCGACTCATCTTCTGAGACTAACTTGCGAAAGAGATCATTGGCTCTGTGCTGATCACCTTTAAGAGTAGCATTCAAGGCTTGGTAGTAGATAATTTCCAACTGCTGGTACTTGAAATCATTGCTTAAATCTTCGAAATAGTCATTGCTTTGATGCGCAATGGTTAAATCATAAAGGGCAAGACAGACCTTTCTTGTTTTCTCAGCCAGTGTCGGGTCTGTGATAGTCAATTCATTCAACCGACCCTCCAGTTCTCCTCTAGACAAATCAGGATCTGTCAGGACAGTTGATCGCATGAGATAACTTTCAAAAAAGTTTTTATATTTCTGCGGATAATCCGTCTGACTAAGTGCTTCCCTAGCTTCTTTTATGACAGTGTCAAAATCTCCCATCATAAAAGAATAGGCAACCGATGTCAGCTTAATATCTATCTGTGAAATAGCTTTTTTCACATTCTTGTTCAACTGAAGGTATTGCTGCCAAAAAGCTAAATCTAAGTCTACATGGAGCAAGGTGTTGCACTTGTTGGTGTAGCTTTTCTTGAGCAAGTGGATAAATAAAAACAAGCCTGCAAGAACCAATGAGACTCCAACAGTCTGAAGAAGAGTATCTCTGACCACTAATCCTATACAAATAATCAGAAGCATTGCCAACAAGCCAGCAGATCTAATATAGAGTCTATAGTTTTTGCGCATTTGACCATAATTCATACAAATCACTCTTTTCTATTCCTGTTTTCAATGTGGCTAGATTCAGTCCTGAAATTCGCCACCTTTTCCATTATATATTGTTTAAACTCTTCATAGGAATGGATTTCATGCTCTTGACCATCTTTTGAGTAGTAAGCATCTATCTTTACTCCAGTAATTCTATCTTGACCGGTAGGAGCAAACCAGTGAAGTAGTTGATCAAAATACTCCGCATTAGAAATAGAGTCTTGACGTGGATATAAAGTATAACCTTCCTTTGAAAGCTTTTCTTTCAATTCAGGATGTTCTTTAAAAATATTTAGATTTACGCTATTTTTATCTCTATACCCATTAAGCTCTATTCTTGACCCAATACGATACCCTGATTTTTTCACTACCAAACCACCTAAATTAGTATAGGAAGTAAGGATTGCGTCAATAGTTGTCACTTCTGTATCTATATTTTCGGGATCAATAAATTTATGATGATCCAAATCATAAAATAATTCATATGATTTTTCTGAATCCTTTGACTCATAATAGCGTAACCATACAAGACTTTGACCTTTATTATTTATCACATCGAAATTTTTCGAGTAAGCTTTTGGAAATTTTTTTCGAATATCTTTTATGAAATTAACTTTCGTTTCTGCCATATCTCTACTTATATCATAATATCGAAATCCAGTGTTCTCTTTCTGTAAATTGTTATTATCTTGTGTTTCATTATAATTAAAACTGACCAAATAACGATTCCCTACAAAATAGAAATCCTTAGCTAAAATATACTCCTTATTATCGCCCCAGTATGAAACATCCTTAATATTCCCTGATTCTACATATTTTGAAGCAGATTCAGTTTTCTTGTGCTGATTCGATTTTGGATATACCAACACGAAAACACACCCTAAAATAAGTAGCAAACTTAATAGCACCACTGCCATCTTACTCTTTAAACATTTTTTCATTCTTTTCCTCTATGAAACCTATCGTTTCTTTCTTAAACAAAACAACTTATCTCCCATCATACCGAATTTTCCATCTATACGCAACTTCCTTCTTAATTAGTGATTTAGTCCAAAAAGAAAACACCCTCGTGGGTGTTGGCATTGATAGACTGAACCGCAATATCATCTTTTAAGTTCTACTTTTCTACCACTATCTATTCTGAAGAAGTCAGCAGACTATTTCCTACTATACCGATGATCACAATGAAGACCCCTAAAAATCCTAGTGGGGTTGGGATCTGATCTCCCAGAAAGAGACAGCCTCCAAATAGGGTGAAGAGGACCTCGCCAGCCTGGGTAGCTTCAACAACAGCTAACTGCTGATGGTTGTGTTTCACCAAGTTGGTTGCTTCAAAGAAGAGCATGGTCGCGATGACTCCGGAAAATACAGCTACGATCAAGGATTGGAGCATTTGTCCACCTGATGGCAAGCCTGCATCTACTCCTGCAAAGACGGATAAGAGCAACCAAAAAGGAACACTCATTAAGGTCATCCCAAAGACCCGTTGGGTCGTTGATAATTGTTCTTCTTTACAATGAGCCAGCATCTTGCGATTTCCCAATGGATAGGAAAAAGCTGCGATCAAAATTAAGATACTAGCTCGCACCACGCCTTCTCCGAGACCTCGTCCAAAATATGGAATTTGAATCAATACGATTCCTAACAAAATCAGTAAAGTCATTCCTAACTGTTTTCTTGGAATCTTTTGGCCAAAAAGTGGGGTCAGAAGGAGACCAGCTAAAATCGTAATCTGCCAGGTCGCAGCAACAAACCATGATTCTCCATAGATAGAAGCCATCGATAAAGGCGCATAAAAGAGACCAAAGCCGACCGTACTCCAGAGCAACCAAGTCCACAGGGCTCGTGCAATTGCTGACAAGACACCCTTCAACTCGCCTTTCTGCCAAACTAAAACAGCCATTATGGGCAAACTAAAAAGGTAGCGTAAACTAGCACTCCACATCCAGGAACCAGCTGCCAGGTTCATACTTCGATTAAAAATAAAGGTAAATGCAAAAAAGAGAGCACCTAGGATACCAAACCAAAGGGCTCTCGCAAAATGTGATGATTTCATTTTTTGATGATCGTTCTCCTGTAGTCATCCTATTATACAGGAATTCGGAATTACTTTCATCTATTTTCTGCAAATTTTCAGAATAGTGTTTTCGCCTTAAATTTTATCCAGATTTGAAAGTATCGCAAAATTAAGGTACAATAGAGAAAGACAACTATGTTGGAAAGGAAGAATATGAAAAAATTAATCGCACTACTATTATTTTCCGGCTTGGCTTTGACAGCTTGTTCGTCTAATAAGACTGACGCTAACTCTTCAAGCTCAAGCAAAGAAAAGACAGAGCAGACAGCAACTTCTAGCTCTAGTGAAAAAGATCAAAAGAAAATTGAACAAGAACAAAAGAAATTAGAACAACTGCGCAAAGATTTTAACGATGCCATGACCAATGAAAATGCCGTCTTCCCACAACTCTCAACTGATGTGGCTGAAGACGAAGCAGAGGTTAAAATCACAACAACTGAAGGCGACATCACTGTGAAGCTCTTCCCTAAATATGCGCCCCTTGCAGTTGAAAACTTCTTGACCCATGCAAAAGAAGGCTACTACAATGGCTTACTTTTCCACCGTGTCATTAACAACTTTATGATCCAAACTGGGGATCCTAAAGGAGACGGTACGGGTGGCGAATCTATCTGGAAGGGTAAAGACAAATCCAAAGATTCAGGTACTGGTTTTGAGAATGAGTATTCTCCATACCTTTACAACCTTCGTGGAGCCCTTGCCATGGCCAATTCTGGTCCAAATACCAATGGTAGTCAATTCTATATCAACCAAAATAAGGATGATATTTCAAGTAAACTCCCAACTGACCGCTTCCCGGCTAAGATCATCGATGCTTATAAAAATGGTGGAAATCCAACCCTCGATGGTGGTAACTACACTGTCTTTGGCCAAGTGATCGATGGCATGGATGTGGTGGATAAAATCGCCTCTGCCGAAACCGATGATAAGGACAAACCAAAAACAGATATCAAGATTGAAAAAATCGAGATCTTAAAAGACTACAATTTCAAGAAATAATGAAAAGAGAACCATGCGGTTCTCTTTTTGTCTTTACGTCAATTCATTAAAGTCCCAGATTTGGTCCATCCAGCCTTCATAGAAGTCTGGCTCGTGGCAAACCATGAGAATCGATCCCTTGTATTCTTTCAGGGCCCGTTTCAATTCATCTTTGGCATCCACATCCAAGTGGTTGGTTGGTTCGTCTAGTACCAAGACATTGTTTTCACGATTCATGAGGAGACAGAAGCGTACTTTGGCTTGCTCCCCACCGGATAGTACCTGAATTTGGCTCTCGATATGCTTGGTCGTCAACCCACAGCGGGCAAGGGCTGCACGGACCTCTGCTTGGTTGAGAGCCGGAAAGGCATTCCAGACTGCTTCAAGCGGCGTCTGACGATTGCCTCCTTCGACCTCTTGCTCGAAGTAGCCAAGCTCTAGGTAATCTCCACGTTCTACTTCTCCAGCGATCGGTGGAATGATTCCCAGCAAGCTCTTCAAGAGAGTGGTTTTCCCGATCCCGTTGGCCCCGATGATGGCTACCTTTTGATTGCGCTCAAACGTTAGGTTCAAAGGCTTGGTCAGAGGGCGATCATACCCAATCTGGAGATCCTTAGACTGGAAGATAAAGCGTCCCGGAGTGCGGGCATTTTTGAATTCAAAGGAGGGTTTTGGTTTCTCACTTTGCAGCTCAATAAGTTCCATCTTATCCAGCTTCTTCTGACGAGACATGGCCATATTCCGAGTAGCCACACGCGCCTTATTGCGGGCTACGAAATCTTTCAAATCAGCAATTTCTTTTTGCTGACGCTCATAAGCCGCTTCTAATTGCGACTTCTTCATTTCATAGACTTCAAGGAATTGGTAGTAGTCTCCAGAATAGCGGGTTAACTGCTGATTTTCCACATGGTAGACGATATTAATCACATCGTTCAAGAATGGAATATCATGGGAAATGAGGACAAAGGCATTTTCATAATTTTGCAAATAGCGCTTGAGCCAATCGATGTGCTCTGCATCCAAGTAGTTGGTCGGCTCATCTAATAGCAAGATATCAGGTTTTTCAAGGAGGAGTTTGGCCAAGAGGACCTTGGTCCGTTGCCCACCTGACAAGGAGGTCACATCCGTCTCCATCCCAAAATCCATGACCCCAAGAGCACGCGCCACTTCATCGATTTTGGCATCCAAGGTATAAAAATCACGACTTTCTAGACGCTCTTGAAGTTCTCCGACCTCTTCCATGAGAGCATCGACATCAGCTCCGTCTTCTGCCATGGCCATATAGAGGTCATTGATCCGAGCTTCTGCTGTGAACAACTCGTCAAAAGCTGTCCGCAAGACATCGCGCACCGTTTGTCCTTCTTTTAGGACAGCGTGTTGGTCCAGGTAACCAGCAGTCACATACTTAGACCACTCGACCTTTCCTTCGTCTGGCTGCATCTTACCGGTCACGATACTCATGAAGGTCGATTTTCCTTCACCATTGGCCCCGACCAGACCGATATGCTCTCCCTTTAACAAACGGAAGGACACATCCTCAAAAATCGCACGGTCCCCAAAACCGTGACTCAAATTTTTCACTTCTAAAATACTCATGCTTGACTCTCTTTCATTGATTTCACTCGTATGATTATATCATCTTCAACTCAAAATGAAAAGGGAGTCCAACCCCCTTTTCTTTTACAAACCTAAGTCTGCGTATGGTTTCCGGTAGCCCACTTGAACCACTTTTCCGTCTTTGACAAGCAGAGGCCGTTTGATCAGCATACCGTCTGAAGCAAGGAGATCCGCTGCTTCTTTCACTGTCAGTTGATCCACCTTATCTTTCAAACCGAGTTCACGGTATTTCATCCCGCTAGTATTGAAGAAAGACTTGATCGGTAGGCCAGACGCTGCCATCCAGTCCTGTAATTCTTGACTAGTCGGTGTTTCGGTTACAATATTTTGGCTCTGAAACTCACATTGGAGACCGTCCAATTCTGATTTAGCCTTTCGACAAGTCGAACATTTTGGGTATTCAATAAAGGTATACATCGATTTCATTTCTCCTTCCAGGTAATTCCTTCGTGTTGTAAGAGCCAGCCTTTGCGATCGAGTCCAGACGCATAGCCTGTCAATTCTCCATTTTTTCCCATCACGCGGTGACAAGGGACTAGAATTGTCAAGGGATTGCACCCAACTGCTTGTCCCACGGCCTGAGCAGAACCACAAGAAAGATCCTGAGCCAGCTGGCCATAGGTCTTGGTCTCACCGTATGGGATCTCTTGCAATAACTGCCACACCCGCTCTTGAAAAGCTGTCCCTTGCGGTGCTAGTGGAAAACTGATAGCGATTGGATCTCCCGCAAAATAGTGGTCCAACCACTCCTTCACCTTCTCATGGTAGGGATGGATCTGCTCCAGCGCCCCAAAAGGATCGGGCGCATCCTCTTTCGGGTCGTAAAAATCAAGCTCTACAAGGCCTTCCTTACTGACAATGATCGAAAGAAGGCCCATAGGGCTCTCATAGAATTGTTTAAGATAGAGTGTCATTGTAGGCCGCCTCTGCTCTTTGGTCCCAGCGGTCCTCTTCTGAGACCACTTGGAACAAACTGGTTTCTGCTTTTCGTTTGATCTTTTGATAAGCCAGACGGACGCCATCAATTGGGACCTTTCCACAATAATGGTAGCCTAATTTTTCAAGCAAATGTTGCATGACCAGATTATCCGGATGCGTATCGCAACGGAAATCAGGCCCTTTTTCCCCTTCGATTAAACCTTGAAGGAAGGTCTGAGCTACCCCTTTGCCAGCAGCTTCTTTGGCTACAGCGACTCGGTGAAAAGTGACATACATATAGTTGTCATGCTCCCACTTGCCATCGTAAATCTCATTATAGGCTGCTTCATTTCCCTTGTGGACGGCAGCATAGGCGACGATTTCCTGATCTTCAACGGCAACATAGCCGCGACTTTCTAGAATATCCTCAAAAATGATCTCTTCATCTGGATAACCATCCTGCCACTGATCGACCTGTCTTTGAGCCAGGCTTTCCTTAGCATCTTGGATGATTTCCATAATTCGCTGGATCTCATTTGGATAAGCCATTCTAATTTCCATCCTGCTTCCAACCTTTCCTACTCTTGATGGTAACGAGCATAAAGCTCACTCTTTTGCAGGCCGTATTGTTTGGCGACCTGTTTGATTGCTTGATTCTTCTTCATGCCCTCTTGGACCAAGGTATCGATCTCTTGGATCAAGTCAACCTCTTCTAAGTCTAACTCTTCTTCTTTGGCTCCTTCGACGATCAAGAGGCACTCCCCTTTGAGGGGATTTTCTTCCAGAAATGCGACTAACTCAGAAATACTGCCACGAGTATATTCTTCGTAGATCTTGGTCAATTCACGAACCAAGACAACCGGACGATCCCCATAGACAGCCAACATATTCTCTAAGGTCGCCTTCACCCGATGGGGCGACTCATAAAAGATCTGGGTCTCCGGATAGGCCACTTTTTCTTGGAAAAAGGCCTTTTGTTGCCCCTCTTTGCGAGGTAGAAATCCATAAAAAATATGAGGTTGAGGGGCTAGGCCACTGGCAATCAAGCCAGTAATCCCTGCACTTGGACCAGGAACAGCTACGACAGGAATCTCGCGTTCAATCGCTGCCTTAACCAAATCATGACCAGGATCAGAGATACTTGGGAGTCCTGCATCTGAGACCTGCGCCAAATCTTTTCCAGATTCTAGATGAGCGATCAGATCTGGAATTTTCTCCTGGGCATTATGCTCATGAAAACTAGTCTGGGGAGTCCTAATCTCAAAATGCTTGAGCAAGAGGCCTGTATTTCTGGTATCCTCAGCTGCGATCAAGTCCACATCCTTTAAGGTCTGGACCATGCGGTAACTCATATCTTCACGATTGCCGATCGGTGTTGGAACCAGGTAGAGGACCCCTGTTTTCTTTTCCCCTTTAAAACTTCGTTGGATCTGCATGCTTACTCCCTAAATAACAACTCGTCACAAAACATACACTCTTCATCGTTCTCACGGCGTTGGCCGTAGGAATAAGTACAAATATGAAAACCATCATTGTAAATTCGTTGCAAATTTTCACGGCCATGGTGTTGTGACTTTGTGGAGGAGGTCTTCTCAACTTCCCCCAAACGCTCTCTCAATTTATCATTTTCTAAGCGAAGAGCTGTATTTTCTTCGATGACTTGTTTCAAATTTTTCTTGATGGCTTCGACTTCAGCCAAGGTGACCAACAAATTCTGAGAAAAGCCGTCTAAAGCATCAAATAATTCTTTTTTATTCATTCTGACTCCTTAACTTTCTAAGCTCAAAACCATATATTCTAGAGCATTTTGAAAAGAAACATTGGCCTTCCACATCCTGCGAGCAAGACTCAATTTTCCCAGTAGCTGCTGGGATCTGTTCAAGCGCAACTGCTCTTCTAAAGCCAACTCCATCAAACGAAAGGCCTGGCTTTGTTTTTCCTTATCATCTGCTAGGCTCACTAAGCGGGTCACTTCCAAATAGGCACGATTCAAATTGGATTGACAACGTTCGATGAACTGATCACAAATTTTGGCCAGTTCAAAAAACGTAGCATTCTTTTTTTGTTGCTCTGCTTCTTCGAGACTAAAACTAAAACGAGCTACTAAATTTGCCTGTGATTTAATCAAGCCTTCTTTTTCTAGCAGTTCGGTTAGGTAGGCTTGCTTTTTAGGAAAATGGACCTGCTGGGCCCGACTTTTGATGGTCGGTAAGATCAAGTTTTCATCGGATGTCAACAAGAAGAGATAGATCTCACTCTGGGGTTCTTCCATGACTTTTAAGAGAGAGTTGGCCGCATTGGTATGCATCTTATCCGCATCTTGGACGATAAAGACCTGCCGACTGCCTTCAAATCCTGATTGAGAAAAATCTTGAACCAGCGAGCGAATGCGGTCAGTCTTAATGATCTGGTTGACTGGACGCACGATCTTTACGTCTGAGAATTCTTCTTCGGCAATCAAGCGGCAGGAACGGCATTTGCCACAAGGCCAGACTCCCTGCAAATCTTCGCAAAATTGACTTTGAGCTAGCAAGAGGGCCATCTCAAAACTGGCAAAAGAACCCGTAAAGAGATAAGCATGACTGAGCTGTTTGTGTTCTAAGATCTGGGTGAAGCGCTCCACCAATTCTGGCTGGAGCTGTTGGATCTCTTCTAGCTTCATTTCAATATCCCCAAGCGATTTTCTAAAACAGCCAAAACATCCGCAAAGACTGCTTCAAAGGATTGACTGGCATCGATTTTCACAATGCGCTCTGGTTCCTTTTCGTACAAGGCCAAATAACCTTGTCTGACTTTTTGGTGAAGCTCCAATCCTTCCAAATCCAAACGATTGACTTCCCGCTCTTGGTTTTTGGCAATTCGAGCGAGCCCTTCTTCGACATCCAGATCAAAGTAAAGGGTGAGATCTGGTTTAAGACCATCTGTCGCGAATTGATTGAGCCACTCGATATCTTCCACACTCAGACCGCGACCATACCCTTGATAAGCGACCGAGCTATCAATAAAGCGGTCCATCAAGACGATTTTCCCAGCTGCAAGGGCCGGTAAGACACGTTCCACCAAATGCTGCCGGCGACTAGCAATATAGAGCAGCAACTCGGTCTTGGCATCCATACTAGTATGGTCTGGATCTAAAATGACTTGGCGGATCTTTTCTGCAATGTCTACACCGCCTGGTTCACGGGTTGTAATAAAAGGAATTCCTTTTTCTTCAAGTAGAGGCAAAACGGCTTCTAGGACCGATGATTTTCCCGCTCCTTCTGGACCTTCAAATGAAATTAATGTACCGTTTACCATAGTATCCTCTTTCTAGTTTTCTTCTTTTTATTTTACCAAAAATAAGGGTAAAAATCTTGTATTTTAGGAGAGAAAATTTTTCAAAGTCATTTTCATTTTTTCACTTTTTTGTTACAATGATCTTATAAAGTTTTAGGAGACAACCTATCATGTTTAAATTTAAAGATATTCTGGCTATCATCTTGGGGGCCGGCATTTTTTCATTTGGGATCTATTTTTTGGTCATTCCCTTTCACTTCTATGAAGGAGGAGCAACAGGGATTACCTTGATCACCTATTACCTCTTAAAAGTCCCCGTATCCATCATGAACTTACTGATCAATATCCCTCTTTTCATTCTGGCTTGGAAGCTGCTGGGTAAGAAATCTCTTTATCTAAGCTTACTGGGGACCTTTTCGGTTTCCGCTTGGATGGCAATTTTTGAGGCCATGCCCCTCAGTCACCGCTACCATCACTTCATCTTTGAAGCCTTTAAAGGAGATATTCTGCTTGCCTGTATTGCCTCAGGGGTTGTGCTTGGTTTGGGGCTAGGGATCATCTTCAATGCTGGAGGAACCACGGGAGGAACAGATATCCTCGCTCGCATCTTTAACAAATACACTTCCCTCAGTATGGGGAAACTCATGTTGATTGTAGATGCCATTGTTCTGACAACTGTGGTTGTTGTCTTCCAAGATGTTCGTACCGCTATGTATACCCTCTTCTTTATCCTGATTGACACCCTTGTCATCGACTTGATTGGGGAAGGTGGTTTTGCTGGAAAAGGCTTCCTTATCGTTACCTCTAAACCAGAAGAAATTGCCAAAAAGGTATCTGACGATCTGGGTCGCGGGATTACCTTTATCCGCGGGATGGGCTATTACAGCCGTAAGGACCTGGATATTGTCTACTGTGTCGTTTCACGGAATGAGATGAAACAAATGAAAGACATCATCAATCAGATCGATCCATTCGCCTTCATCACCATTTCTGAAGCCCATGAAATTCTCGGCGAAGGCTTCACTTTAGATAAAGAAAAACAACCCATTAACCGTTAATAGAAAAAATAAGGCTAGATTCTCATCTAGCTTTGTTTTTCTATTTACGATTTTCCTTAGGTGAGTACGGACGTCAGGTGAAATTATCCAGTGGATGATTTCAGCAATCCAGGAAGTTCCATGACTAAATCAAGATACAATCCGCGACCCGTATTCAATTAGTTTTGAGCCCCTTCGCTTTTTAATTTCTAAGCTCAGGCTAAAACAGTTCCCCAAACTGTTTTACTCTCAAAAATTCCGAGAGCATGAAACATACTTGTTTCATGCTATTTTCTCACGGTGGAAAATCTTAGAATACACGTCATAATTAATAAAATCATAATTATTTTTACAGAATTTATTAAGTTACTTTATACAAAAATCAGACTGGATTGTCATCCAGCCTGATTTTTTATTAAATTGCTTTTGCGGTTGTTCGAGTGATTTCATCGACTTTCAAACCGTTGGCTTCAAATTTACTACGGATTCCTTCTAGATCTGTCACCCCATCAATTTGAACTTCGATAACCACACGATCATCTTTGGTTGGGATATTGACTGTATTGGCGATGTTATACCCTTCTTCTACAATCAAGTGAATGATTTGTTCTAGAACTCCAACCTTATCTTCTGTCACAAAGCGAACACGAACTCCTTCTTCTCCATAACCGGATACTTCAAGGAAGGCACGGAAAATATCACGGTCTGTGATGACACCGGATACTTGGTCATTGTCCACGACTGGAAGAATTCCCACCTTGTTCTTATACATGAGATAGGTCGCATCTTCTAAGCTCGCAAATTTAGAGACGGTAATGACATCGCGAAGCATGACATCTTTGACCTTGGTCTTGTTCAACAGATAGTTCATCTCGAAAATAGACAAGCTTGTTGCTTTAGATGGACTTGCTTCTGCAATCGTACCTTCTGTCACCAAACCAACCAATTTATCGTTTTCAATGACTGGCAAACGGTGCAAACCTTGTTCGCGCATCAAATCTGCCGCGTGGGCAATTGTAGTATCTGGACTAATGTAAACCACTTTACGTGTCATAAAATCTTTAACAGCCATAACAAGTTCTCCTATGCTTTTATTAGTTTTATTATACTTGATTTTAAGAATGATTTCAAACGCTTTCAGCAGTTTTCTCTTGTTTTCAAAATTTAGAAAAATCAAACACACGTACCTTTTTATGCAACATTTAATCTTGTAAACTAATCTTAGTCACTAGTAACCGATTTATTAGAAGATAAGGAAAGTACAAATACCACAATGGATAATAATAAGAATATACCCCAGGCAAACTGAGAGTTCCACATAGATAAACTTGTAAATAAAATAGTTGCTATTGGCATTGATAATACTGATATAACCTTAAAAAAACTACTAGTTTGTGCAAGAATATCCGGTGGAAGTTTTGCCATTAAGAGACTATTTAATTTGGGATTTACCTTACTACTAAGATACATCATGAATGCCAACACACTAAAGGAAATAATTTCCAAACCATTTATCCAACCACATATTCCTATGACTATTAATAATCCACTATCTATTTGAAGTATTTTAATAAGTGATAGTTTAGAAAAATAATCATTAGGGGTCATTCCACCAATTAGGGCTGAAACAAATAATATTGTTTGAAGTAAAAATACCGACTGAGCAAAAGATAAACCAAAAGGAGTTATTTCTGTAAATTTCAGATTGTACATTATTAAAATAGCACTGCCTAACGAATTTAATCCTAAAATTGAAAAAATCATTAGACCAAAACGTACTTTCTCTTGATATTTAAATATACTTTTACTATTTTTGTAAAGGTTCTTAAGTTGTGAGATAAACCCATTTTCTGGTGAATAATTAACTTCTGGATGTGTCAATTGTCTTTGGATTTTAAGCAATACCATCGATGATAATAAGAAACTTATAGCATTTATCGTAGCTAAAAAGAAGAAATTATTATGAGAAATCGTTAGTAACCAAACTCCCAAAGTTTGACCAGAAATCAAAGTTATTTGACTAATTACTTGATCAAAAGAGTACGCTTCCATCAGCTCTTCTTCGGGAATGTGGGACTGAAACATGGGTAATACTAAGCCTCTTCTGTACTCTGCAATACAATCTGATAGGATGTTAATGAAACATACAATCGAGAAAACTAGCCATGAATTTTCTTTCGATAAGAACGCAACCATAATAAATAATACTGCTTGTATATATCCTAATAATAGCAACCACAATTTCTTATTCTTTGTTTTGTCAGCCTGCATTGCAATAAAAAGAGCACAAATCGTTGGAATATATTGTATAAAACTTGCTACACCAACCGCCAATTTACTATTCGCCATACTTGCTGCAAAAACTACAAAAACAAGATTATAAATAGTTGATCCTAAATCATCGAAGAAACTAGACAAGACCAGATTCCTAAAAAAAATATTTCTTAAAAAAACTTTCATCTGCTATACCTTTCTAGTAGAAACTTGATATACATAACTTCATTCAAATAAAAAAATATTTTTAAGTTTTTCAGAATTACTTTTTCTTTTATATGAATTAACGAAATATCGAAGTATTTAATTGTTATATCTAAATATAGTTTACTACTAAATTTTAAATATTTAACAGAGTTTCAAATATGAAATATCCTATCTCATACATCTGATCTTTTGCCTAATTTATATGTATCCCAAACTGGTCCAATTTTACCTCTAAAATATTAATCAGTTGACTATCACCAACAACTCGAAGAGACTCTATAAATTGTTTAATTTCCTTTTTAGAATTTTTTGACTTTAAGTAACCATTTACTAATTTTAAAAATTTCAACAACATGATTTCTAGCATATCATATGGGAAAAGAAGCTTTTCTAGCTCGAGTATAAACAATGGAACTTGAGTATCAATTTTTCTTAAAATTAATTCGCCAATTAAATTTATGTACGTTAATTTTAAAGAACTTAAATTGTGTTTAAGAAAATTATAATCTTTAGTCCTTTCCGCAAGCTGATCTCCAAAAAATAATAAATCTTCATCAGAAATTAAAGTCATTGTATTTCCAAATACATATAATTCAAACCATGTCCAAGATTCAATTGAAAATAGATAATCTACCAATACTTTTCTATCTTCTATATTTATTTCATAGTTTTGATCTAATGAATGAATCGCATTTTCAATAATAAACGACTGAATTCTTTGATATTGATCCGTCTCTTCACTCTGTAATACTTCGGTTAATAGATACTCTAATCCTTTAATATCCTGTTTCAAAAATAAAGTGGATATCTTCTTACCTAAAATAATATCTTTAGGTAATTCATAATTATTTAATTTATGGCCAAACTCTTCAAAAGTCATGTGAATTGATTCTATCGCTATTAATAATTTATCAGCACTTAACATTGTTTGCCCATTCTCAAATTTAGACAATTGTGCTATGCTTAATCCTTTTCTAGCAACATCCTTTTGTTTTAAGCCTCTGGCGATTCTTAGTTCCTTATATAATTCACCCAATTGAATTTTTCGATCTATATGCATAACTTATTATCCATTTCAGTCATTAGTAATTACGTTTATTTTACCAAATTAATAAAGGAAATTATATATTTTAAATTATTTTACTAAGAAAAAATCTCAGCCAGTACAAATGAAAAAAGAAAGGCCTTCAGGACCTTTCTTTCGAACATATTCAAACTGTTTTTCCTATAAAATTAGATTAATGTTTCTTCATAATAGAAATTATGCTATTTTTGAATCATTAGGAGTATATAGAAACTTTCCGCCGTGAGAAAAGTGCTTGAAACAAGATTATTTCAAGCACTCGGGAGTTTTGAGACCTTAGGCTCAAAACTAAGTCATGGAACTTCGTAGAAGTTCGCTGACGTCCGTACTCACCTAAGGAAAGTTTTTAAATTATCTTTGTCATCAATCCGAAGAAAGGTCTTCAGGACCTTTCTTTTTAATATTCTAGTGAACTTTAGAAATCTTATCCACCAAGGTAGGCCTTGCGGACTTCTTCTGAGGCTAAGAGTTCTTTTCCTGTTCCGGTAAGAACGACTTTCCCTGTTTCCAAAACATAACCGCGGTCTGCGATGGCAAGAGCCTTGTTGGCATTTTGCTCGATCAAGAGAACCGTTGTCCCTTGTTTTTGGATATCTTGGATGATATCAAAGATTTCTTGGATAAAGATTGGAGCCAATCCCATAGAAGGTTCATCCAGAAGCAAGAGTTTTGGCGTTGACATAAGTGCACGACCCATTGCTAGCATTTGTTGTTCCCCACCAGATAGGGTTGCTGCATCTTGGTTCTTCCGTTCTTCCAAACGTGGGAAACGGGAGAAGACTTTCTTCAAGTTAGCTTGATTTTCTTCTCGATCTTTCTTCAAGAAAGCTCCCATCTCCAAGTTTTCCATAACAGTTAAGCCTGGAAAGACGTGGCGGCCTTCTGGAACTTGAGAGAGTCCTGCTGCTACAATCTTTTGAGCCGGAACCTTTTGAATCTCCTGACCCAAAAACTCAATTTTTCCAGCACTTGGACGCACCAAACCTGAAATGGTACGAAGAATAGATGTTTTCCCAGCACCGTTAGCACCGATAAGAGAAACAACTTCCCCTTCGTTTACCTCGAAACTGACATCACGGACAGCCTGGATCATGCCATAGTGTACAGAAAGATTTTCAACTTTTAACATAGACATTAGGCTTCACCTCCTAGATAGGCTTCGATTACGCGTTTGTTGGTCTTGATTTCATCTGGCGTACCATGGGCAATCAAGCGACCATATTCCAATACATAAATCCGTTCTGTTACTTCCATGACCAAGCTCATATCGTGCTCGATCAGCATGATCGTAATATTAAATTCTTTTTGAATGCGACGGATCAATTGGGTCAATTCTGCTGTTTCTTGAGGGTTCATCCCTGCAGCAGGTTCATCCAAGAAGAGGATTTTTGGCTCTGTCGCAAGGGCACGAACGATCTCCAAGTGACGTTGTTGTCCGTAAGCTAAGTTTTTGGCCAAGGTATCTGCTTCTTTTTCCAAACCAAAAATCGCTAACAATTCAAGGGCTTTCGCTTTCAAAGCTTCTTCATTCTTGTAATAGCTTGGCAAGCGGAAAAGACTCGCAAAGACATGTGGTTTGTGGTGATTAGCAAAGGCAATCAAAACATTGTCCAAAACGCTCAAATCTTTAAAGAGACGAATATTTTGGAAAGTCCGTCCCAGACCACCTGCAGCGATTTTATAGGGTGCTTTACCATTTAGCAGCTGAGCATCTAAGGTAATAGTTCCTTCACTTGGTTCATATACCCCTGTTAGGAGGTTGAAGAGGGTTGTTTTACCGGCACCGTTTGGTCCGATCAATCCAACCAATTCCCCTTCATTGAGTTCCATGGTCACATCACCAACGGCTGTCAAACCACCAAAGTTTTTTGTTAAATTTTTTACTTCAAGAAGTGCCATTAGTTAGCCTCCTTTTTTGAGAGTAGTTTTTTCAAGCTGAATTCCCATGTTCCAAGAAGACCACCTGGACGGAAGATCATCACGAGAATCAAAGCCAATGAGTAAATGATCATACGGACACTTGAGAAGTCTTGAAGCACCATGTTCAAGATACCCAAGACGATGGCTGCCACAACTGTTCCGGACATTGATCCCAAACCACCAAACACGACAATGATCAAGACATTAATAGTATTGGTGAAAGAGTAGTCTTTAGGAACAACAGAGCCGATAAAGCCGGCTTGGAGAGATCCAGCAATCGCCGCTGTGATCGCACCAAATACAAAGGCGATGACTTTGACTTTGGTCGTATTGATCCCAACAGATTCTGCCGCGATTTCATCTTCACGAACAGAAAGGGTAGAGCGTCCAATTGGACTGCGTAAGAAGTTAATCGTAAAGATCGTTGTAATGACAACAAAGAGGTAAACCAATTGCCAAGTTGTAAAGGCTGGCAAACCAAGGATCCCAGCAGCACCATTTGTTAGAGTACCACCATTGACGATCAAGATCCGGATGATTTCAGAAACCCCAAGTGTCGCAATCGCGAGGTAGTCCCCTTTCAAACGAAGGGTTGGAACCCCAACGATCAAGGCAACGACACCAGCAATCAAAGCCCCTAAAACCATCGCGCCAAAGAAAGCCCCGTAGGTTGGTGATTTGGAACCGAGAATGGCTGCAGAGTAGGCACCAATCGCCATAAATCCGGCATGTCCGAGTGAGAATTGACCTGAGAAACCAACAATGAGGTTCAAGCCAACTGCAAGGATAATATTGATTCCGATTTGTTCTAAAATTTGGATATAGAAGAGGTTGAGCACACCCGCTGCAACCAAGACTTGGATCAAGGCAAAACCTGCGACCAAAAGACCAAGCCAGACTAAATTCACTTTTAAATTTTGTTTCATGGCTTACACCTTCTCTTTCACATTTTTACCGAGGATACCTGCTGGACGGATGAGCAAGATCACAATCAAGATGGCATACACAATGGCATCACGGAAGTCTGAAAGACCGATCGCTGTAGCGAAGGTTTCTAACAAACCGATAACAAATCCACCTAGGGCAGCACCTGGAATGATTCCGATTCCCCCAAGAACGGCTGCGACAAAGGCTTTGATCCCTGGTGTCATCCCCATCAAAGGCTCGATCGAGTTGTAATACAAACCAATCAAGACACCACCAGCACCTGCCAAAGCTGATCCCAAAGCAAAGGTAAAGCTGATCGTACGGTTTACGTTAATCCCCATCAATTGAGCGGCATCACTATCAACAGATACAGCCCGCATGGCTTTCCCCATCTTTGTTTTTTGAATAATAAATTGAAGAGCGACCATCAAGAAAACAGACACTCCCAAGATCATCAACTGAATATTGGAGATTGAAATAGGACCAAAGTTGTAACGAACTGTTTTAATCACTTGCGGGAAGGAACGGGTATTGGCACCGACGAAGAAGACCATCCCATATTCGAGCAAGAAGGAAACCCCGATGGCTGTGATCAAGGCAGCAATCCGAGTCGAATGACGAAGCGGACGATAAGCCAGGTATTCAATTACAACCCCTAAAATAGCTGTCCCAACCATGGCTAGGAGCAAGGCTACAAAGAAGTTTACTTTCCACGAGTTCAATAAGAAATATCCCATAAAGGCACCTACCATGTAGATATCCCCATGGGCAAAGTTGATCAATTTGATAATTCCATACACCATAGTATAACCAAGGGCCAAGAGTGCATAGACACTTCCCAAGATTAGACCGTTCACTAATTGCTGGAGCATTTGAACCATCCTTTCTAACAATAAAGAGCGAGGCCAGGAATTTTCATTCTCCCAGCCTCTTGTACAAACAACAAATGATAATTATGGTTTAACAGACTCAACTGATTTGACTTTACCATCTTTCAAGCCAATCATAAGAGCTGATTTAACCGGGTTGTGGTTCTTGTCAATTGACATTGTACCAGTCACACCTTCCAAGTCTTTCAACTTCGCAAGGTTATCTTTCAATTCGACAGAGTTCTTAGCACCTTTAGATGCTTCTGCAACCATGTAAACTGAATCATAAGCCAAAGCTGCGAACATTGAAGGTTCTTCATTGTATTTCGCTTTGTATGCTTCTACGAATTTCTTGGCTTTATCAGTCATTTCACCTTCAGTAGAGAATCCAGCTACGTAGTAGATATCTGTAGCTGCAGCAGGTGTTGCTTGTTCAACGAACTTAGCATCGCTAAATCCATCCCCACCAATGATTGGTTGTTTGATTCCCATACCACGCGCTTGGTTTACGATCTTACCAGTTTCTGTGTAGTAACCTGGAAGAACAATCGCATCGAAGTCTTTATCTTTGATTTTTGTAAGGGCAGCTTGGAAGTCTGTATCCTTAGATTGGAAGGTTTCTGTTGCTACGATTTCACCTTTGTAAGATTTCTTGAAGGCTTCAGCAATCCCTTTCGCATAGTCAGATGAGTTATCGTAGTAGAGAACGACTTTTTTCGCTTTCAAGTTATCAGTTGTGTATTTGGCAATGATTTTTCCTTGGAAACTATCGATGAAGGTTGCACGGAAAAGGTAATCTTGACCTTTTGTCAAATCATCTTGAGTTGCTGATGGTGTTACCAATGGAACACCTGCTTTACCAGCGTTGGCAACCGCTGCTGCAGTAGCACCTGAAGTCGCAGGTCCTACAAGAGCGTTCACTTTTGATTGAGTGACAAGGTTTGTAGTGACTGTAGCTGCTTCAGCTGTTTCAGATTTGTTATCTTTATCTGTGACAACAATCTTCTTACCGTCAGCTCCACCCTTAGCGTTGATTTCATCAACGGCCAATTGAGCACCTTTTTGTTCAGCGCTACCGTAGGCTGCTACTTCACCAGTTTTTTCAAAGTTAAAACCGACTTTTAGTTCTTTGCCGATTTCGTTACCAGTTGTGTTTGAACCTGAAGTAGAAACTTCACCACAAGCAGCAAGAAGAGCGACACTTGCAATGGTTAAAAATGAAAGAGCAAATTTTTTCTTCATTTGTAATGATCTCCTTAAATGAATCTTAAAATAAATACATTAAGAATATACCGAATTATCTGACAATTGTCAATAAAAAAAACGCAATCCATCAAATGATTGCGTTTTCTAACCTTCTGTGACCACAGATGGGGTCTCCAATCGTTGCAAACTCCCCACAAAATCTGTATCTAAATCTTTGAGATGGCAAGGCAAGACTTTTTTGACATAACGTTCTTTCTTTAAGTCTTCCATGACTTGATCGGCCTTGTCGCTGTCCACATACAATTGGACATAACGGCATTTCTTAGAATGGTACAAGACATCTCCGACAGATTGTAATTTTTTCCCGTCTCGATTGTAATACAATTTAACAATTAAGCCTGTTCTTTCTTGTTTCTCAAACATGGTCAATCCCTTTCTCGTTCTGTTACTAGTATATCAAATTTCAAGAAAAAGAACTACTCTTTTATGAGAGCAAAAAAGAGAGTGGGACAGAAATCGGTAATTCGTTAGTATTCGATTTCGTTGTCCCACCTCCGCACAGTTGAGTAAGGCTGTAAAAGCTGATGAAATCAGCGTAGTATATCCCACTCAACCACTGCGTTTTGCTCGACAATCCAAAAATAATTGAGAGGCTAGGACTTTTGTCCAGCCTCTTGACGGGCCTTCCCACAGGATGGTTTAACCCAATTTATTATTGGCCATGATTTCATCAATAAAGCCATATTCAAGTGTTTCTTGTGCGCTCATCCAATTGTCACGCTCCGCATCAGCATGCACTTTTTCAATGGATTGACCTGAATTTTCCGCAAGGATTTTTTCCAAGTTGTTCCGTGTTTTGAGTAAGTGTTCTGCTGCAATCGCCATATCGGTTTGTTGGGTACCACCACCAGTACCACCCATTGGTTGGTGAATCATGTACTCGGCGTTTGGCAACATGAAGCGTTTGCCCTTCGCACCGCTTGAAGCGATAATAGTTCCCATAGAAGCTGCCATCCCCATAACAATGGTTTGGACATCTGACTTGATAAAGTTCATAGTATCTACAATGGCAAGACCTGCTGAGACAGAGCCACCTGGGGTATTGATATACATATAGATATCTTTTGTATTATCTTGGGCATCCAAGAAGAGCAATTGAGCGATAATGGAGTTAGCCATTTGGTCCTCAACTGGTCCTGTTACCATGATAATTCGATCTTTTAACAGACGGGAATAAATATCGTAAGAACGTTCTCCTCGACTGGTTTGTTCAATAACTACTGGAATCATCTATTCTTCTCCTTTAGTATCCATTCATTCTCACGATTCGTGAGGTTCAAAGTATATGTGCTATTATAAACCAATGGTCAAAAAAGGTCAAATCTTAAGCACCTTTCGGACGAATCATGAATGGTTTCTTATTTGGTACCGAATAAACGGTCACCTGCATCTCCAAGACCAGGAACAATGTAGCCATGTTCATTCAAATGATCATCGAGGGCTGCTGTAAAGATATCAACATCTGGGTGAGCTTCTTGAAGAGCTTTCACCCCTTCTGGCGCTGATACTAGACAGACAAATTTGATATGGCTAGCGCCACGTTTTTTCAAGGAATCAATAGCTAGAATAGCGGATCCACCCGTAGCAAGCATTGGGTCTACTACAAAGATACGACGTTGATCAATATCTTCTGGCAATTTCACCAAGTATTCAACTGGTTTCAAGGTTTCTTCATCACGGTACATCCCGATATGGCCAACCTTAGCAGCTGGTACCAAACTCAAGAGACCATCAACCATCCCAATCCCTGCACGAAGAATTGGGACAATAGCCAACTTCTTCCCTGCGATTTGTTTTTGAACGGTTTTGGTAATAGGAGTTTCAATTTCAACATCCTCAAGAGGCAATTCACGCAATACTTCGTAGCCCATCAACATAGCAATCTCATCTACCAATTCACGAAAGGCCTTCGTAGAGGTATCTGTACGACGAAGAATAGACAATTTGTGTTGAATCAGTGGATGTGTAATAACTTCTAATTTTCCCATTTTGAGATCCTTCTTTCTAAGCTGTTATTATTCAAAAAAGAGCTATGATAAAAGTGGAGTCAAGCTCTACTCTTTCTTTCAGTCCCTCTTTGATACTCACAGCACATGGAAATCTTCATTTCCAACTTTACATTCTTCTTATTATACCAAATTTTACAAAAAAAAGAGAGCCCTTACACTTAATTTTTTAAGTTCGGACTCACTCTTTCTATCAATCAATTACAACCATTCTTTGTATTTCTTAATATAGATACGTTTGACAACCGTCACACTCAGCATATAGAGGACGATAATCGCAAACAATAGAACAAAGTACAATCCATTTAGTTGGCTCAACTTCAAGATAGAAGCCAAAGGACTATATGGAAGGGAGGTTACAAAGAAGGCTGCTGCTAAGGTCGTCACCACGACTGAGAAGGCTGGACGACTTTGGATAAATGGCAGTTTTGGTGAACGCAACATATGAATAACCATGGTTTGAGACCACATAGATTCGATAAACCATCCGGTTTGAAACACCATGATAAAGGCTGCTGCATCTGTTGCTCCATGGTTGTAGCCATGACCTAAAATCATAGGAACAACAAGGAAGTAAAGAAGCATGTAGGTAATAATATCAAATACAGATGAAATTGGACCAATCCAGGCCATAAAGCGCATGATAGAGTTTGCTTCCCAGATACGAGGTTTCTTGAGGAATTCCTTGTCGACATTGTCAAAAGGAAGGGCGATACAGGAAAGATCATAGATAAGATTGAGCACAATCAAATGAACGGGGGCCATAGGAAGGAAGGGCAAAAAGATGCTGGCAAAGAGAAGAGAGAAGATGTTCCCGAAGTTAGAAGAGACCGTCATCTTGATGTACTTGGTCATATTGGCATAGACCTTGCGGCCTTCAACCAAACCTTTTTCAAGGACCATCAAGTCCTTATCCAGAAGGATGACATCTGCCGTTTCTTTGGCAATATCAACAGCGGTATCCACGGAGATCCCAACGTCTGAGACCTTCATAGATGGAGCATCGTTAATACCATCTCCCATGTAACCAACCTTGTGGCCATTGTTCTTGAGACTGAGGATGATCCGCGCTTTTTGATCGGGTGATAGTTTGGCAAAGACCGTTGTTGTTTCTACAACTTGTGCTAACTCTTGGTCTGTCATCGTATCGATTTCGCTTCCCAAAAGAATCCGCTCGACATCTAGTCCTACTTTTTCACAGACAGCTTGGGTGACCTTTTCATTGTCCCCAGTTAAGATCTTGGTGGTTACCCCATATTCTGCAAGAGCTTTGATTGCGGGAGCTGCAGAAGGTTTTGGTGGATCAAGAAAGGCAAGGTAACCGGTTAGGATCATATCTCCTTCATCTTCAACACTAAAGATGTCATTTTCGTCCAAGTCAGTTTTGTAGCTGACTCCCAAAACACGAAGTCCTTGTTCATTTAATTGAGCAACTTCAGCAAGGACCTCTTGACGAACTTCATCTGTCAGGCGTTTAATCTCCCCCTTGTATTCAACATAAGTCGATACAGAAAGCATTTCTTCCAAGGCACCCTTGGTCACCATGCTGACCACATCGTCTTCGTCTTTGACAATGACACTCATGCGACGACGTTCAAAATCAAAAGGCAATTCATCAATCTTATGGAAAGTTTGATCCAGATCGCGAACGATTTCATGTTTCTTGGCTTCTTTCTGGGTCCGATTGATAATCGCCCGGTCCATCAAATTTTTTAGCCCGGTTTGGAAATAGGAATTCAAGTAAGCCCGGCGAAGAACTGATAGATCCAAATCGCCATGGATATCAAGCGGATACTCCAAAACGATTTCATCTTGGGTCAAGGTACCTGTCTTATCAGTACACAAAATATCAATAGCCCCAAGGTCTTGAATGGCATTGAGTTTTTTGATAACGACTTTTTCCTTGGCCATGATGATGGAGCCCTTCGCAAGACTCGCTGTAATAATCATCGGCAGCATTTCAGGAGTCAAACCAACCCCAACGCTGAGGGCAAAGACACCTGCTTCTAACCAGTCACCATCTGTGAGACCATTGATCACAAAGACAACGGGCACCATCACTAACATGAGCCGAATCAAGAGCCAAGAGATGGTATTCATTTCTCTCTCAAATGAGGTTGGTTCGTCATAGGTGTTGATGGTTTGCTCAATAGCTCCCATCATGGTTTCATCCCCCACGACCAAGACCAAGGCTGTTGCCCGTCCGGAGATGACATTGGTCCCCATGAAGGCCAAGCTTTCACTCTCCAAGAGACTATCTAGATTTTGACTGTCGGCTTTTCTGAGACAAACCTTTTCAACAGCATCACTTTCCCCTGTGAGACCAGATTGTTGGACAAAGAAGTCACGGGAATCAATCAAGACCACATCTGCTGGAATCATATCGCCGGCACTTAATTTGATCACATCACCTACGACGATTTCATCGATCGGAATTTCTTGTTCTGACCCATCACGCAGAACGGTCGCTGTATTGACAATCATACGTGATAAGTTGCTAGCTGCTTTGTCGCTCCGCAATTCTTGAATGAAGCGGATGCCACCAGAGATCAAGACCAAGGTCACAATGATGATAGAGGTCGTTGGATCCTGTTCACCTGGTTTTGCTAGCCAGACATTGGTGATGAAGGAAACCAGCGCAATGACCAACAAAATCACTGTAAAAGGATTGATGATCGATTCGTAGACCTTTTTGATCATGGAATCTTCTTGACCTTTTGTGATGACATTTTCGCCATAAATATCGCGGTTTTCTTCTACTTGATCGTCAACTAAACCAAGGGCACTGGTTTTGTAGGTGGCAAAGGTGCTTTCAAGTGGTTCTTGAAGAGTAGCAATGAGTCTTTCTTTATTTGTTTGCATTGGTATCTCCTTTTTCAATCAGGAGCCAATCACTTTTGGAGTCCCTACGACACAAATCAGCGATTGGCTGGTTCGGTGCGGTTCGGGATGATCGTCGATTTGTATCATAGCTCTCTCCTTTCTCTTTTCTTGGTAAGGCATAAAAAAGAGTCCTACCCTCGATCGGTAGGACTCATGAAACTCGTCATTAATTTTTCAATCAAAACTCTCAAAAAACTGACCGTCCAAGCTTTAGCTCCACAAGGCAATGAAATGAGCTTAGTCTTGACCTTTGCGATCAGGACTGTTGACCAACGAGTAGTGTCTCCACTGCTTTGCGGTAGTCATCCGTATCCTTGTGGTAGCCTCACCTACCGTATTTCGAGTTTATTGTACTCCTTCACTTACAGAAAGTCAACACTTATTTGTGAAAAGTTTCCACCAAGCGTTTGGTGATTTCTTCAATGAGGGTGAAAGGGGCTGCTACATTGAGGCGAGCATGCAAGTTTCCTTCTTTTCCAAAATCTGTTCCACGGTTCAAAATCAATTTGGCTTGGTCATGAATTTTAGCATGCAGCTCATCATCGGTATAAGGATAGGCTGAAAAGTCCAACCAAAGAAGATAGGTGCCTTGGGGTTTCATGACACGGATTTTGGTCTTTTCATGCAATTCATCTACCACATAGTCGATGTGTTTTTCAAAAACTTGCTTGAGCTCTGTCAACCAAGGCTTGCCATGACGATAAGCCGCTTCTGTAGCAATATACCCTAAGCCTGAGATTTCATGTTGATTATTAGTCAATTGCCGTTGTTTAAAAGCCGTACGAAGCTTTGGATTTTCAATGACCACATAGGAATTTTTTGTTCCTGCAATATTGAAAGTCTTGGTTGCACTGGTTAAGATCAAACTGAAGTCTTTAAAGATTGGATCAACCGTGTTAAAGCTGGTATGACGGTGGCCAAACAAGGCCAAATCTTGGTGGATCTCATCTGAAACGAGAAGGACACCATGTTTTTGACAGAGGTGGCCGATTTTTTCCAAGACTTCACGATCCCATACACGGCCTCCAGGATTGTGCGGATTACACAAAACATAGAGTTTAACTTCTTGCTCCACAATGTCTTTTTCGAGCTGATCAAAATCAATTTGGAAAAGACCATCCTTTTCAACTAATGAATTTTCGATCAATTTTCGACGATTGAGTTTGACACTTCTGGCAAATGGAGGATAGACCGGCGTATTGATTAAGACAGCATCCCCTTCCTTAGTAAAGGCTTGAATAGCTGTTGAAATGGCTGGAACAACACCTTCGATAAAGACGACAGCTTCCTTGTCAAAGGAATAGCCGTGCTCTTCTTTTTCCCAATCAAGGATAGACTGGTAGAGGGTATCCGATGCGTAGGTGTAGCCATAGACCATTTGGTCCGCATAACCGATCACCGCTTCTCGTACTTCTGGAATGACATTAAAATCCATGTCCGCGATCCAAGCCGGAATGATTTCTGGATCTGTCTCTGTTTCTTTCCACTTGTAGGTATGGTGGGTCAAGCGATTCGGTAAAGTCGTGAAATCATATTTGGTCATCTTAAGCCTCCAATGCTTGTTTCAAATCGTCAATCAAGTCATCTGCATCTTCGATTCCGATAGACAAACGAAGGAGATCATCTGTCAAACCGTATGAATGACGAACTTCTGCAGGAATGTCCGCGTGAGTTTGGGTGGTAGGATAAGTGATCAAGCTTTCAACTCCGCCAAGACTTTCTGCAAAGGTAAAGACTTGAAGGGAATTCAACAAGTTAGGAATTTTTTTCTCATCTTGAATTTTAAAGGAGACCATTCCACCTTTTCCAGTGTAGAGGACTTCTTTGACCTGAGGGGAGGTTTTCAAAAACTCGACCACCTTGCGGGCATTCTCAGTGGAGCGCTCCATCCGGATAGAGAGCGTCTTGAGACCACGGATCAGCAGATAGCTGTCAAATGGGGAAAGAACAGCACCTGTCGTGTTCAAATTGTAAAAGAGTTTGTCATACAAGTCCGCATCATTTGTCACGACAACACCAGCCAAGACATCGTTGTGACCAGCTAGGTACTTGGTTGCTGAATGAAGGACAATATCCGCTCCCTCTTCAATTGGGCGTTGATAGATCGGGCTATAGAAAGTATTGTCCACCACGACTTTAGCACCTTTTGCATGGGCCAATTTGGCTAAATGAGCAATATCGAATTCAAACATCAATGGATTGGTTGGTGTTTCAATATAAAGGACATCCACCGGATCATTATCTAGATGGTGGATCAGTTCTTCTTCTGTATTGGCATAGGTGAACGAGAAGCGGCCTTCTTGCTCTTGTTGGTTAAACCAGCGGAAAGAACCTCCATAAAGGTCACGAACGGCTAAGACTTTTGAACCAACTGGGAAAATGCTAAAAGCAAGCACAATGGCTGACATTCCAGAGCTTGTCGCCAAAGCATAGTCTGCACTTTCGATAGCTGCCAAAGTCTTCTCAGCTGTTGCGCGTGTTGGATTTTTTGTACGGGTATAGTCAAAACCTGTAGACTGACCAAATTCTGGGTGCTGGTAAGTCGTAGAGAAATGCAAAGGAGTCGTTAAAGCTCCCGTTGCTTTATCCGACTTGATTCCTGCCTGTGCCAAAATAGTATTGATATTACGTTTTTTACTCATATTGCCCTCCGATAAACATTCAATCTAACTGCTTACTATTTTATCACTATTATGAGGAGAGCGGTTTTCCCATTTTCAAGACCTAGCTATAGTTTCAAACTATAAGAAAAGGCTGGACATAAATGTCCAGCCTCTGATTTATTTAATCCGAAATTTTTGTCTGAGACGTGCGGCTTGACCTCCGATAAAGCGGTCAAAATACCGTAGCCATAATCCTAAGGCTCCATAAATAGCAACTCCTAATCCGCCAATGACGACGATATAAATCATGCTCGATACACGGCCATTTGGTGGGAAAATCCAGCCCAAAATCAAGCCTGCGATCAAGACTCCAAGTAGCATCACCACGGTAAGAATAGAACCAAGTAAGGTCCGCTTGAAGACGATGGTTCGATTAAACTGAGTAATGGTTTGGATCTCTCGATACATGAGGACGATCGGCACCATTAAGGCAATGGTCGTTGACAAAAGTGGCCCATAAGAACGAAAGACCAAAATAAATGGAATTTGGAGGACCAATTTCACCACTACCCCATAGAGGAAGTAACGAATGGCCTTGCGGTTTTGGAAGAGGGCTTGAATCATTGGGGACAAGACCGTGTAAAGACCGAGAATTACGGTCTGCAACATCGCTACGATGAAGAGCCCTAATGCCAAGCCATCTGGTTGCCCATAGAATACTGTATAAAGTGGTTTTGCGACTGCTACTGCACCAAGGGTAGCTGGAAGCAAGAAAGCAAGTAGCATGGTCAAGTTATCCTGTACGAGCTTCCCAGCCGCTTTTAGGTCACCCTTCACATAATTCTCTGTCAAGAGAGGAATCCCAACTCCCCCAATCGAAGTCGCTACTGCGATCAAGATCATGGTGATTTTATTTGGGTTAGCAGAGAAATAACTAAACATGACCAAGAGCTGCTTTTGACTATAATCTGTAAACCAAGACATGACATTAATAAAGGTCATCTGGTCGACAATTTGGAAGAGCTGGATCGCAGAACCAGTGATGATAAAAGGAATGGCTTCCCGTATCGTATCGATCAAGAGGGCCCGAGTATCAATTCCTTCACTTCCCTCTTGCTTTCTAAAAATAGAAGAGAGCAAGCCTGTCTTTGCAAGGTAATAAAAGAGCACCAGAAGGCTCGCTCCCATACCAATAAAGGCAGCAAAGGTCGACTGCGTCACAGCCTGCACGTAATCACCTGAACCAATCTTCATAATAAAGAAGGTCGTGAGCAACATCCAGATGACCCGGATCACTTGTTCAGCGATCTGGCTAATGGCGTAAGGCTTCATGTTGTTAAAGCCTTGGAAAAATCCTCGAATGACACTCATGGAAGGAAAGATCAAGACAGCCCAAGAAAGGCTCTGCATGATCGGAATCAACTCTTTTCCCCCACCTGAAAGACTCGCAAAAACAGGAGACAACAGATACATGAGAATGGCAAATCCAAGGCCTAGAATACCCATAAATTTCAAGAAGCCTCGAATCAAAGCAAAACTATGATCGGCTTGGTCTCGGGTATTGTATTTGGCTACTTGCTTGGCAACAGCTACGGGTACCCCGGCTGTCGAAATCAAGAGAAACCAAGCATAGATATTGTAACCCATTGTAAAAAGACCATTGGCTTGTGGCCCATATTTTCCCATCCAAATATACCAAGGAATAATATAAGCAGCTCCTAGCAAACGGCTGATAAAGTTGCTGGCTGTCATCCAGGCAGTCCCGCGTAGCATCTGGGCTTGCTGGTCATTTTGTTCGTGACTCATTGGTGTCCTCTTTCGTTTCTTCTTCTCTTCATTATAAACTTTTCCATGACACTTGTAAAATAGGGACTTTAGGTTTACAATAGTTTTATGATTACAATTGAACAAACCCTCAACATTTTAAAACAAGACCAAAATTTCCGAGAAGTTCTAGTAAATGGTGAATACTACTACCATCTAGAAGGAACAAGTTTTGATGCTATTAGCTATGATAGCCGGAAGGTTTCTGCTAGCACCCTCTTTTTTGTCAAAGGGGCCAACTTCAAAAAAGAATACCTGGAACAGGCTATTTCTAATGGACTCGGCTTTTATGTCTCTGAAAAAGATTATGAAGTTGGTATTCCTGCCATCCTCGTCAATGATATCAAACAGGCCATGAGCTTAATTGCCATGGAGTTTTATGGGCACCCTGAGAAACAATTAAAACTATTGGCCTTCACAGGGACTAAGGGAAAGACAACCGCGGCCTATTTTGCTTACCATATTTTGGAACAAAGTCACCGACCAGCTATGCTGTCTACCATGAATACAACACTGGATGGTAAAAACTTCTTTAAATCGACCCTGACAACGCCAGAGAGTTTAGATCTTTTTGCCATGATGGCTGAGGCAGTAGCCAATGATCGGACCCACTTGATTATGGAAGTTTCCAGTCAAGCTTATCTGGTAAAACGGGTTTACGGTCTGACCTTTGACGTTGGTGTTTTTCTCAACATCAGTCCAGACCATATTGGACCGATTGAACACCCAACTTTTGAGGATTATTTCTACCACAAACGTCTCCTCATGAAGAACAGCCAAGCCGTAGTCATCAATAGCGATATGGATCATTTCCAAGTTTTAGCGGACCAAGTCGCGAACCAAGACCATGATTTTTATGGAAGCCAGTCTGAGAATCAAATTGAAAACTCCAAAGCTTTCAGCTTCTCAGCCACTGGTAAATTAGCTGGAAACTATGATATCCAACTGATTGGACATTTCAACCAAGAAAATGCTGTAGCTGCAGGTCTCGCCTGCCTTCGCCTAGGAGCGAGCCTCGAGGACATCCGAAAAGGGATTGCTAAGACGCGGGTTCCTGGCCGAATGGAAGTCTTGACTCAGCAAAACGGTGCTAAGGTCTTCATTGACTACGCCCATAATGGTGATAGCTTGAAAAAACTGCTCTCAGTTGTCGAAACCCATCAAACGGGGACCATTTCACTAGTCCTTGGATCAACTGGGAATAAAGGAGAGAGCCGCCGCAAGGATTTTGGCTTGCTCTTAGAAGACCATCCTGAAATTCAAGTCTTCCTCACAGCGGATGATCCCAACTATGAAGATCCTTTGGCCATCGCTGAAGAGATTAGCAGTTTCATCACGCGCCCTGTAGAGAAAATCGCAGATCGCGAACAAGCCATTCAACGGGCTATGACAACTACCAGCAAGCCTGAAGATGCTGTCATTATCGCAGGAAAAGGAGCTGACTGCTACCAAATCGTCAATGGGGTAAAAGAAGAATATCCAGGGGATGCCGCCATTGCTGAACGTTACCTATAATCAAACGAAAGAAGGCTAGGAAATTTTCCTAGCCTTTTATTGTTTGATAAACATCAGTCTTTCCTTGTCCAAGTCCACTGCTAATTCATATTTGCCTTCATCATTTTTGCGGATATAGCCTAAGACTTCTAAGCTATCAACAAAGATATCTCTGCGCTTTTGCTGGACTACTTCTTTTTTGAGGAACTTGAGCAAAAAGCTGGTCATATACTTGAGAGCATACTCGGGATTGACATCGCCCAAAATAGCATAGAGCTTTTCTTGCTCCTCTGTCAATGGATATTGGTGTTTCACCTTGTAGAAGTAATTGGAAAGGGTCTGTGCATTTCGCGCAAAGTCCGTCTCCTCTATCAAAATCGCTTCATTGGTCGTATTGCTGAGTTCTGTTTGGAAGACTTTGGCTTTCAATTCCTGAAAAAGTTCACTATCCTCTCGGACAAAGACTTCTTGATCCAGGTCAACAAGATCAGCTGACTCTAAGAAAGGCAGGTTGAGGGTGTAGCGTTTATTTTCTCGAAGGATCAAGCCCGCTTTGATATACTCCTCCATCAGTTTATCCACTGGTTGATCTGTAAATTGGGCCTTGATTTGCCGCAAAATCACATCATCCTGCTGATCCAAATAGTTGATCAAGTCCTTGAAAAATGGCTGACGTGTCAAACGTGTAGGATTAATGATTGTAATCATAAATAGGTCTCGTTTACTGTTTTATCGGTTCGTTCTTATTGTAACATAAAAATTAGTTTAAGCGAAATCAATACCAAAGGACAAAATCTTCAATTTATGGATAGGCAGGCAAGAGGGGAAAATAAGGCAATAAAAGAACTTAGTCTTTTCAATCCAAGTTTACTGTAGAAGCCCCATAAGTTATTCCAACTCATTTCATTTCTATTATTTTAAAAGAAATAAAATCAGTCAGTAGTTGCTTAATGCGTTCTGGACATTCTTCATTGTCCCTACTGTAGATACTCACTAAGCCATGTAAAAAAATAAAGATTCCACTACGAATATTTAGCGCTTCTGCATCAGATAAGTCTTTCGGTAAAAAGACATCAATAGCTTCTTCCAACAAACGATAACTTTTCATTCTCAATTGCATCAACGGTTGCGAACAATCGCCTGAATCTTCATGCTCTCCACGGTAAAAAATCAATAATTCATAAATATTACGTTCTCTAAACCCAAAATCCACGTATACTTGACAGATTTGAAGCAGACGTTCCTTATCATTCTGCTTGGAATGACTGATTTCTAAGCAAGTATGATAGAGATGAGTTAACGGTTTTTCCGCTACTGCATATAATATATCCTCTTTCTTTTTAAAATACTGATAAATAGCTGTATGTGAACATCCTGCAGCTTGAGCAATCTGCCTGATTCCTACTTTTTGCTGAGATTCTGTCCGGAAAAGTTCTTCGGCTGCCCTGATAATTCTAGATCTTGTATCCTTTGCCATTACAAACTCCCTTTAAACCCATCCGATGCCTCAAAATCTCGTACTGCATCTTTTACCTCACTACCATGACAAACACTAACAAGTGCCTGCGAATATCTCTTGATAATTCTTTCTCCACTAGCTAAAGCTTGTCTCATATCTGCTGTATATCCTTTCATTGGTGGACGCAACTTTCCATTTCTCGTAGCTGTAAAAAGGTCTCCAGCAATTAAAACTTGATCCTCTTCATGGTAATAAACAACATGACCAGGGGAATGACCAGGAGAAAATAGGGGTTTTAATCCTGCCCTACTTAACAAGTCTTGACCCTCTTGACTTTCAACAGTTATAAAAGTAACCGGGTCAAAAATGACTTTTTCTTTCTCTTTTCTATTAGGAAAAGGTTCTTTGCCTGAAATATAGGGGAATTCCTTCTCACTGATTAAAGTCGGGATGTTCCCAAAGTGCTGTCTAAGATAGGGCAAACCTTTGATATGATCTGGATGTCCATGGGTCAGAAAAATTGCTTCAATTTTTTGTGGGAGTAAAAACTGGGCAGCGTACTTCTCCATTCCTCGCATTCCCGTATCAATCACATAAAAGCGACCAGATGATTCAACTAGCCATATGCTGACAACAAAAATGCCCAATTCGGACTCAAACTTTTTTATATGTGGACTGATTTGTTTTGTACGTGTTAATAAACGATACAAGAAAGACATATTTACTTCCTCCTTTGATTTCCAGCAAAAACTAACCAGTGGTTAGTTTTTTTGTGAAGTATATCATATTTTATCTGTCTAAACAAGAAACATCCAGAGGATATTAGAAAAAAATACAACTTTTACAAGTTGTATTCGAACGTAGAACATATTTTTCTTTAGTTTGATGCAACTCTTATAAACTGTATCAAAGATTCAGATTGTTGTTTCATGAATCCAAATCATCCAAATACCTTTCTTTAAACTGTAGCTGTGGTGATTGGGCTAACTGACTCGGGTTGGTCCCGGGCTGATCTAAAGGAACCGCTAGACCAAGCTCTCTGTAGTAATCTTCCCAAAACGAACTAATCTCTTGTTCCTCATCTCCAAACTTCATGGGAATGGTTTCAAAAATAGGAAGTAGTTCAGCAATGAACTGGGAACAATAGAAACCAGCTCCATCTGGATAAAAGGAAGCATTGTAGGGAGCCCCTAAAAGGTTTTCTGCCCGCTTTTTGACCTCTGGACAATCAATCTGCGCATAGCGATAAAGGTCATAGACTTTTCCAGCTTCAAAGAAATCCTCAGGGGCTTGGGAAAGGACGCCACCTTCTACCGTGGCATGATAAATGAAACCGTCCAAAAAGATAGCCACATGGCTATAGTTGCCAGTAGATACCTGGATGGCCTGCCCCATTTCCGTATCTTCTCTCACAAAAATCAAATCGCCCGTCTCTAACATGATCTTCTCCTAGCAAAAAAGGAGCCGAAACTCCTTTTTAATAATGGGTTTCCCCATTTATCATTATGCATTAAAGCTTTCAGTCAATTGAGGAACCACTTGTTTCTTACGTGAAACGGCACCTGGAAGGAAAGCGTGGTTGTTTTCAAGTTTGAAGTTGAAGGCTGCTTCTACCTTGTCCATGTTGGCACCAAGAGCCAAGATTTCTGAGTTTGAGTTGACGATGTCTGTAATCATCAAAACAAAGTCAGAGTAGCCGTTAGCGGCATTGGCAGCTTGGATAGCTGCTTCGATTTCAGCTTGGCGTTCCAAAACTTCCGCAATATCAACTGTGTTCACTTGAGCCACACGAACGTTATTTCCGTTCAATTCAAAAGTCTTGGCATCGATGTCGATCAATTCTTCTGCTGATTTGCTTGCCAAGTTAGTACCAGCCTTGAGCATTGCAAGACCATATTCTTCCAAGTTGACACCAGCCAATTCAGCCAATTCTGGCGCAATCACTTTATCAGATGGGTGAGTTGTTGGAGATTTCAAAAGAAGAGTATCTGAAATCAAACCTGAAAGCATCAAACCTGCGATTTCTTTTGGCACTGCTACACCGTGTTCTTTGAACATGCGGTACACGATAGAAGATGCTGATCCAACTGGTTCCAAACGCATGTAAAGTGGGCTGGCAGTTTCGAAGTTAGCCACACGGTGGTGGTCCACTACACCATATACTTCTACTTCAGCAATATCTGATACTGATTGTTGGAATTCATTGTGGTCCGTCAAGATGACTTGCTCTGCACCTTCTGCTTTAGCTGATGTGATGACGCGTGGTGCTTCCACACCAAAATAGTCCAACACGAAAGCTGTTTCTTCATTTGGAGTTCCAAGGGCCACTGCTTCTGTATCCAAACCATAAGCTTCTTTTGCAAGATAAGCAAAAGCTACAGATGAGCCGATAGCATCTGAGTCAGGATTTTGGTGACCAAAAACGAGAATTTTTGACATGTTTCTACCTCTTTATTTCATTTATAGATTCACTCTATTTTAGCACGTTTTGCCATTTAAAGAAAGGGAATAGTTGTGCATTTCATCAGAAAAAGACAGCTGGAAGGCCCAACTGTCTATACTTTTTATCCTTTGACCCGTTTCAGGTAATCTTGGTAACTTTCTGTTTCCATCAAATCTTTTGCATTTTGAACCCGTTCTTTTGTCGGTGGTTTTACACCCTCCAATTTGTAGGGAATGCCCAATTCACGCCATTTGAATTCCCCCATGGTATGATAAGGCAGAATTTCAAATTTATCGACATTTTTTAGGGTTTTAACAAATTTTCCAAGCTCGATCAAATCATCATCCCGGTCCGTTAAACCTGGCACCAAAACGTGACGAATCCAGACTGGTTTTCCAATATCAGACAAGTACTTGGCACAAGCTAAGATCGTTTTATTGGTATGGCTGGTCACAATTTTGTGTCGTTCATCATTGATTTCCTTGATATCGAGAAGCACCAAGTCTGTCACCGCCATCAAGCGGTCGAATTTTTCCAAATAACGAGGTGTATTCCGGAAAGGAAGGGCACAGGTATCCAAGGTACAATGAATGCCCAACTCTTGAGCCTTAGTAAAAAGTGCAATCAAAAAGTCAATCTGCAAGAGGGCTTCTCCACCACTGACAGTGATTCCCCCTTTTTGACCCCAAAATCCACGATAGCGGAGGGCTTCTTCTAAGACATCATCCACCGTCCGCTCACGGGACTTGTTGGTTTCCATTGCCCAAGTATCTGGATTGTGGCAGTATTGACACCGCATTTGACAGCCTTGAAGGAAGACAATAAAGCGGATCCCAGGCCCGTCTACTGCACCAAAACTTTCTGTTGAGTGTACCATTCCTGTTACTTTTCCATAGTCAACTGTTTCATTTTCCATTGAGGAACCTCTTCTCTTGAAAACGTTTTATGATTTTATTATAACACGATTCCATCTATTTTAAAGAGTTTAAGCCTCTTTTTGAAAAGAAACTGTTCTTTTCAGTATTTTTCATTGTCCTAGTACAGTTTCCAATATGGGACCAACTGTCCTGTATTTAAGGAGAAAAAAAGGAGCCAGCAACTCCTTTTTTAGATCTTTCTTACGAAACACGTTAGTGAGTAGTCTTTTTCTTTTTGTACCAGACAAGACTGATCGTGGCTACTACTACTCCAAGAAGAGCTAGATAACTTGTTTCTTGTCCAGTAGATGGAAGGATTTTCCGTTTACCTGGTGTCTTGATTTCTGTTGCTACCTCTTCCTTGTCGTCTTGCTTCTCATCTTCGTTCTTGCCCTTCTCTTTGCTTTCAGATGTTGAACTCTTTTGTTCATTAGCTTGAGCCTGATGAGGGGCTAGTTGAGACCCTGTATTCGATGAAGAAGGGCTAGTTTGATCCATTGCTTGTCCTGAATTCCCTTTTTGATCATCCGTCGGCGTTCCTGGAATTTGTGCTCCACTAAAGTCGATTTGGACCAAGACAGGATCATGGTCTGATGCACGACCGTGTTCCTTCATAAAGGAAGCATTGATATGGACTGGTTCAAACGTTGCTTTGGCTGCCATGTTGTTTGAGATAAAAATGTTATCTAATACTTGGTTGCTACCACGGTAGAAATAAGAATAGCGATCACCTGCATCATGTTGGGACATTAAGTTGGTTAGCTCATTGCCCGCAAGGATCTGTGCTGTGGTTGAGAAATCGTAATCATTAAAATCACCCGTCAAAACGAAGGTAGTCTTCGGATTTTGCTTCAATCCTTCTTGGACGAATTGATGGATGACACTAGCTTGTGCTTCACGAGTTGGCAAGGTATGTTCCACTGCTGGTTGGCTTGCCCCATAAATAGCATCATCTCCGATTTTTGATTTCAAGTGATTGGCAATCACCACAACTGGTTGGCCTTTGAATTCAAACTCAACGGCTAAAGACTTGCGAGTATGATCAAACGATGAATCGCTAGGGGCAATCCGAGCTGGGTTTTTAACCAGGTGTCCCTTGTCAAATTGCGCTGCTTCGTTGCTAGTCGCTGCCTCTTTTTTAGCTAAGGTCACGCGTTCCGGATTGTAGAGAATTCCCAAACGAATATTGGAACCTGGCTTTCCACCGTCAGCGCCATCTAGTGGAGCAACCTCCGTATACTCATAGCTCTTGCCACCCAATTCCTTGATCCGACTAGCTAGTTTGCGTCCACTTTCAACACCACTGGTCGTCCCGTCATCCACACTGCCATTATTGTCCTGCACTTCGATCAAAGTAATAATATCCGGATTGTGAATTTCATGGATAAAGGAATTAGCAATCAGCGTCACCTTATCCTCTGGCGTTTCATTTTTGGCATTGTTGGCCGAGAAATTTTCAATATTATAGGAAGCGATGGTCAGCTTGTCCTCACTTGGTTGGGTTTGAGCTGCTTGACGCTGCAAGCCACCATCTTGGACTGTCAACTGTTGAGTGGGCTCTACCTTATAAAAGCTATTCCGATAAGTCACCACTCCTGTTACATCTTCTGCAAAGTAATCTTTGGCTTTTGCGACAAACTGATTACCAACATAAATCGGGATCGTCGCTGTATTTTGTGCATGTGGCCGTAGATTCAGACCTCCAATATTGTTTAAAGGAAGGCCTGTAAAATCTTCTCCCAATACATAGATATCTCCTTTATACTGGGGACCTAAAACATGCGGTTTCTTTACCACAGTGAGCATGCCTTCCAGACTTTCCCAATAATCGAGGGCATCGGTTTCTGGAGCATAAGCAGTTGGATTAGTCTTCACCTCTGCCGGCATCCCTGCAGTGATATTCACAGCTTCTGGAAGAGGGGCTGTCCCGTCTTTTGTGATCCAAGCATCAACCAACATGGTCACCGTTAAACTATTCGTCGGTTCCTTAAAGGTCTTCCCAGCTCCCAAGGTGACTTCTTCCATATAACCTTCCTTGACAGTACCGGTGATTTTTACCTTGTCACCGACCTTGACCTTGTATTTAGAAACTACATAAATCCCATCTGAAGTCCGACTATTACCATCCGATTCAATGTCTTGAGCATAAAAACCATAGCGGTCTGTTTTGGTCACGACCGCATTTTTGATGGCTACCTTTTGGCCTTCAAGTGGAGAGCGTTGCGCTTCCCCTTGAATCTCCCCAATCTTAACCGTTTTCTCTTCGGTATCCTCCGAGGAACTGCTAGATATCTCTCCTCTATCACTCGAAGCTCTCGTCGTAGCTTCTGTAGTTGTTGTTGCGGAAGTCGAATGATTTGTCAAGCCTTCCTCGCTACTAGTGTTCGTCACAAGTGCTGGCTCTGAAGTCGAAGCTGTGGTCTCGTCAGCAACTACCGTGAGGGCACTGTTAAAGACCCCCAACTGACTAACCAATAAGGTAGCTACTGCTAATAATCGAATCTTTTTTCCGTTATTTCTCATGCTTCTCTCCATCCCTAAAAAGTTTTCCTCTTTTATTATAAGGGAAGAACTTTGTATTTTCAAGCGCTTTCAAAAATATTTTTCAAAAAGAAAAACACTTCGACCGAAAAAGATCGAAGTGTCAAGAACTTAAGCTAAAATTGCCAGTGTCTGATACGGTTTCAGAATTATCTTTTCAGCAAGCTCTACATTCTCATAGTTGGACAAGAGCACGCGCCCTGCTTGGTAGTCTTTTGGAATCGCTACTTCGACTTCACTTCCATAGAAATGATTGAGTACCAAGAGTTTTTGACCATCTAAGTGGCGTTCAAAAGCGTAGACTTCTTGACTATCCTCCAATGCTGGCAGGTAGCTTCCTTCTGAAATGATGGGCATTTCTTTGCGCAAGCGAATCAATTCTTTATAGAAGGTAAAGATTGGACCATCCATTTCCTTTTCAACATTGATATCTTTATAGGACTTCCCAACTTTCAACCATAGCGTACCTGTTGAAAAACCTGCATTTTCAGAAGCATCCCATTGCATGGGCGTACGAGAATTATCACGGGACTTAGCTTGGATAATCTTAAAGGCTTGCTCAGGAGACTTGCCTTGATCCAAAAGCATTTGGTAAGCATTGATGGACTCGACATCCATATAATCTACCATCGAATCATAGTCTGGGTCAATCATGCCAATTTCTTCGCCCATGTAGATGTAGGGTGTTCCGCGTGAAAGGTGGATGCTGGCTGCCAGCATGGTCGCTCCTTCATTGCGGAAGTTCTTGATATCCACAAAGCGATTCAAAGCACGAGGTCGGTCATGGTTATTCCAGAAAAGAGCACTCCAACCACCACGTTCACTCATTTCCTTGCCCCAAGTATGATAGAGACGCTTGAGCTCTTGCAGGAAGAAGGCTTTATCGAGACTGTTCAAGGGATGGGGTCGCAAATTTGTAGGCAAGCACACTTTGACTTCCCCGTTTCCCAATTAACCAGCTACCAAGAAATCGTCAAAGCTTCTGGTCTTCGCTCAGAAACCAATGTCATTCGTTTGGAACAAATCAGTATCGATGAAAAAGGCGCTAAAAAGACAGGTTTCCCCCTTCACCGTTTGGTTTGGAAAGTCACCCGGCAACGGGTAGTGGATGGTGTCGCTTCTGTCTTAGATATTGATTACCTAGACAGAGAGCTGATCCCTGGCCTGAGCAAGGAAATTGCCCAGCACTCTATCTACCAATATATAGAAGAAGACTTGAAATTGCAGATTGGCTATGCCAAAAAAGAAATCTTGATTTCACCAATCGATAATCGTGACAAAATCTTATTGGATCTTGGAAAAGACCAACACGTGGTGACGGTCCGTTCCCAGGTTCACCTAGCAGACGGACGGCAATTCCAATTCACCGAAAGCCGGCACAAATTAGACAAATTTCATTTTGTCGACTATGCAGAGCGGAGGAAATAAAGGAGGCTGGGACAAAAGTCCTAGCCTCTCAATTGTCTTGGATTATCGAGCAAGACGCAGTGCTTGAGTGGGCTCTACTACGCTGATTTCATCAGCTTTTACAGCCCTACTCAACTGTGCGGAGGCGGGACAAAGAAATCGAATTCTAACGAATTACCGATTTCTGTCCCCCTCTCATTTTATCCTAATACCAATTCATCACTAACCAGGGTTTCGCCACTGTTTTGTTGGAAGAGGCGCATCAAATCTTCAACTGTTAGATTTTTCTTTTCTTCTCCTTTGACGTCTACAACGATCTTGCCTTGGTAGAGCATGATCAAACGGTTGCCGTATTCAATTGCATGGTTCATATCATGCGTAATCATCAAGGTTGTCAAATCATGGCTTTCCACAATCTTTTGTGTCAATTCCATGACCATTTCACTAGTCTTAGGATCGAGCGCTGCGGTATGTTCATCCAGAAGCAAGAGTTTCGGTTTGACCAAGGCTGCCATGACCAAGGTCAAGGCTTGACGTTGCCCACCAGACAAATATTGGGTATCCACCTTGAGACGGTTTTCTAAACCGATATTCAGTTCCTTCAAGGCTTCACGGAATAATTCGCGATCTTTCTCTCGAACTCCCCAGCTCAAACCACGAGATTTCCCCCGACGTTGGGCAATGGCCATATTTTCTTCAATAGTCAAACGGGAAGCTGTCCCCATTTTAGGATCTTGGAAGACACGCGCAATATCTTTCGCACGCTTACGAACACTCGTATTTTTGATGGAGTTACCTTCTAGCAAGATATCCCCTTCATCCACGACCAGATTTCCTGCCAAGATGTTCATCAAGGTTGATTTCCCAGCTCCATTTCCACCGATGACTGAAATGAAGTCCCCTTCTTCTACTTGGAGATCCAAGCCTTTTAAAACATGGTTTTCATTGACTGTTCCTGCTTCAAATGTCTTATGAATACCTTCAATTGATAATAATGTTGCCATACTTTTCTCCTACTTATTTCCTAACTTCAATCCGCGAACACGAAGACGTTTTTGCGCCTCAGGAGCGAACAAGACAATCGCGAGCAAGATCGCATTGAAGAGACGGACCATATTTTGATCGAGATTTGGGATCTCGTAAATATTTAAGATAATCAGACGGTACACAATGGCTCCAACCCCAATGGAAAGCAAACGCCAACCAATAGTCAATTCGTGGATCAAAACTTCAGCAATAATCACCGCACTCAAACCAACTACGATCGTCCCTGTACCAGAAGTCACATCTGAGAAACCATCATTTTGTGCAAACATGGCTCCACAAAGGGCAATCAAACCATTGGAAATCATGTAGCCCAACATCTTCATGTTATCTACATTGACCCCATTGGCCTCACTCATTGGAATGTTATCACCAGTCGAGCGCAAAACCAAGCCAAGCTGCGTCTTCATTAAGAGGGTCAACAAGATACAGACGATGATCAAGCACGAAATACTAATCAAAAAGACAGCTTCTTCATTGGACAAGCCCAATTTCATGACACTTTTGAAAATGGTACTAGCATCGCCAATAGAGAGGTTGGGTACTCCCCCCATGATTTTAATATTGATAGAGTAAAGACCGGTCAAAGTGACAATCCCTGTCAAGAGGGCTGGAATTTTCATTTTTGTATGGAGAATCCCAGAAACCAATCCTGCGATCATTCCTGCTAGAAAGCCCAGCAAAGTTGCAAGCCAAGGGTTTCTTCCTGCTTGAATTTGGGAGGCTACAACTGCTGCCCCAAGTGGAAAGGCTCCTTCTGCCGTCATATCGGCAATATCTAAAATTCGAAATGTTAAGTAAACACCGATCGCCATGATCGACCACAATAAACCTTCTGATAAACTTGATAAAACGAAATTCATCTCAAACCTCCTATTTTTCTACCTTCAACGAGCTAATATCAATTCCAAGCTCTTTGGCCATCTCTTTATTGGTATGCAATTCTAATTTTTCAGGTGTTTCAACTGCGACTTTCCCAGGTTTCTCACCCTTCATGATGCGAATGGCCATCCGAGCAGCTTGTCTTCCCAATTCCTCATAATCGGTACCAAAGTTGTACAAACCACCAGTAGCCACCATTTCAGCAGAACCTCCAAAAACTGGCACCTTATGACTAATCGATACCTGTTTTACAGTTTCCATTGTAGAAGAGATAATATTGTCTGTCGGAACAAAGACGATATCTGCTTCTGACATGATACTGTCTGCTGCAGCTTTCACATTGTTACTATCGAGAATTGTTTTTTCAACCACTTGATAGCCTTTAGCTTCAAGGATCTTCTTCGCATTATCTTTTTGGACGACTGAGTTAGGCTCACTTTGCGTATAGAGGATCCCAACTGTTTTCGCCGTTGGAAGCACTTGCTTAATCATGTCTACCTGTGTAGAGATCGCATCTTCTGACTGGTCACTTGTCCCTGTGATATTGCCACCAGGCTCTTTCAAGTTTTTCACCAATTTCGCTGCCAATGGATCGGTCACAGCTGAGAAGACAACCGGTGTTGTTTTCGTCGTATTAGCCAAACTTTGAGCCGAAGGTGTTGCAATCGCAAAGACGAGATCACTTTCTTCCGCCAATTGTTTGGAAATGTTTTTCAGATTTCGTTGCTCCCCTTGAGCATTTTGGAAATCAATTTGGATATTTTTCCCATCCACATAGCCCTCTTTCTTCAACTCTTCGATAAAGCCTTTTCGTGTTGCATCAAGCGACTTATGGGTGATGTACTGGGAAATCCCAATTCGAAAGACATTGTCCTTTTTAGCATCCTTCAGATGGTGTAAGGTCACCAATGATGTTAACAGAAGTCCTACAACCAGGACAGGTGCTAGTAATTTCTTCACTACTTTCATTTTTTGACTCCTCTTCTGCAAATAAACAAAAAATCCGCTTAGATCATTCTCTAAACGGATGCTTGAAATTCTCCAACAAGTTACAAAACCTCGGTCCATTTAGATACTAGCTCTATGGACCATCATCAAAAATCTTAGCCACATAGATACAAACAAATTGTTTGGGTTGTTTGCATCCATGAGATCATGTCTACAAACACTATCTAAAGTAGCTAAAGTAAAATTTTTGAGTTGAAATGGCTTGTTGCTTCATGTTTATTTTCTGCTTTCTTTATTTATGGGTATTATCTTACCTTAATTTATTTTGGCTGTCAAGAATATTTCAGAAATTTTTAAAATTTTTTGAAAATTCAACTAGCCCTGACAAGAAAAAAACAGAGGCTGGAACACGTCCAGGCCTCTATTTTCTAATCTTCTTTTGATTTGGTTTCTTCATCTTCTTCGACGATTTCAGAAATTTCAACTTTCACCTTGGTCACACGACCGTTTTTCACCTTGTCATTAGTCAAGATCAAGTGTTTCTTTTGACTATCGACTTCACAGCTGAGGCGTTCTTTCAAGGATGGAATCCGCCCAACTTCAGTCAAATAATACCCTGCAATAGTATCCACATCATCACTTTCCAACTCAACGCCAAAGTATTCATTAAAGTCGTTTAGTGACATAGCTCCTTGCACGACATAAGTATTATCCCCAATTTCAAAAACATCAATTTCAGCTTTGTCAGTCTCATCGTCAATTTCACCGACGATTTCTTCCAAGAGGTCTTCAAGAGTGACCAAGCCAGACATCCCGCCATATTCATCGAGTAGAATGGCCATTTGATTTTGCGTATTGCGCAATTCCTTCAAAAGATCATCCACAAAAATGGTTTCTGGAACAAACAAAGGTTCTTGTAAAATCTTTCTTAAGACAATATTATCAAAGCCATTGATAAATCCTTCGTTCAAGAGACGTTTGGTATGGATGAGGCCGATGACATTGTCCTTGTCATCATCATAGACAGGAATTCGTGAAAAGTTTTGCTTAAGGATACTTTCAATAATTTCTTTGGTATCATCATTGATATCAACCATGAAGGCATCTGTCCGTGGAACCATGACTTCACGCGCTACCATTTCATCTAATGAAAAGATCCCTTGGAGCATCTCAATCTCGTCCGCATCTAGTGTTGCTTCACTATTGGTCAGCATATACTCGATTTCATCCCGCGTCATCTTTTCATCCGGATCATCGAATTCCATTGGCGTGATACGGCTCAAAAGGTTGGTCGATGCTGAAAGCAACCAAACAAAGGGGCTGACAATTTTTCCTAATAGAATCACAATCGGAGCTGTTCGAACAGCCAACTCATCTTTTAGGTTCATAGCGATTCGTTTCGGATAGAGTTCGCCAAACACGATCGAAATATAAGTCAAAAATGCTAGAGATAAAAAGCTTCCAGCTGCAAGAGCCGTTTTAGTATTGCCCATCCATCCAGCAATGACATGACCGAGACTTTCTGCAAGACTCGCCCCAGATAAGATGGTAATCAAGGTGATCCCCACCTGAATAGTGGATAAGAAATGGTTGGGCTGTTCCAAAACGCTAAGAAGACGGATGTATCTTTTATCTCCTTCTTCAGCCTTTTGCTCTACACGAGAGCGATTTAACGATACCATTGACATTTCAGTCGCCGAAAAAAAGGCGTTCAATAATGTCAAAACAATCAATAAAATAAATTCCAGTAAAATTTCCTGACTGCCAGGGTCTTCCATGGATAGTTTCCTCCAGTATATAATATTGTATATTATACCACAAAATAGGAGAGCCTGCATTCTTCTATAAAATTTTCTTTTTTTACCATCAAAAAATCAGGACCAGGTCCTGATTTTAGTGTTCTGCACTGGTAAAATCATAAAAGAAGGCATTGAGTTTTTCAACCAGCTCAAGCGATGAGAGACTACTTGTACAGATAAAAGGTTTTTTCTTTAATTCGGGCATCATAAAGTTGGCTACCACCACATCTGCATCCGAAGCTTCGATATCATCCACTGTCAGATTGTACTTGATCATCTGTGTAAATTCAAAGTTATCCGTACAGTAGAAATCAAGGAAATCAATCATGGATTTTGCATGGTGATCGTCAAAACGACTGATAATCAAGACCTTAATAGACTTCCGTCGGCGCAACAACTGCGGTAAGAGACGTTCCCAGTGAGTATAGACCGTGTAGATCATGTGCTTGATGATCTCTTCGTTCAGATCATGCTTCATGGTCTTCATATAAGTGATGATATGCTCCTTCAAATCATCATAGAAGGCTGGGAAGATGCTCATGAAATCTTCGTTGGTATTGGTCTTCGTATCAAATAAGAGGAACTCGGAGAATAATTCCTTCCGACCTAAGTGAGCCGTATTGTGAACGTGCATCAACATCTCATCAAGATTTTCAATGTCTAAATCATAGGTATAGCATAGATCCTTGAACATATCTTTGATGAGTCTGGTCGATTCTTTGGCATACGGATCAGTTTCTGCAGCTTCGACCAAGCTTTCTGGGCTGAAATAGAAATTCTCTTGAATGAAGATGATGAAGAATTGCTCCAGCACTCTTTCATTCAACTCGACACCCAACTGCAAACTAAAGTAGCGCAACATCCCCTCGACATTGGTCACCCCTTGATACTGGTCTTTATACACATCATAGTTCGTTGGCATGTCAATAAAATAGCCCTGCTTAATACGTGATAAGTAGACTGTCAAGAGAACTTTATAAGACCTGAGTAAAGAGAAGGTCAATGGATAGCCATAGAGTTTGAAGAAGAAGGTGATCAAATCGGTCACCGCCTCTTCCTTAAATTCTGGGAAAGGCCACTCCATATAGTAATAACGTTCCGCAAAATACTGGGCATAGAAGAAACGAACATCTACTTCATCCCCGACAAGATTCAAGGGTTTCAAATCAATCTTTACATTGTATTTGGTTTGAAGTTTCTGATTGATCGTCCGAATCAAGCGGTAGAAAGATTGGTAACTCAGATCAAACTTTCTGCAAATATATTCATTAGAAACATCCTTGTTGAAGAAGAGATATTCAATCAATTCGAAGGCTTGTGATTCTTTAAAAAAGTGATGATAAATCACCTCAAGCCCAACCGAATCCTCATAACTGATTTTGATCCCATTGGTAGAGGATTCAATTAAAAAGTCATCAAATGTACTACGAAGATTAGACAAATCCTCTTTTAACGAACGTTCTGTACAATCCAAACGCTTGGCCAACTCTTTCAAGTGGAACCATCTTTTTTCCTTAATCAAGATTTCCAATAATTGCAATTGGCGTCTCTGTTTTTTGGATAAGAGCAGTCTCATCTTTTCCTACCTTTTCATATTTTCTTTCAAAATCACTTATATTTTAACACATTTCATAGCACTTGTTGACTTTTTTCCAGCATTTTTTCAAAAAAATGTACAAAAAAGACTCCAAGGCCCATATAGGCGCTAGAGTCTAGGATTTATTAATGATTCCAAATTCTTCTTTTTTCTTCTGCTCCTTAGCAGCACGGTGGTTATCATAAAGATTTACCAAGAATTTTACAATTTCTTTTCCAATCGAATAGACTGGAATCGCAACGACCATCCCGATAATACCGTAGATATTACTTGAGAGTAACAAGAGGACCATAATGGTAATCGGGTGAACCTTCATCACGCCTCCAACGATACGCGGATAAAGAATATTCCCATCGATCTGCTGGATAATCAACATGTAAATGACTGCTTTGATCATCATATCCATATCGGTAAAAGCATAAGTGATGACCATCGGAATCAAGCCGATGGTTGGTCCTACATAGGGAATGAGGTTGGCCAATCCAGAAAAGATGGCAAAGACCAAAGCGTACTTCAATCCAATAAAACTATAGCCAATATAGGCTAGGGTTCCAATGATCAAGGCATCGATCGAAATCCCACTAATATAGCGAGAGACTGTTTCATTCAGACTAACCAAGAGGCTTGAAATGTGGAGTTTGTCATTGCGTAGAATGGTTCGCTCCAACATCGGCAATAACTTCTTCCCATCGACCAAGAAATAAACCAAGAAGACGGGGGTCATGATCAAGATAAAGACCGTATTGACAATGGTGTTAACCACACTTCCTAAACTGTTGGTCACACTATTCAAGAGATTTTGTAGGATATCCATATAAGAGAGATTCAACTGCTGAATCGTCGACTGGATATTCACATTCTGGAACAAAGGATTGGTCGAAAGTTTTCGAACCAAACTTTGGACTTCCCAGTAAAGTCCTTGAGTTGAATTGATCAAGCTGGTTAACTGATTGATCAAGATGGGGAGCAGATAAAAAATCCCTAAGCCAATGATCCCAAACAAGAGGACCAAAGTGATCAAAATCCCAAACACACGCTTGATTTTTAAGTGTTTTTCCAACAATTCAACAACTGGATTGGTAATGTAATATAAAAAACCTGCAATTAAAAATGGTAAGAGGATGGTATTCAGAACAGATACAAACGGAGAAATCAAAGTCCCCATTGATTTCCAAATATAGAAAATCACCGTCAATAATAAAATCTCACATGTCCAGAATAACAATTTACTATTTCGAAACATTCCTTACCTCCTGTTTTCTATTCTACCATATTTTATGTTAGAATAAAGGAGATTTTAATCAAAAGGATGAAGTTATGAAGAATTTGATTGAACTACAAGACGTCAATTTGATCCGTAATGGAAAAGCTCTTTTGAAAGAGATTAACTGGCAAGTGAAAGAAAATGAATGCTGGGCCATTTTAGGCCTCAATGGGGCAGGAAAATCGACCCTCCTCAAACTGCTCATGTCTGAATATTGGGCTAGTTCCGGCCAAGTAACGGTCCTTGGAACCCGCTTTGGAGAAGGAGGAATTCCTGAGTTGCGGAAGCGTATTGGAATCGTAAGCTCTTTTATTTCAGAAAGACTGCCAGAGCATTTTTTGACAGAACAAATTGTCCTAACTGGTCAATACAAGAGTAGTATTTTATATGCTGCATACGGGGAGGAAGAACTAAACTGGGCACGGGATATGCTAACTTCGATTGGAGCTAGCGCTTTGATCGGTCGCAAATACCGTGAGCTCTCCCAGGGAGAAAAGCAGACCGTTCTCATTGCACGAAGCCTCATGGACCAGCCAGATCTGATCATTTTTGACGAAGCTTCTAGTGGATTGGATCTCTTTGCCAGAGAAAAGCTCCTCCGCCAGATCCATCATATCAAACAACTGGATCACGCGCCAACCATGATCTACGTCACCCACCATGCCGAGGAAATTACAAAAGACATGACCCATGTCCTCTTACTCAAACATGGCCAAGTGGTTGAGCAAGGACCAAAAGATCAAATTCTAACACCAGGTGTTCTCAGCCATTTTTACGAAGCTCCTGTATCCCTTATTGATCTTGGTGACGAGCGACTCTTTGTCAAACCAGAAATCGCACACTGAAAAGAAAGTGAATAAAGCAATAAGAGAGTGGGACAGAAATCGGTAATTCGTTAGAATTCGATTTCGTTGTCCCACCTCCGCACAGTTGAGTAAGGCTGTAAAAGCTGATGAAATCAGCGTAGTATATCCCACTCAACCACTGCATCTTGATCGACAATCCAAAAATAATTGAGAGGCTAGGACTTTTGTCCAGCCTCTTTTCCTCTTATCTCAACGATTTCGTGCATACTCGATCAAATCGTATGGAAGCGTATTGGCACTTTCTCTTAGGGAATAGCTTTCTAATTCATTGACATTTTGTCGCATACGGCGCGCTTGCTTGGCGGTAATCAGGTGTTGCGCTTCATATTCAAAAATAATCTTACGCTCCAAATAATAGCCTCTCAACATTTCATCGATATTATTTGGTTTCACGCGATTAATAACCCGCTCCACAAAGGCCCCACTGGTAATAATAGCTGTCTCTCTCAGACGAGATTCTTGTAGGAAAGAGATCAAACTGCTCCGATAAACCCCCTTGAGGTCTTCCAAACTTTCGATAATGATTTCCGTATTGGCCAGATAAAGGGCCGCAATCTGGTCATAATCAATGGCCTCTAACTTACTGTCTTCTCGGGTCCACCAGTTTCGCAAGCCAGATCCAAAAGTTAAGATCTCATGAACTAATAAACGCAAAAGTCGGAAAGACACCAAGAGGTAATAGGTTAAGCGAGACGAAAGATTGCGATTGACACGTTGCTCCATATTGCGAAGATAGCGTTGGTAGACACGGTAGCCCCGCTCTCGAATCTTTCCTTCTTCATAGGCCTGTTCCAAGCCGTCACTTTCAATACTCAAAATCAGGAGCTTCAACTGTTCCCAGTCCTTTTGAATGAGCCTGTTTTCTTGGCCTAGAATCAAGTTTTCTATGCGGCCATGGTAGTTATCAATCGCCGCATACAAGGGACCCTTGTGCTTGCTATTCTTTAGGTCTGCTTCTAATTCCATGACGACATCATTTAAAATCGCGATCTGCATCAGGTAGTCATTGGTTTCTTCCTTTTCTTCTGATAATTTTGGAAGTACCACTAAGCCTGCAATAAAGCTGACAAGGGTAACTCCTGCCACTAAAAAGAGTAGGATAGGGTATTCTTTTTCGATCTTGGTTGGAATCAAAAGAATCGTCGCAATCGAAACCGTTCCCTTCACACCCGAAAAGGTCAGCAATAAGGCATCTTTTAGATAATTTCTTAACGATTTTTTTAGTCGAACCGTTCGGAACCAATAAAAGAGGTAAACCATGACAAAACGAATCAAAAAGAGCAAGGCTGTCAACAGAAAGACAGAAAGAACTAAAAGAAGATTATTGTAAATGGGACTACTTAAGATGGGCTTGGAGATCATTTCCAATTCCATTCCTAAGATGACAAAGACCGACCCATTTAAGATAAAGTTGACCGTATTCCAGACAGTATGACTCACAGTATCTACCCGCGCTTCAAGGAGGGTAATGTGCTTAAAGCGACTGGCTTTTAGGATCCCTGACACAACTACTGCAATGATACCAGAGACATGGAGTTCTTCTGCTAGGAAGAAGGTCAACAGTGGGAGACTCAGTTCTAATAACAATTCACTGGCAATATCACTGGCGCGAACACTCAAGAGCAAGGTTTGCAACCACCGGTTCACAAAGGCCGTCAAGATCCCCACCGCAAATCCTCCAATAATGGAGATTCCTAAGGAAACCCCTGCCTCTCCAAGGGAGAAACTTCCGGTCGCAAGGGCTGCCAAGGCCACTCGAAAGGCAACTAGACCTGAGGCATCATTTAGTAATCCTTCGCCTTTTAAGATATTCGAAACCCGCTTTGGAAAGCTAAAGCGCTCAGACAGAGAAGCAAAGGCTACTAAGTCGGTAGGCCCAAGGGCTGCCCCTACTGCCATACAGGCTGCTAAAGGAAGGCTCAGCCACAAGGAGTGAGCTGCCCAGCCCAAACTAATGGTGGAGATAAAAATCACTGGGAAAATCAAATAGAGGATGACCCGCCAGTGCTTTAAGACGGAAGTAATATCTGCTTCTTCTGCTTCTCGAAATAAGAGAGGGCCAATGACCAAGGCCAGAAAGAGCTCGGTATCCAGATGAAAATTTTCTTCGGGCACAAAGAGAGCCCAACCAATCCCTAGTAAAATTTGAATCAAGGGCAGAGGAAGGCTCGGCACAAGTTTATTCGTGGCATTTGAGACGATCAAAATCATCGAAAAGATCACTGCATAAAGGAGTAGTTCCATATCACTCCCTCCTTAGCGTTCTTGGCAGCAGGTCTCAAATTGCTGTTTTAACTCCGCAATCTTTTGGTCTGTCTTGGTTACATCCTTGTGCTCAATCTTCTTTTGGCACCGTTCCATCTCAAGCGAAACCAATTTCTTTTTTATTTTGAGCATCTTTTTGGTCATATGGGCTTCATCATAAAAACCTATTGCACGCTCGTGGATGGTTGATTCGACAAAATCATGTCTCAATCCTTCGATTTTATTCTTTAAATATTCTTTATCCATGACGGTAGCTTTCTAATTTTTCGATCATGACCAAAAACGGTGGCTGATTCACTTGATTCAGTGTCCGGTAGATGGTCACTGTATAGTCTTTTTGAGGGAGCTGACTGACAAAGTCTAACACTGCATCACGCTCGATGTCTCCTCCCTCATGACCATAATAGATCATAATAGCAATTCGCCCACCTTTTTCTAGGCGAGCACAGATTTTTTCCATCGCTTCAATCGTAGTAGCCGGAAGAGTAATGACCGATTTATCCGCAGATGGCAGATAACCCAGATTAAAAATAGCTGCTTTGAGGGTCTCCACATATTGGTCCACATGCTGGTGACCATCCAAAATCAACCGGACATGTTGAAGACCCAACTTTTTCAATCTTTCCTGGGTATTTACAAGTGCTTGCTCTTGAATATCAAAGGCATAGACCTGGCCTGCTCGTTGGGCTAAAAAAGCTGTATCATGTCCATTTCCCATGGTCGCATCCACCACCACATCTTCTTTGGTGATGACTTCTGCTAAAAATTGATGGGCCATTTCAAGTGGTCGAAGCATCGGCAGTCTCCTTTTCTTCTAGCTTACATCCTTGGGTACTTCCACGCCGACGCATTTCAGTTTCAATAGCGTTTAGGACTTCCCATTTGTTGAGGCTCCACATAGGGCCAATCAACATATCCCGTGGGGCGTCTCCCGTAATCCGGTGGATGACAATGTGTTTGGGGATGATTTCCAACTGGTCACAGATGACCTTGACATACTCCTCCTGGCTCATGAGTTGAAGTCGTCCTTCATGATAGTCCCGTTGCATCCGTGTATTGGTCATCAAATGCAAGAGGTGCAACTTGATGCCATCAATCTCATTATCAGTCACACAACGGCGAACATTTTCCACCATCATCTCATGCGTCTCCCCAGGTAGACCATTAATCAGATGAGAGACGATCTCAGCCTTAGGCACCTGTTTGCGAATACGCTTGACTGTTCCAACATAAAGATCATAACTATGGGCACGATTGATCAATTCAGAAGTCGCTTCATAAGTCGTCTGAAGACCCAACTCAATCGTCACATGCATGCGCTCTGTCAGCTCTGCTAGGTAGGCCAAGGTCTCATCTGGTAAACAGTCCGGACGCGTACCAATGTTGATTCCTACCACTCCTGGTTCATTGATGGCCTGTTCATACCGCTCTCGAATGACTTCCACTTTATCGTGGGTATTGGTAAAATTTTGAAAATAGACCAGGTACTTCTTCACATCCGGCCATTTCCGATGCATAAAGTCAATCTCTTTGTAAAATTGTTCTCGAATCGGAGCTTCTGGGGCCACAATGGCATCTCCTGAACCCGAGACCGTACAAAAAGTACAGCCACCATGGGCGACTGTTCCGTCTCGATTGGGACAATCAAAGCCTGCATCAATAGGGACTTTAAAGGTCTTTTCTCCAAATAAGGTTCGATAATAATCATTCAAAGTATTGTAGGATTTCATACCCTTCATTATAGCAAAAAAAGAGTCGAACTCAAAACGCGAGTTCAACTCCTAGTTGTTAGATGCTTATTTTTGCTTGCCTGTAAAGCGCCATTGAAATCGCAAGCGATCATACAAGGGATACTCAAACTGTAAGACAGCAAGACCCAAAATCATACTGCCAAGAACGTCTGATGGGTAGTGGACCCCAACATAAATGCGGGAAACCACAATGGTCACAATTCCCAGAACCAGCAAGGCTTGAAGGCAATAGCGGGCAGTTTTATGTTTAAAATGTTGGCCGATTATGATGATCAAACTTCCCAAAACAAGGGTAGACGCCAGTGAATGACCACTCGGGAAAGAAAAGCCCTTTTCCTCTACTAGATGAAGAATACTTGGTCTCGGTCTCTGGTAGATATTCTTCAGAAGAAGAACCAAAAGCCCGGTCAATACTAGATTGCTCCCCAGAAAGAGGGCTTCGCTGTACCATTTCTTATAGGCAAAGACAGCCAACAGAAGAGCCACCCAGATGACAATGATCTTGGTATCCATGACATGGGTTACCTTGGTAAAGAAGGCTGTCAGTGCTGTAGGCAGATCGCCTCGGATAGCAGATTGAATCGTGCTATCAAAACCAGTTAATTGTTGCGGGTAAAAACGAATCACATACCCAAGAATGACAAAAATGAGAAGGGCGAAGCTTGCCTTCGCCCAATGTTGTTGTTTATTTTTCATATTTTTCCAAAATCGGTTGCAATAAGGTATAGATCAACCCAAATGCGATGGCCCAAATCACCCCTTCGATCAGGTTAAACGGTGCAACCATTGCGGCTAAATAGTGGACAAGCCCTAGTGTTTTCGAAATATCATAGTTCATAAAGCGAGCATACAAAGGGATTGCATAGACATAGTTCACCAATACCATCGTGATACTCAAGCTGATCGTCCCAACAATCGTTGCCAGGACAAATCGACCATGGGTCCGTTCTTTGTTCCAAATCCATGCAAAAGCAAGGACAAAAACAAGAACTCCAATGATATTGATTGGTAATCCAATCAAGGTTTCAAGCCCCTTATTATTAAGAGCTAATTTAAGAACAGATCGGATCAAGGTCACCCAAACGGCACTTTTAAAATCCAACAGGACCAAGGCCAACAAGATGGCAATGATACTCAAATCAATTTTGAAGAAATCTATCAAGAAAGAAAATTGATAGAACATCAAAATAAAAGATAATGCGGATAAAACAGCCACTAGGGTCAGTTTACGTGTATTTGTCATAACAGGTTCCTCCAATTTTTTAAAAATTAGAGAAGCTGGAAAGACGTCTACTCCATCATTCTACTCTAAACTATTTAAACAAAGCTTAAACTAGAAACTATTCTAGTTACTTTTGCTGGTCTCCATCGTAACATGCCGTTAGTCAGTCTTAGACTCCAACGTACTATTCCCATGCATCAGCTCTAAACAGATCAGAATAGCTGTCAGACTATTCGTCTCTCGTCTTCTCCCATCCAGACTATACTGTCGGTTGTGGAGTCACACCACATCAGCTTGCGCTCGCGGACTTCTTTTAGAGTATGGAAAAGAACATTTCCTCGTAAAAGTCACCGCCGGTCGGGAATTACACCCTGCCCTGAAGACTTCTTAATCATAACAAAAAAAACTTGCTAAGGCAAGTTTTGTAACTTTATAGATTACATCGTTCGGTTTTTTAGTTTTCATCGGCTATTTGAGCTTGTCGTGTTCATAACGATGGCTCAACTCCAGCCCCTTAAAACCTTGCTGGCGGAGAGCCTCATAGACAATCATGCAGACGGTATTGGAGACATTTAAACTACGGACATGCTCATCATTCATCGGAATGCGAATGGCCTTCTCTTCGTGCTGGCGCATAAAATCTTCCGGCAATCCTTTATCCTCGCGTCCAAACAAGAAATAATGGGACTTCCCATCCTGATAAGAAACGTCCGAATAGGTCTGATTTGCAAACTTGGACACTAGGTGCACCTGACCGTCGCGCGCCGCTTCCATAAACTCTTCCAAGCTATCATAAAAACGGACATCCAGCTTGTCCCAATAATCGAGTCCTGCTCGCTTCATTTTGCGATCATCGATCGGAAAAGCCATAGGGCGAATGATATGCAAGGGGGAATTGGTCGCCGCACAAGTCCGTGCAATATTTCCCGTATTTTGTGGAATCTGAGGTTGGAACAAGACAATGTGATTTTGAGTAGTTGACTCTTGGTAGTCCAGTTCTTCAATATTCATACTCGATCTCTTTCTGATAAAAAAATAGCCACACTGCCCGGAGTCAAGCTCAGCAAACAGCGTGGTTACAGCTTCATTAACTTAACTCACAACAGGTTTGAGGTAAATCAACGAAGGTACTTTCTAAGTATATCACTTTTGAAGCTCCTGTCAATAGTTTTTTTAGATTTTTTTAAGAAACTTTATCAAAGTTTTCGCTCCCTCCTCATTCTACTCTTCTGACGATTTTTCCTACTTGTTCTTAGCTTCTCAAAATTCCACCAGAAAATCCTTAAAAAAGATGAATTTTTCTTGAAAATAGAGTATGATAGAAGCATACTCTGGAGGTATTCTATGAAAATTATTGTTGTTGGTGGAGGAAAGGTCGGAACGGCCCTTTGTCGTTCTCTCGTTGCTGAAAACCACGATGTTATTTTGATCGAAAAAGACGAATCCGTTCTTAACCATATTACCAAACGGTTTGATATCATTGGAATTTTAGGGAATGGGGCGAACTTCAAGATCTTGGAGCAAGCGGATGTTGAAAACTGCGATATCTTCATTACTATGACCGAGTACGACGAGGTTAACATGGTCTCCGCTGTTTTGGCTAAAAAAATGGGAGCCAAAGAGACCATCGTTCGAGTGCGGAATCCGGAATATTCCAATTCCTACTTCAAGGAAAAAAATATCTTGGGCTTCTCCCTGGTTGTCAATCCGGAATTGCTGTCAGCTCGTTATATTGCCAATATCATTGACTTCCCAAATGCCCTCTCTGTGGAGCATTTTGCCAATGGTCGGGTAGCCTTGATGGAATTTAAAATCAAGCCAGATAGCAATCTCTGCAATATGAGTCTATCCCAATTCCGGAAGAAATACGGAAATGTCATTGTTTGTGCAATCGAGCGTGGCAACGAACTCACCATTCCAAACGGAGATTTTGTCTTGCAACCTCAAGACAAGATTTTCGTAACAGGTAACCGGATCGAGGTCGTTCTCTTCCACAACAATGTTCGCCCTCAGGTCATTAAGAGCATGATGATCATTGGTGCTGGGAAAATTGCTTACTACCTACTCAATATTCTTCAAGATGTGCGCCGCAAGATCGATCTCAAGGTTTTAGAAGTCAATCGTGAACGGGCGGAATTCTTTAGTCAGGAATTTCCTGATCTCTATGTCGTCCATGGAGACGGAACTGCCAAAGACATTCTTTTAGAAGAGAGTGCCAATAACTTCGATGCTGTGGCTACTTTGACAGGAGTCGATGAAGAAAACATCATCACCTCCATGTTCTTGGATTCTGTCGGCGTCAAAAAGAACATTACCAAGGTCAACCGAACCAGTCTGTTGGAGATCATTGGCGATCAAGATATGACCAGTATCGTTACGCCAAAACGCATCGCCGTGGATACTATTATGCACTTTATTCGTGGACGTTACAATGCACAGTTCTCAAACCTAGAAGCCCTGCACCATGTCGCAAACGGTCGGATTGAAACCTTGCAGTTCCAAATTAAGGAAGACAATAAACTAACCCAATATCCCCTCTCTGAATTGAAATTAAAAAAAGGCGTCTTAATCGCTGCCATTATTCGAGATGGTAAGGCTATTTTCCCTAATGGAGATGACCGTTTGATGGTAGGAGATCGGATTGTCGTGACCACCCTGATTCAAAATATCACTAAAATCTACGATTTAGTTGAGAGGTAAGCCTGATGAATAGAAGCATGATTCGTTACCTCTTGTCCAAACTCCTCTTAATCGAGGCAGCTCTCCTGATCGTTCCCTTAGTCGTCGCTACGATCTATCAGGAACCTGCCAAGGTCTTTGTCTCTATTGGGGCAACCATGGCCATCTTACTTGGGCTGGGGCTACTTGGTAGTTTTCACAAACCAAAGGACTTTCACATTTATGCTAAAGAAGGAGTCCTGATTGTAGCACTCTGTTGGATTCTCTGGTCCTTCTTTGGTGCCCTTCCCTTTGTCTTTTCGGGACAAATCCCCAACATTATCGATGCCTTCTTTGAAGTCAGCTCCGGCTTTACAACAACAGGGGCAACGATTTTAGATGATGTGGGTGTCCTCAGCCACTCCCTCCTCTTTTGGCGCAGTTTCACCCACTTGATCGGTGGGATGGGAGTATTGGTCTTCGCCCTTGCCATTATGGACAATAACAAGAACAGCCACCTCGAAGTCATGAAGGCGGAAGTTCCTGGTCCAGTTTTTGGAAAGGTCGTTTCCAAATTAAAAAACACAGCTCAAATCCTCTACTTCTTGTACTTGGGCTTGTTCTTCCTCTTTGTGGTTCTTTATTTCCTTGCCGGCATGCCCCTTTATGATAGTTTTGTCATCGCCATGGGGACGGCTGGGACTGGGGGCTTTACCGTTTTTAACGATGGGATCGCCCACTACAATAGTAGTTTGATCACCTATTTAGTCAGTATCGGGGTTTTAGTCTTCGGGGTTAACTTTAACCTCTACTACTTCCTCATGATCCGAAAATTCAAGGCCTTCTTTAAAGACGAGGAATTGCGGACCTATATCACCATCGTCCTCGTGTCCAGTGTCTTGATCGCTTACAATGTCCTTCATCTCTATGCCAATGTCGCTAAGAGTTTTGAGATTTCCTTCTTCCAAGTTTCCAATATCATCACCACCACCGGTTTTGGTTATGGAACGACGGAAAAATGGCCTCTCTTTTCTCAGTTCATCCTCTTGATGCTGATGGTCATCGGTGGTTCTGCTGGATCGACCGCTGGAGGACTAAAAGTGATTCGGTGCTTGACCTTATGGCGAATCGCAAAAAATCAGGTTCTTTCGACCTTGTCCCCGAATCGCGTTCTAACCTTGCATGTCAATGATACGGTATTGGATAAGGATACACAGCATCAGATCCTCAAGTACTTTACAATATACAGTTTTATCACGATCGGCCTACTCTTTGTAGTGAGTCTAGATAATAATAACTTCATGACGGTTGTCAGTGCTGTCTTTAGTTGTTTCAACAACATTGGACCTATGATTGGAACAGGTCAAACCTTCTCCATCTTTAGTCCGATTTCAAAACTGTTGCTTTCCTTAGCCATGATTTCCGGACGGCTTGAAATCTATCCAATGATTCTTCTCTTCCTCCCTAAAACATGGTCTAAACGCTGATAGACAACTCTTGTACAAAATCAACACCCTTAGAAAAATAATTTCTAAGGGTGTTTCTGTTTATTTGCGATCATCCTATTTTGATTCTTCATTTCGCTTCAGACTAAAGTGGTCTGGCAAGGGATCTGGCCCCGCCTGGCTTCCAGGATGGCATCGTAAGATCCTTGCAATCCCCATCAAGACACCTTTCACACCAAAACGTTCAATCGCTTGGATCATATAATTGGAACAGGTCGGTTGAAAGCGACAAGAAGGCGGAAATAGGGGAGAGATCCATTTTTGATAGCCTCTGACCAGCGCAATCAGGATTGTTTTCATGCTTTTTTAGATTTAGTCACTGCTAGATTGTGCAACTGGCTGATTTCTTTTTTGTTCAAGCGACGGTATTCACCCGGACGTAGCCCTGAGACGTCCAAATTTCCAAACTGGGTCCGGGAGAGTTTATCCACTAAAAGTCCCACAGCTTCAAACATCTTTTTAACCTGGTGGTTACGCCCTTCATGAATGGTCAACTGAACCACTGAACGGTTCTTTTCGACATCCACTTTTAAGATCTCATAAGTCGCTGGCTTGGTTTTCTTTCCATCAATGGTCACCCCTCGCGTCAAGGGACGCAAGTTTTCCTTATTGGCAATCCCTTTGACACGCGCCACATAGACCTTATCAATTTCATTGCGCGGGTGAATCATCTCATCTGTAAAATCACCATCATTGGTCAAAATCAAGACACCAGATGTATCCCAGTCCAAACGTCCCACTGGGTAGATACGCTCTGGCACTTGAGATAAAAGGTCAACGACTGTTGTCCGTCCTTTATCATCCGATACACTAGAGATGACGCCACGTGGCTTGTTTAATAGATAGTAGACCTTTTCTTCGTTATAGATTGGAGTCCCTTCTACTTCAACCTGATCACCGGTTTTAATGATGGTCGCTAATTCACGCACAACTTGGCCATTGACCGTCACCAGGCCTTGCTTGATCAGTTCTTCGGCCTTGCGACGACTAGCCACGCCTGCATGGGCAATATATTTGTTAATTCTCATCTAGTTCCTCTGTTCTCTCTGAAAATAATTGACCCTCTTCTGGATCGATGTCCACTTCCTCAACCTTTGGCAATTCCTCCAAATGATTGATCCCCATATAATCCAAAAAATACTCCGTCGTGACATACAAATTAGGACGCCCGAGGACTTCTTTTTTCCCATCTTCGCGGATCAGATCAAATGATAGTAGTTTGGTAATGGCACCACTGGAATTGACGCCTCGAATATCATCAACTTCCACGCGGGTGATCGGTTGCTTATAAGCAATGATTGACAAGGTTTCAAGGGCAGCCCGAGACAAACTTTGGTTCATAGGCGTTCTAGAATAGTCTCGTAAAACCGAAGCATAGTCTGCCTTTGTCACCAATTTATAACGGGAAGCTGTCTCCATTAAACACAGACTCGTATCTGTATCCTCCTGGTATTTTTGGGCCAATTTTTCTAAACTTTGCACCACACCTGTTGGGGGTAAAGAGAGAAGATCTGCGATTTGTCTGGCAGTAATTCCTTCTTCACCCGCTACAAATAAGAGTGCTTCAATTTCAGCTAATTTGCTCATGTTCAATCCTATTTAAGTAAATTTCTCCAAAAGCCCTATCCTGTACCACTGTGACCTCTTGAATCTTGATCAATTCAAGGGTTGCAAGAAATAGGGTAATGACCTCTTGGAGATCCGCTGCTTCTAGAAACAAGTCCTGCAAGAGAACTTGTGAACGATCGTGGAATCGGTGACGCAGCTGGTCCATCAGATCCTCAATCTTGTATTCATCCTTTACAATGGTTGTATGGTTCTGGCGGAATTCTTCTTTTTTCTTGGTCAATAGTTTTGAGAAAGCCAAGAAGAGATCCACCGTGGTGCGATCATGAAGTAATTCGGTATCGTCATAGACCAATTCCATCTTCGGTTTCGAATAATAGAGGGCGCGCTCCTCGTGCTGCGAGGCCATCAACTCTCCTAATTGCTTGTAAGTACGGTACTCTTCCAATTGAGAAAGGAGGTCCTGCTCTAGATCCTCTGCTTCATCCATCTCCTCTGCGACCTTAGGAAGAAGTCTTCGACTCTTGATCAGGGTTAGTTGACTAGCCATCAGCATGTATTCCCCTGCTACCTCTAGTTTCATAGCCTGGAGAGTCGCCAGATAAGCCAGGTACTGTTCAATCACCTCAATCAAGGGGACCTCATAGATATCCATCTGGTATTTAGAGACCAAGTGGAGCAAGAGGTCCAAAGGCCCTTCAAAATCTTTTATTTTAATATCCATTATTTATATTTTTCTAATGTCACCATGGTTTTTAGGCCCAATTCACGCGCAATACTAAAGAGATCCACACCGAGTTCACGTTGTTTCAAAATATACTGCTCACGAATTGATTGGGCCGAAAGGTCTTGGTTGCCTTTTTCGATCAAGAAGGCTTCTAACTGTCGGAATCCCCACTGACGGGAGTAAGATTTTCCTTTATTATCAAAGAGATAGACACCATCGAGGAAGAGTTGCAACTCTTCCAGTAAAGGATCTGGAACTTTTAAAACCCGTTTTTGGCCATCTTTGCCCACTCGAATGACATGAAAGTCCAGCTGAATATCTTCGACCTTGACTTGGAGGATCTCACTTGGCAATAAGCCCATCTCCAGAATCAATAAGGCCATCAAGCGTCCCTGTGGGTTAGTTGATTCTTCCCAAAAATGGGTCAGATTCAATAATTCACGATCATGGGTTTTGGCCGGTTGAATTTTAGGCAAGACCAAACGATGGTATTCAGAAATAAAGCGTTCTTGATACAAATAATATAAAAATTGGTTAACAGCGGATAATTTCCGTTTTTGAACCGCCGGTTTAAAATCTTTAATCGAAGCTTGGTAAATTCTCAAATTTGTCGGTGTCACTTTTCCATGAATTGATTCAATAAATTGGTCCAAATCATAGAAATAGGCTGACTGAGAATTTTCACTTAGTTCTTTTTGATCAATAAAACTTGCAATAAATTCTTTCATTTTGGAATCATCTCGTATTCATTTGAAAAATTATGCATGAGCGAATTGATGGCTTTGAGGATCGATTTCCGCGTAATAATCCCTTGGAAATAACCTTCTTCATCCACCACCGATAAGAAGGAGTCATCCACCAACTTGTGAAGGACTTCTGTCAAATTGAAGTCTAAGCCGATGACCCCAACCTCCTTCTTTGCAACGTCTACGATATCCATCGAAGCAAAAGTCTCCTCAGGAATCTCGTGTTTCAATTGATAAGATAGAATATCCGTTAGGGAGATCGTCCCCACAAACTTGCGTTCATCCGTCACTACCGGGATGCGACTATAGCTAATCTGGCTCAACAGCAAAACCGCATGGTCTACATTGTGGGTATCAATCAAGACCGCTAAATTTTTGGCAGGAGTTAAGAACGTCTCTTCCTGCGCCAACAAGAAACGTTCAAATTCCTTTGCTATCATCTGCTAAACTCCTTTGTCAATTCAGGGTACAATTCATGATCTCGCGTATAATACTCTACCTTGAAGTTCGAATCGGTAATCTCTATCTTGGCATACAAACACTCGCGAATCAGACCACGAGGTTGGCTAATGGATCCAGGATTCACAAAGAGGGTTCTTCCTTCCTTCCAAGCATCTGGGATATGAAGATGGCCGTATAGACAGATATCTGCTTCCTCCTCTTGGGCCCACAGATCCAATTTTTGAAAACTAAAATTGATCTGGAAGAGATGTCCGTGGGTCTGGATGATCCGTGTTGGCCCTAGTTGGGTCACCAAGCGTTCCGGAAAGCCATCATAAAAATCCATATTCCCTTGGACAACGTGGATCCCTTCCCAGACAGGATCGTCACTTTTCAATTCAGAATCCCCATTGTGAAAGATCCCATCGACCTGACCTAGGTATTTTTCTTTAATAGCTTCAACAATGGAGCGGTCTCCATGCGAGTCACTCATAACGATGATTGTTTGCTTTGCCATGATGGAAATACCTCCAATAACTTTTTAACAGCTAAAGCACGATGTGATTGTGTATTTTTTTCTTCTAGCGTTAATTCAGCAGCAGCACGGCCCGTTTCCCCAACTAAGAAGAGAGGGTCATAGCCAAAGCCGTATTCCCCTTTGGGCTCAAAATTAATATACCCTGGCCAATCTGCTTCCACCACTAGGCTTTCCTTGCCCGGTCTTGCAACTACCAAGGTCGTATGGAACTGGGCTGAACGATCTTTCAAGTCAAAAACCATAGCCAATTCGTGCAACAATTTCGCATTGTTTTCTGCATCTGTCGCACCAACTCCCGCAAAGCGAGCTGACCAAACTCCTGGTAAGCCTCCCAAGATATCTACCTTCAAACCTGAATCATCTGCTAAGACTGTTTTCCCAGTTAGCTCTGCAATGGTTTCAGCTTTTAGGCGGGCATTCTCTTCAAAGGTCATCCCTGTCTCTTCGACTTCTGGAAGCTCTGGGTATTGATTGAGATTTTCCACTTCAAAGCCCAGCTTTTCAAACATATTACGGAATTCTTTGGTTTTTCCCTCATTTCGAGTCGCAATGAGAATCGTATCTTTGACCTTGTCTTGACCCAAGAAGGCTTCCAAATCCACTCCATCACTTGGCAAATGCAAGTAAAGCAATTTCCCTTTTTCAACCAAGAGCAAGGCACCTTGACGCTGGACAATTTCAAAATTTCTTCCCTTGACCTCGTTTAAGATTTCGGTCAAAAAGGTCAGAAAACGGAAGGCTGAACCATAGCGCATCACCGATAGATTGAGAGGGAATCCTTCAGGATCCTTTGCAAAGAGAAGTTCCAGCTGGTCTAACAGAGTGGAAGCTTCCGCAGGAACTTGACTAAATTGGTTGTAGTCTGCATCTTCTCCCCATTGGGCAATATACCAATCTTGGGGATCTTTGTATTCAAATAGTTTGTCACTCATAAATTTATGTGCTCCACATTCACTGAACGTTCTAGCCATTTTTCGGCAATCGCTGCAAAGCTATTGGCATTTGCAGTTGTATAAAAGCAGTGGGTCTGCTCTAAGAGTTCACGACTCTTATTGAGCTCAAAATAGTTTAATAAGACGGAAATATCCCGAACACACTCAGCTCCACTATCAATCAATTTGACATCCGGTCCCATCACATTTTGAATGATCGGTTTTAAAAGGGGATAATGGGTGCACCCCAAAACCAAGGTATCAACCTTTCCAACTAGTGGTTTTAGGGTTTCGTAAACCACCTTTTTGGTCACACTGGATGCCAACTCGTTTGATTCCACTAAAGGAACAAACTTGGGACAAGCCAGACTGCTGACTTCCATGTCTGGTGCTAGACTTTGAATCTTCTTTTTATAAATTCCAGAAGAAACCGTCATCGGTGTCCCAATGACCCCAATTTTTTGATGGGTCGTCGATTTAATGGCTGCAGAAGCTCCGGGTAATATCACTCCCAAAACAGGAATATCAAGCTTCTCCTTGACTTCTTCCCAAACAACTGCCGTCGCTGTATTACAGGCTAAGACAATCATCTTGACATTTTTGGTCAGAAGGAAGTTCACCATCTGCCAAGTATACTCGCGAATTTGGTCTGCAGGTCTAGGACCATAAGGTGCACGCGCTGAATCTCCAATATAGACGACATCTTCGTGAGGAAGCTGACGGAGCAATTCGCGGACAACAGTCAGGCCCCCTACTCCAGAATCTAAAAAACCAATCGGTCGGTTATCCATATCTCTTCCTTCCAAAAGGAGGGACTAAGAAATTCCTCCAAGCCCCTCTCATTTATTATCGTGAGATTGCCCCACTCTTATTTTTTCTTGTTTTTCGCCATTGCTGATTTTTGTTGGCTCACAATTTGGCGATAGACTTGTTGAACTTTTGCTTCGCTTGGACGTTGGCCGCTCGCTCCTAAAAGCGTACGAACTGCTTCAACATTCAAACGTGGGTTTGATGCAAATTCTTTTTCAAACTGACGACGAAGCAAGAACATTCCTGCAATCATCCCACCAAAGAAAGCTAAAATAATCAACAAAATTCCTAAAAAGAGATTCATACAATTTTCTCCGATCCATTATTTTTACATAACTATCATTATATCAGACAATCGCTTATTTTTCAATGTTAAAGCCGTAGAGTGTCGCAAGATAATCTTCTGGTTTTTCTGCTCGACGAATCAAACGGGCCTGCCCATCTTCTTGAAGCAAAACTTCTGCAGAACGCAACTTAGCATTGTACTGATAGCCCATTGAAAATCCATGAGCTCCGGTGTCATGGATCACAAGTAAATCTCCAATCTCAGTCACGGGTAGTTCTCGTTGTTTCGCAAATTTATCGTTATTTTCACAAAGACTTCCCACGACATCGACCACTTCAGTCGGTTCCTCTGGACGATCCATATTAGTAATATGGTGATAAGCACCGTACATAGCCGGTCTAAGAAGGTTCACAGCTGAAGCATCGACACCCACATAAGTCCGGTAAGTTTTCTTTTTATGCGTCACTCTGGTTACCAAGAGACCGTGTGAAGCCAGCATAAAGCGACCAAGCTCCGTATAGATTTTCACATGACCAAGTCCTGCCGGTTTGAGAATCGCATCAAAGACGCGATGTACGCCCTCCCCAATAATGGCAATATCATTTGGCTCTTGCTCTGGTTTGTAATTGACCCCAACCCCACCAGAAAGATTGATGAAGCCCAAGTGAACACCTGTTTTCTCGACGACTTCCACTGCCAATTCAAAAAGTTGACGCGCCAACTCTGGATAGTAGTCATTGGATACTGTATTAGAAGCCAATAAAGCGTGAATGCCAAACTCTTCCACACCTAGTTCTTTCAACTCGATAAAGGCTTGGATCAATTGCTCCTTGGTCATGCCAAACTTAGCTTCTTCCGGATTGTCCATAATATCGGTTCCCAGTTCAAAAACTCCACCAGGATTATAGCGGCAAGAAATGACCTTGGGGATGCTAGTCACAGACTTCAAGAAAGCAATGTCTTCATAGGCGTCCAGATTGATCGTTGCCCCTAATTCTCTCGCATAGACAAATTCATCAGCTGGCGTATTGTTAGAAGAAAACATGATTTCTTTTCCACTAAAGCCCAGTTTATCCGCCATCAACAATTCCACGTAGCTGGCCGTGTCGACTCCACAGCCCTCTTCTTGCAAAATTTTTAGGATCGATGGATTGGGTGTTGCTTTGATGGCAAAGTATTCTTTAAAGCCTTCATTCCAAGCAAAAGCTTGATGGAGGGCACGCGCTGTTTCACGAATTCCTGCTTCGTCATAGAGATGGAAAGGGGTCGGAAATTTTTGGGTCAGGCTTTCTAATTGTTCACGGGTTACAAAAGGTGTTTTCATAAGCGCTCATTTCTATACTTTAGTCACTATTAGTATAGCACAAGTCGGAAGACAAAAAAAGCCGAGGCAACTGCCCCAGCTCAATTGCTCTTTGATTAGTCGTTTCTTCCGAAGATACGAAGAAGGCTGATAAAGAGGTTGATAAAGTCAAGATAAAGTTCCAAAGCCATCGCTACTGCCCAACCTGTAGCAGGTTGACCATTTGTTTGATCATAGACATAGCGAATCTTTTGGTTATCCCAAGCTGTCAATCCTGCAAAGAGGAAGACAGAGATAATACTCAAGATATAGTCCATTCCAGAACTTCTCAAGAACATGTTCACAACAGAAGCGATGATCACACCGATCAAGACTCCCATCAAGGCACGTCCCATACCAGACAGGTCTTTTTTCACGACGCGTCCGATAGCTCCCATGACAATAAACATCAAGGCACTGACCAAGAAAGCCTTATAGACAGTTGCTTGCATGTAGCGAGCAATGATAAAGCTCAAGGTAAAGCCATTCAAAGCTGAGTAGATCAAGAAGATCGGAAGAGCAGACGGGCTATTTTTAACAGCCTTCCCACTTGCAACAAAGACCAAGATCAATTCTACAACCACTGCTGCATAGTAAACCATTGGTGCTGTTGTCAAGATTTGAACGAAGAAATCTTGAAAGACTGTCATCATAAGACCAGACACAAGGGCTGAAATCCCAACACCGATCCCAACTAATGAGTAGATTTTGTTATAAAAAGCATTCAATCCACTTTGTTCTTGGATTACTGAATCATTATACATATAAACAAGTTCCTTTCAAATTTGTTTACTATGATTTTAACATTTTTCGATGAAAAAATCTCCTTTTGGCCATCTTTTTACGCCAAGGTTCTGAAGCTTCCTTAACAGCCCAGTATTTATCCACCATCGTCACTACGAAGGATTCTTTGTAGCGAGGCGGGGCAAGGGTAGCACCCCACATATGTTTAATAATGATGTCTTCTTCCTTGGCATTGAGATCTGTGATCTTTCGTGCATTTCTCACGGCAATGCGGGGATGGATCCAGGCGTGACTTTTCGTAAACTTGGTCTCGCGCCAATCATAGTAAAAGAGGTCATGCAGGAGGCCACCCCGAGCCGTACTTTTGGCATCCCAACCAAATTTTTTAGCCAGTTTATAACTGGTATAGCTAACATGAATGGAATGCTCCAAACGATTGGAATGAATATGGTGGGGAATGTCAGCTAATTTTTGAACCTTAGGATGCTGGATCAGATGGCCTACATAGGTCATGTATTCTTTGTCACGATGATATTGCATAAGATAACCACCTTTCGTTGATAAGCTCTCCCAATAAGATCTCCATCAACTTCTTCTTACAGGTTAAGTATACTTCTTTTTCTCAAAATTTCCTTAAAGAAAACATCAAAATTCCTGCTGCCACTGCAACATTCAAACTCTCGGCCCGACCTGGCATAGGAATATGAACCAGCTGGTCTGCTTGTGCCGCCATTTCCTGGCTGATGCCATTTCCTTCATTCCCCATAACCAGAATAAACTGATCGGTCTGAGGAAGCTGACGGTAGTCAATGGAAGCTTCTGAAAGCGTCGTTGCGAGAACTGCTAGATGAGATTGCGCAGCTCGTTCCAATAGTTCTTCTCGATCCAGTTTCCAGATAGGAATATGGAAATGACTGCCCTGCATGGATCGAAGGGTCTTGAGACTGTATAGATCTGCGGAGGCTTTCGAAAGCATGACGCCATCAAAACCTGCTGCATCTGCTGTTCGAATCATAGTCCCTACATTGCCGGGATCCTGTACATCCTCCAAATAAAGGTAGCGACCTTGTAACTGATCTGGAAGCTCTGGCTGCTCTAGAAGAATCTCTGCGACAATCCCTTGAGGAGTCTTCGAATCTGCCAAGAGGCTTAAGATCTCCGGAGTCACGATAGTGACTTTTTGGATGTCCTCTACCCGGTCTAAATAGGCTTCTAAAACAAAGACCTGCCGAATCTTCGCATGATTTTCTACTGCCTCTTCAAACAGATGCCAGCCTTCAATGAGATAAGAATCTGTCCGGTATTTTTTTTGATGTAATTTTTTTGCATTTTTGATTACATTATTGGATTTAGACGTTATAATATTCATAGAACTATTATAGCACAAAGAAAAAGAAGAAATCATACCTCAGATAGATTTCTTCGAGTCAAGGAGGTCGCACATGCAAAAGGTAAAAATGATTGCCCAAGGACGGGTTCAAGGGGTTGGCTTTCGCTGGGGAGTCTACAGTCTTGCTTTAGAGATCGGTGGGATCACTGGCCGTGTCTGGAATAATGACGACGGAACAGTTGGCATTCTGGCACAGGCAGAGTCTAGTAGCCAAATGGCCAAATTCATCCAAGAAATTCGCAAAGGTCCTACGCCTTTTGCGCATGTGACTTATTTAGATGTTACGCTCGCAAACTTTGAAAACTATACAGACTTCAAAATTGCAAATTAAGACTAGAGAACTATTGTGTATTTTCAAAAAAAACAGTAGAATAGAAAGGTAACATTAAAAAAAAGAAGGAACTATTTGTGAAAAAAAATAAACTTGCATTACTTGCATCGATGGGACTAGCTTCGCTTGTCTTCTTATCAGGATGCGTGAGTGTCGATCGGAAAACTGGAAATCCGACTGGATTGATCTGGAATCTTCTTGGCCGTCCAATGGGCGAAGCCATCAAATTCTTTGCCAACAACCTTGGCTTAGGCTTTGGGATCGGGATTATTATCGTCACCTTGATCGTACGGTTAATCATCTTGCCACTTGGTTTGTACCAATCATGGAAGGCAACCTACCAATCTGAAAAGATGAACTACTTAAAACCTATCCTTGGGCCAATCCAAGAGCGCATGAAGAACGCTAGCACACAAGAAGAAAAGCTATTGGCGCAACAGGAATTAATGGCTGCTCAACGTGAAAATGGAGTTAGCATGTTTGGTGGAGTTGGGTGTTTGCCACTCTTGATCCAAATGCCATTCTTCTCAGCTCTCTTCTTTGCAGCTCAGCACACCAAAGGGGTAGCAGATAGTAGCTTCCTTGGCATTGCTCTCGGCAAACCAAGCTTGCTCTTGACAGCGATCGTAGCAGTTCTTTACTATATCCAAAGTATGCTTTCTCTTCATGGAATTGAAGATGAAACCCAAAAGGAAAGCATGCGCAAAGCATCACTGATGAGTCCGATTATGATCGGTGTCTTCTCATTGATCTCCTCAGCCGGAGTAACTCTTTACTGGGTAGTCGGTGGGGTGATCCAAATTATCCAACAATTTGTCATCAACTACTTGATTCGTCCAAATCTTCGCAAACGAGTCGCTGAGGAATACAAAAACAATCCTCCTAAAGCGACTAGTCACCGCGTGAAAAAAGATGTCACACCTACTGCAACGACACAAATCCAACACAAACCAAAAAACAACCGCAATGCAGGAAAACAACGCAATAGAAAGTAGTACAAACTACTAATTCTAGCGGTATACAGTAGCACTTGAACCCAAGGTTCAAGTGCTTTTTTTGATATCGTTCAGTCAGCAAAGAATTTTCACTCTCACAAAAAGATTAAGAGCACAAAAAAACAAGCCCTCTTGGAGGGCTTGCGTTTTATAGTTACGCTGTTTTTTCTACGTTCAAAATTTTCACTTGGTAGCTTCCAGCTGGTGTCTCAACAGTGACAACGTCACCTGTCTTCTTACCAATCAAAGCGTGACCGATTGGGCTTTCGTTAGAAATCTTTCCTGCAAAGGCATCTGCCCCTGCTGAACCAACGATGCTGTATACTTCTTCATCTGTTTCGCCAACTTCTTGAACTGTAACGGTTTTTCCGATCGCTACTTCGTCTACTGCAACAGCGTCACTATCGACGATTTCTGCATAACGGATTTTTGTTTCCAAGCTAGAGATTTGACCTTCAACAAAAGCTTGTTCATCTTTTGCCGCTTCATACTCAGAGTTTTCTGAGAGGTCACCATATGAACGAGCGATCTTAATCCGTTCCACCACTTCAGGTCGACGGACCAATTTCAATTCTTCTAATTCTTGTTCCAATTTTTCTTTTTCTGCTAGGGTCATTGGGTATGTTTTTTCTGCCATTATTCTTCTCTTTCTATTATTTGAATGAAAAAGCTGTGGACGCGCCACATGCTTTTTCTAGTTTGAACTTGCTTGTGTCAATTTACTATTGACGTGTTCTTCAACATTTTTATTGTGTTCTTCGTATGTCTTAGCGAAGAAAACTTCACCATTTTCGACATTTGCGACAAAATACAAGTAATCGGTCTTACTTGGGTTCACCGCCGCTTCGATCGCTGATACTCCAGGGTTATCCACTGGGCCAGGCATCAAGCCGGTATTCTTATAAATATTATAAGGTGAATCCAGCTCTGTATTGATCGTTGCATCTTCTTTTAAGGTCGTCTTTTGACCAAGTTTCCCTTCTGCATAAAGAATTGCAATATTACTTTGCAAAGGCATGTCTTGGTTCAAGCGGTTATAGAAGACACTCGCGATATCTTTGCGGTCCTGATCCGTCGCCCCTTCTTTTTCAACCAAGGAAGCAAGAGTCAATACTTCGTTTACATTGATGTTCTTGCTCTCAAGTGTTTCATAGTATGGGCTTAAGTTTTGATCCATTGCCGCAAGCATCTGATCGATCATCTCTTTCACTGTGGTATCTTTCCCATAGTTATAAGTTGCTGGGAAGAGATAACCTTCTAAACGGTAGCGAACACCAGAATCCTTACTTGGCAGATTCGCCAAGAGCTTAGGATATTTGGCCACCATCTTCTCAATAAAGGCATCGTCTTGGACAGCCTTCAAGAAATCTTCTTTCTTAAATGGAGTCTTGCCTGCCTTCTTAGTGGAGACATTGGTGGTGATAGCCGTCGCAATCTGATCGATCGTATAACCTTCTGGAATCGTGACCTTTCCAAGAACTGGAGCCTGAGGAGTTTTGGTTCCCTCTTCTTGCAGTTTTTGGATGATGGTTTCTAGATCCATGCTCTTTTGCAAATTGAAATAACCAGATTTGAAATTGCTATAGTTCTTGAACTTGGTATAGTAGTTAAAGAACTGACCATTTTTCACGAGTCCTTTTTTCTCAAGGATCGCGCCAATCTCACGATTACTTGAACCTGCTGGAATCTCAACCGTTACGAATTCTGTTGCATTTTTATCCATCGGCTTGACAGCTGAATGGATATAGGTCACAGCAAAGATCCCTGTAGCTACGATCACAATCAGCAAAAGGCTGACTACTGTCCGCACAATTCGTTTAGCGATTTTATTTTGTTTCTTTTGTTTTTTTTGGCGCTGGTTACGAGAAGAGCGCGATAAGCTTTCCTCTACCGGTTCCTGACTTGGTTCTTTTTTAGCAGGCTTTGTAAGCTCACTCTTTTCTTCCACAGTAGGAGTCGCCTTTACCGGCTCCACTGGTTCTTCTTTGGGAGCCAACGCAGATTCTTCTACTTTTGGAGGTAGTGTTGCTTCTTCCTCCTCTTTCAGTGAAGAAGGGGTTTCAATACTTCGATCAGGTAGATCATACTCTTTTTCGATTTTTAGAAGTTGCTCATTGGCCTCTTCTAAGTCTCTGAGGATCTGCTCTTTGAAGCTTAATAACTTCTCACTGTCTTGTGATTTATCAGTCAAATAATTGACCTCCCTCATCATAATCCTTAATATTATATCTTAAAAGATTTAGAAAAGCAATACAAATCGCCTTTCTTCTTTAAAATACCTATTTAATCAAGTTTTTCATTTTCCCAGACCAGATTGTACCAAACTTCACCCGCATATTGGGATTCTGACCGGCCTTCATTGGTAAATCCTTGCTTTTCATAATAAGGAATCAAATAATCATGACAGGTCAAATTGATCCCTTGGCGATTATCTTTCAACGCAATCTCTTTCATCGCTTCAAGCAAAAGGGTTCCCACTCCAAGTCCTTGAGCTTCTTTAGCAATGGATAGACTCGTAATGGAAATAAAGCCCTGTTCTAACTGACTTAGATCTTCAACCTCTGAAAAAGAGGAATCGATCAAATAGCGCTCCGGTCTAACAGGTCCTTCTAAATAGCCTAAAATCTGACCCTGGCACTCTGCTACAAGAAATGTCGTTTGAATCTTTTCGATGTGATCTTTTAAAATCTCACGCGCAATCGCTTCTTCTTCTGAGAAATTCTCAAGCTCAATGCGCTCGATGGCATCCAAATCCTGCAGTTCTGCCTGTCTAATGTGAATCTTTTCTTTCATCATTTACTCCTTCTATCGTTCCCAAACCATATGGACACCTCGATCAGACTCAGCTTCATCTCGAAATCCTTGCTGGGAAAAATAAGATAGTAAGTCTTCTGGGCAATCGATCCAAATGGCTTCCTTTTCCTTTTGAACAGCTAGATCCTTTAAAGCAGCGATTAAAATAGAACCATAGCCTTGACCTTGAAAGGCTGGTCTCACTGCTAGTCGCAATACAATTAGGTCTCTTTTTAAAGGCTGGTCTTCTGTCGCCAACAAGTAAGCCACAGCATCCCCCGCCTGCTCTGCAAGCAAAGAAATGGCTTCCTTCGAACCTAGCGCTTCCTCAAGAGTGGCCCTGTGCTCCTTTCCTTCATTGCCATGAAGTTCTTCTTCTAGTAACAGCAGCTGTTCTTGATCAGCTGGGGTGATTGATCGAATCATCATCCTGCTTTCCTCATCTCATACTCCTTCAGTGGACAGATAAATTTGAGTCTGGAACCAAAAGATTCCAGACTCAATCATCTCTTATTGTACACTATGTGTCAAACTAGATAATAAACGCTCAAATGAGTATTCATAGGTTTGAATATCTCCTGCTCCCATAAAGACATAGACTGCATTATCATGGTCAAGAAGAGGAGAAACATTCTCAGCTGTAATAATCGCTGAGCGTTTGACAATTTTTGCTTCCAAATCTTCAACTTTCACATCGCCGTGATCGACTTCACGCGCAGAGCCATAGATCTGTGCCAAGTAAACAGCATCTGCTTGATTCAAGGCTTCTGCAAATTCATCTAACAAGGCAATGGTCCGTGTAAAGGTATGTGGTTGGAAAATGGCCACAATCTCTTTACTTGGGTATTTTTGACGGGCCGCATCCAAGGTTGCAATAATTTCCGTTGGATGGTGCGCAAAGTCATCGATTATCACTGTTCCATTGACTACTTTTTCAGTAAAGCGACGTTTCACTCCAGCAAAGGTCTTCAAATGCTCGCGGACTAAATCTAAATCAAATCCTGCAATGTAAAGCAAACCAATGACTGCTGTAGCATTCATGATGTTGTGACGACCAAATGTTGGGATATGGAATTGCCCCAAATCTTCTCCACGGAAATGAACGTTGAAGGTTGAACCTGTCGTTGAGCGAAGCAAGTTGCTTGCTACAAAATCGTTCGTCTCCTTATCAAAACCATAGTAATAAATTGGTGCTGATGAGGTAATCCGACGCAATTCTTTGTCTTCTCCGTAGATGAAGAGGCCTTTGCTGATTTGTTTGGCATAATCGTTAAAGGCATTGAAGACATCTTCTAAGCTCGTAAAATAGTCTGGATGGTCGAAGTCAATATTGGTGATGATGCTGTATTCAGGATGGTAAGGCATAAAGTGGCGTTCATACTCATCTGATTCAAATACAAAGTATTTGGCTGCTGCAGAGCCACGACCTGTCCCGTCACCAATCAAATAACTGGTATCAGTGATATTTGATAAGACGTGCGAAAGCATCCCTGTTGTTGAGGTTTTCCCGTGTGCCCCGGCAACTCCCATGCTGACGAAGTCACGCATAAATTCACCAAGGAATTCATGGTAGCGTTTATAAGTTAGGCCATGCTCATCTGCATAAGCGATTTCCACATTGTTATCTGGACGGAAAGCATTCCCGGCAATGAGGATCTTGTCGCCTTCCAAATTTTTCACATCAAATGGATAAATTTGAATTCCTGCTTGTTCCAAGCCACGTTGCGTAAAGTAATACTTCTCAACATCTGACCCTTGAACCGTATGTCCCATTTGGTGAAGCATGAGGGCTAAAGCACTCATCCCTGCTCCTTTAATTCCAATAAAATGGTATGTATTAGACATGTTTTCTCCTTATTCTTGATCTAGATGGGTTAAATCCAATTCTTGTTTGATTGGCTGTGGTTTCAACTTGTGCTGATCTTTATTGTATATTTGGCTAGTCTTTAAGAAATCATAATTGTTTTTCTTTTCAGTCGGTTCTGCCACTTCTGGTTCTCCTGCAGATTCGAACTCTGCAAGGATCAACTGATCTTGTCGCAATCGTTTGCTATATTTCAATAATTCACCCGGATTTTCCTTTTGGAAGGGAGCCGTTGGCTGACCAGGTTTTCGTTCAGAAATAAATGGTTTTTTCCGTTTACTTGTAGTAGCTGCTGGATCCGTTGTCAGATAGGGAGCTGTGCGTTTCTTTTTCAAATCTTCACGAGCGCGCTCTCTCGCTTCCTCTGCATAACGATTGGCTGGGCTTTTTTTATCAATCGGCTCTTTAAAATCAGGTTTTCTTACTGGCCGTCTTTTCGGTAGGGGCTCTTCTAATGGTTGGTGGTAAGGATGCTTAGGTTTGGTATTTTCAGCAATCGGTTGCCATTCCAAATAATTTTTATCCACATAGTCGCCTGTAATGTTACTAATCAAGTCTGTTTCATCATACAGGTTCATGTGGGGCATCTCTGTTAACATCAACTCATTATCCCCTACTTGAGGAAAATATTTTTCTGTCATGCTTTCTTCCTTTCGACACTCCATTAATTATAAACTATTCACAGAATTTTTCAAGCTATTCTGACTGAATTCCAAGAATCTCACGAATTTCCTCAACCGATAAACTAGATCGTGTTTCCGTTCCGTCTAAAATCGTTGAGACCAAGTGTCTTTTGGAAGCTTGTAGTTCTTGGATTTTTTCTTCGATCGTACCACGAGTAATCATGCGGTAAACTTCAACATTTTGTTCCTGTCCCATTCGATGGGCACGTCCAATAGCCTGGTCTTCCACTGCAGGATTCCACCACAAATCGACTAAGATGACCGTATCGGCACCAGTGAGGTTCAATCCAACCCCTCCAGCCTTCAGAGAAATGAGAAAAGCATGGCGCTCACCTGCATTAAAAGCATTGGTCATTTCTTGTCGATCTTTAGCGGGAGTAGAACCTGTGATTTTAAAGGAGGTCATGCCAAGCTGGTCAATCTCCTGCTCTAGGATATCCAGCATGCCTCTAAATTGAGAGAAGATCAAAACCCGGTGTTCGCCATCCTTGATTTGACCCAAAAGATCTCGAAGGCTCTCCAATTTCCCACTATCTCCCTGATAGTCTTCCATAAAGAGGGCGGGGGTATCACAGATTTGGCGAAGGCGCATGAGACCCGAGAGAATTTCCACCTTACTCCGATTTAGTTCTTCCTCGCTAGAGCTTCGAACCCGATCTTGAATTTGTTTTAATTGAGCCAAATAGATCGTTTTTTGGCTTTCATCCAACTCATTGTGGTAGGTTGTTTCAATCAAGTCCGGTAATTCTTGGAGCACTTCATCTTTTTTCCGTCTCATGACAAAAGGTTTGACAAATCGTGCAATGGTCTCAGGACTCAATTTTTGAAATTCTCTTTTAGCTGGGAAGAGCCCTGGAAGGACAATTTGGAAAATGGACCAGAGTTCACCCACATGATTTTCAATCGGTGTCCCAGATAGGGCAAACACATGCGGAACCTCAAAGCCACGTAAGTGTTGGGCAATCTTGGTTTGGGCATTTTTCATGACCTGGGCTTCATCTAGAATCAAGTACTCATACTGATTCTTCTGGTATTCCTCCACATCTTGACGAAAAGACGCGTAACTAGTGATAACTACCTGTGGATTGGTTGCGATGAGTTCATCTCGGTGCTGCTTGAGACCATAGACGACTGCCACTTCCATCTGAGGAGCGAATTTTGAAAATTCTTGTTTCCAATTGTAGATGAGACTAGATGGAGCTAGAATCAAGATTTTAGTTTCTTTTTTTGCGACACTGGTCAAGAAGGAAATAGTCTGCAGGGTTTTCCCAAGCCCCATATCATCCGCTAAAATACCACCAAAACCATAATGATTTAACATGGAGAACCATTTAACCCCTGTTTCTTGGTAATCCCTTAGGGTCGCTTGGATTGTCATCTGAGGGAGTTGGAAGTCTTCTGGATGAGTCAAATCATGAGCTAAATTTCGAAAGTCTTCTGAAAAATGAACATTGTCTTGATCTGCCAACAAATCAGATAGCTGATAAGCGGCAATCCGGCGGGCTTGTAGTTTCCCACCCTTGCTCATTTTCGCCCGCAGATCTGCTAAGGCTCGACTGATCTTCTTGGTTTCTTCATCAAAGACAAGAACTTTCCCTGTATGGCTGACAAAATAGTCTTTTTGCCCTACTAGAGCTTTGAGGACCTGGTCCACTTCGGCTGGATCCACACTTTCAAAGTCAAAACCGATCTCCAGTAGACTGCCATTGGTTTTAACATCAATTTTTGGACGCTCCACTTGATAAAGATCTAAAAGGCTATCAGAGAGGGTAACCTCTCCTAAGGCTTCAAAAGTCGGGATCTGTTGGTGAAAGAATGGATAGATTTGCTCACTTGATAAAGGACTTCTTTGGGAAGAAAAATCATCCGTAAAACCTGCTGCTAGCATGGTTGAAAAAACTTCTTGCTCCTTATCGAAATCACTAGAATAAGGAAGATTGAGAAGTTCCTCACGCGTGGTCACCACACGATCCTGGTATTGAAAGACAACATCCAGTAATACAGTCTGATCCTGTGCTAGATCAAAATGAAATTCCGGAGTGAAATCGTGGATTAAAAAGCTGGTCGGGGCTGTTATTTGTCCCAGTTTTTTGAACTCTTTTAAACTATAGGAAAGTTTGGTCTGATCCGTTGGATCAAAATGCAGGCGTTTTTTTCGATCTTGATCCATTGGTAAGTCTTGAATCGCCTTCCATAAGGTCCGCTGTTGGGGCGTCAGGTGATAGAAGACACCATTTCGAAACAGGTAAACAGCAGACTCGACAACCTTCACTTGTGGCTCAGTAATGATCAATTCGTAAAAATCACCATGGTCTTCCACCTGAAAATGAAAGAGATCTTCCTCCCCATGGACATCCTGAAAATAGACTTCAGAAAAATCATACAAGCTGTATTGCAAGAGGAAGGAATCCAAATTCATTAGTAATTCTACAGCTTCTTCAAAGAGAGTCGGTGGAAAATAAAGATGGCGCCCAGCATTGGGAAAGAAATCTTGCTCTTTCGAGCCACTATCTGTGACCAAGCCTTGTAGGAAATTGATCACATCCTGACTAGGCCCATCAAATTCTAAGTAAGAAATGGGTTCATAGTAACTTTTGCCAATTGCAAAGTGGCCTTCTTTCTGAAGGGTCTGCAAAAAAGCTAGCACATCTCTGATCACATAAGAACGCTCGTCTGGCAAGCGACGAATGCGAAGGGTCCACAAGAATTGACCAGAGTATTCATCCTCCTGCCCGACTGCTGATAAGACATAGCGAGTTTCTTTCTTTTCGATTTTTGGAAGGACCTGGTCTAAAAACAAACTTCCAAAAGAGACCTTCTCCTGCGTTTCTTCAGTCGCCGTGGCATCTTCTTCAAGGCTTGTAAGAGCTGCTTTCCCACTGTCATCATTCTTCAAAAAAGCTTCCACAGCTGCTAGATGTGTACAGAATTTTTTCTTTTGAAAGAAAGCACAGCTACAAAAAACAGCATCGTCGTCCAAACTGTACCGCAAGCTTTCTTCTTCCACCCGAAAATATAGGTATTTTTCTTTTACTTCCTGAAGGGAAACCTTCCCAGCTTCATAGAGAAGGCTCCCTTGTGAACGAACCTTCCCAGGAATTAATTTTGCCATGTTTACCACCTTAGATTAATCCCTTTATTATACCATATTTAAGCAAAAATTAGAAAAAATAGTCATCATCTTGAAAGGATTTTAGCCCGTTTTTTACCTGATTTCGTAACGCTCTCAGTTCAAACAGCTATTCCTAATATCTATCTGTTAACTGTTTGATCGAATAGCTAAACAACGGGAATAGCAAAATCCCGATTGCTCATAGAGAAAAGAAAAAACACGACCTTATTTTTTAATAAAATCCCCAGCAATAGGATCAAGAGCTCCAAGCTTACGATCGAACCGAGAAACAGGAGATACAGATAGATTTTAAATAATAAGTACACAAACCTAAAGCTCTCATGATGTTCATGAGTTTACTCTACTCATCCTTAAAAAAAGCATAAGGAATAAAGAATATCCGGACCATGATACTACGCATCTGACTATCCTCCACTTCATTTTACCAGCTTATTAAAAAAAGCAACGCTTATGCGCTACTTTTAGTTATTTTCATAGTTGGAAGAATGAGCGTTTTATCATTTGAAATATCCTTCTCCACTTTTATCCATTTGTCTCTTATTCCCTACTTCCGTTTTCGAGCAATCAAATGGATTGGAGTTCCTTCAAAAACAAAGGCCTTGCGAATTTGGTTCTCCAAGAAACGGAGGTATGAGAAGTGCATCAGTTCTTCTTCGTTAACAAAGACCACAAAAGTTGGCGGCTTGGTTGCCACTTGTGTCGCATAGAAGATCTTGAGGCGTTTCCCTTTGTCGGTCGGCGTTGGATTAATGGCAATGGCATCCATAATCACATCGTTCAAGACAGCTGAAGGAATCCGTGTATTTTGACTCTCACTGATCTGTTTGATCATCTCTGGCAACTTGTGCAAGCGTTGTTTGGTTAAGGCAGAGACAAAAACAATCGGCGCATAAGAAAGGTATTGGAATTGATCGCGAATGTCATCTTCCCACTGCTTCATGGTATGGTTGTCTTTTTCAATAGTATCCCATTTATTGACAACAATGATCATCCCTTTTCCAGCTTCATGAGCAAAGCCAGCGATCCGCTTGTCATACTCCCGAATCCCTTCTTCGGCATTGATAACCATCAAAACCACATCTGAGCGGTCGATGGCACGCATGGCACGCATGACAGAATATTTCTCAGTGTTTTCATAGATTTTACCAGATTTGCGCATACCAGCTGTATCGATCATGGTAAATTCTTGGCCATCTGCATCGGTAAAATGGGTATCGATAGCATCCCGTGTGGTTCCAGCAACAGGGCTTGCGATGACCCGGTCTTCTCCAAGGATCGCATTGATCAAGCTTGATTTCCCAACATTTGGACGACCAATCAAGCTAAATTTGATGATATCTGGATTTTCTTCTTCTGTGTCATTCGGAAGATTTTCGATGATGGCATCGAGAACATCCCCAGTTCCGATCCCGTGGACAGAGGATACCGGTAGTGGCTCGCCCAGTCCTAAGGCATAAAAGTCATAGATATCATTGCGCATCTCTGGGTTATCCACCTTGTTGACTGCAAGAATAACCGGTTTATGGGTCTTATACAAGATACGTGTGACATATTCATCCGCATCCGTGATCCCTTCTTTTCCAGAAACAACAAAGACGATCACATCTGCTTCGTCCATGGCAATTTCTGCCTGATGCTTGATTTGCTCCATAAATGGGGCATCTACGTCATCAATTCCCCCCGTATCGATGATACTAAATTTTCGATTCAACCACTCAGCTGTTGCATAAATGCGGTCACGAGTGACTCCTTCTACATCCTCAACGATGGAAATCCGCTCACCGGCAATCCGGTTAAAGAGTGTAGATTTTCCGACATTGGGACGGCCTACAATCGCAATAGTTGGTAGGGCCATGATTTCCTCTTTTCTAATGAAAGGCGAGACCTCGGTTCAAGAACGCCTCTCTTCATTTCATAATAGTTTGTGTTTTTCTAGTAGTTTTTTGGTCTCTTCTTGTTCAGGTTGACCAAATTGAGCTGCAAGGCGCTCGCTCCAGCTGTCGGTTGCACGCGCTCCAGCATAATCTGCCTGAACCTTGTCATAGGCAGTCACAACTGATAGGTCTTGTTCTTGGTATTCTTCTTCAAAAGCAACCTGCTCCAATGGCAAACGTGGTTTCACCGCATGTTGCTGGTTGGGTACTCCGAGGGCAATCCCAAAAACCGGATAGGTATAGTCTGGCAGACGGAAGAGTTCTGCGACTTCTTCTGAACAGTAGCGCAACATGCCGATAATCACTCCACCATAGCCGAGACTTTCAGCTGCCAATAGTGTATTTTGAGCTGCTAGAGCCGCATCCACTGAGGTGATCAGTAAGTTGTCCACCCCTTCAGGATGGAAATCCTGCTCATGAAGTTTGACAGCTTTTCCAGCACGGTTTAAATCCCCAACAAAGAGGAGAAAGACGGCTGATTGGCGAATCGCTTCTTGAGGAAGCAAGTCGTAGAGGGCTTCTTTCTTTTCCTTGCTTTTGACCACAATCACAGAATAAGACTGAAAATTTTTCCAACTTGATGCCATCTGCCCAGCTGATAAAATTTCCTTGAGGTCAGCTTCTTTGATGGCTTCTTCCTTAAAACGGCGAACAGAAAAATGAGATTTCATTAAACGGATGGTTTCATTCATCGGCGATTGACTCCTTCCAAATGGATTTCCTTGGCTAAAAATTTCACGCGCTCCATGACCCGTTTGGCCTGCCAGGTTTCATCTCCATTACGCGAAGCTGCAAAATGACGTTCCAACTCTTCAAAATTAAAGTTAGAAGTAAAGAAGGTTGGGAGATTTTCCTGCATTCGGTGCTGCAAAATCACTTGTAAGATTTCATCTCGCACCCAGGCTGACATCTGTTCCGCACCGATATCATCGAGAATTAAAATTTCGGCTTTTTTCACCTGATCGACGGTTTCTTTGACCAAGCCTGAACTGATGGCATTTTTAACATCGATCGCAAAACTTGGAAAATGAAGTAGGGTAGTAGAGGCCTGGCGTTTTTCGGATAAATCATGAGCCAAGGCTGCCATCATGTAGCTCTTTCCTACTCCGAAATCACCATAGAGGTAGATCCCCTTTTGATATTCAGGATAGTTGGCCACAAAATTAGCTAATTCTTCAAAGGCCTCAAATCGCCCCTTATCATCGAGTTCTACCTTGGCTAGACTCGCTTCTTTCAAGGTTGAAGGGAGATTGATCAAGTTGAGACGTTGGTTGATCGCAGCTCGTTTTTGGGCTTCGATTAACTCTGGCGTTTCCTCATAAGCGACATCCGCATAGCCTTCATTCATGGTGAGGATGGGCTTATAACCTTTGGCAATATAATCCGGATCTCCCAATAAGAAACGGTTGCGTTCACTAATGTATTGATTAAATTTTGAAATACTCCGTCGAATTTCTTGTTCAGACAAAGACTGGTCCTTGATAAAGGCAGCAACTTCTTGGTCTGCCAAGATCTGTGCGACCAAATCCTCATAGTTAAATTGACGCGCACGGTTCATGTGAGACATGGTTTGACCTACACTTTCCATCTACTCACCTCCTTGATTCAGTTTTTCTAATAGGCGTTGTTTCTCTTTAGCAAGATCCACCTTTTCTGCTTGACTGGTTTGATTTTGATAGTTTGGTTGGCTCCACTTGGGAACATTGCTGTTCTTGCCCTTAGCTGATGTAGGACTCGTCCCCTTGTTTCCTTGAGCTTTAGCTTGTTCCTGGCGTTCTCGAACTTTTAAAATCGCTAGTTCTGCACTGTTGACCCCTTGATAAGAAAAATCATTTCCCACCTTCAAAGCATACTTTTCATTGAGATTAGCAGACTGGGTCTTATTAAAGGTCAACAATAAGATGATATTGATCACCTCATCTAATAAGCCTAGATCAGCTAACTTGGATAAAGTCTTGCGTTCGCTCTGCGTAATGGTCGCATTGCGCGCCTTCTTAATCTCCGCTAGAAATTGTAGGCTGGATTTTGCCTTAGCTTCCCTCAGTATAGTTTCTTCCTGACGGCTATAGGACATGCGGGGTTGCTCTTGGCTAGCCTGAGCTAATTTTTGTTTCATTCTCTTTGGAGAGACGGTACGGTCTACAGCTGTTTCTTTGGCTAAAAGATACGTTTCATACCAGGTCCATTGCTGCTCTTCTGCAATGGCAAAGAGGGCAAGAGTCGCTTCTCCTTCATCCGCAAAACGAAGTCCATCACGCCCCATCATTCGCTTAAACATCTCCATATCAAACTGCTGTTTCTTGCTTGGAACAACGGTCACCTCACCAGCATCTAGTCCAAAGACTTGAGAGAAGGAAACTTGCCGTCTAGTTCCTAAAGAGCGTGCTGGGATCAGATCCTCAACAGCCTTTTCCCCAATCTTTTTTTCAAGCAAGCGTTTGAAAATAGCATTCGAAAAAAATTGTTCTGATTCAAGAGGAGCATGTAACTGGATGGTGATCCCAACTTCTTCCTCATAGAGATCCATCAACCCCATAGCAATTAAACGATCAAAGGCTAGTAGCAACTGTGGAAATCCTATATTCAAGTGATTGAGGATTTGAGCAAGTAAATATTGTTTTTCACCCTGATCATAAGAGGCGAGCAGATAACGATAAATCGCTACTGTTTCTGTCTCTAAAATAGGCAGGTAATACTGCTCCAATGCAGCCCCTGCCGGTGGAAGAAGATTATTTTTTAAAAATGCGAAAGGCGTATTGGGCTTCATCTATTTTTCCTTTTTCTTCTTGGTTCCCTTCGTAATTTGTTTCAAGAGGGTCTCTAACTCACCGACATCCTTGAAACTCCGGTAAACACTAGCAAAACGGACATAGGTGATCTCATCTAGATCTGCTAACTCATCCATGACCAACGAACCAATATATTCACTGTTGATTTCATTATCACTTTGGCTGCGAACCTTTTGCTCGATCCGGTTTACAATTTCTTCAATTTCGTCACTAGAAACAGGCCGTTTTTGAGCTGAGCGGATAATACCATTAAAGATTTTATCACGAGAAAATTGCTCGCGTGTCCCATCCTTTTTGACAACCACTAGGGTCCGCTCTTCCACTCGTTCGTAGGTAGTAAAGCGATAATGGCATTCTTCGCATTCCCTGCGACGACGGATGGTGTTCCCATCTTCAGCTTGTCGACTATCCACCACACTAGACTTACTTCCACCACATTTTGGACAACGCATTTGCTACCTCCTTAAACTGTTTTAACACTTCATTTTACCATAAATTGAATCGTAAAGAAAGCAGAAGAACAGGAGAATCCCCTATGCTTGCTCCTCATTGATCCATAAAAAAGAGTCGAAGGACGATTGAATAAAATCGTTTTCCTTTCGACTCTCCATTTATATTAAAGTGATAATTCAGCTTCTAAGCCATAGTGATCACTGACATGGGGTTTGTTTTGATCATCAAAAATGACATGTAGACGCTGGATGTCCCATTCTGGACTTGCAAAGACGTAATCGATTCGCAATGGAACTTGATTATCCGTCCAGCCATCGATTCCAGGACCTACAGTATAAGTCCCCTTTGTTTCTTTGGCTTCGATAAAACTATCTTGAAGTTTTAGCGAACTGGATAGAATCGTTTCATACCCTTCTTGACCAGCAGGATTATTGAAATCACCAGCTAGAATAAAAGGTTTGCCTACTTGGCTGAAGTAGTTCTCAATGCGTGGCCACTCAAATTGGAAACCTTTGTCCCACCAAGAAAGATGGACGCTGGCAACAGCAATCTCTTTGCCATCTACACTTGTATGGGCAACGGCTACTCGACGAGTATGGTAGTCCGTTGGATCATCCATATTGGATACCAAAATCTCATCCGCCTTCAAGGGTTGACGCGAAAGAACGGCCACACCCTCATTGAGGTGATCATAGCCAATATGGTTGTAGGCCCAAGTCCAATAATAGTGGAGTCCATGAGCAGCTAACTCTTCTACCAATACGCGAACAAAGTGATCCTTGTGAATCGCTACAGATGATGGCAAAGCTTGATAATACTCATCTGTTTCGACTGTTTCTGAGGCCATTTCTTGATTGACCTCTTGGAAACAGATCACATCATATTGCGCTTCTAAAATTTGTTCCTTGAGGGTTTCAAATTTTTGCTGAGCATTCTCTTCCATCCAACTATGGGAATTTAATGTTAAAAATTTCATCCCCTGATTTCTCCTTCTCTCCAAATCAAGAAACGGCAAGAGGCCGGGTGCACTGCCCCAACCTCATTTTCTTTGCCGACGTCTCTTATAATTCTACTGTTGCAACTGGCGCATTTGCTGCCAATTTACCAGTATGTTCGACCTTAACGGATTTAATCGCATCTGCATTTGTGAAGACAACAATTGTTGAAGTTTCACGACCAGCTGCACGGATCGCATCAAGGTCTGCTTCTACCAAGAGGTCTCCAGCAGCCACTGTTTGACCTTCAGAAACTTTAACCTCAAATGGTTTTCCTTCAAGACTAACAGTATCTAGACCGATGTGAACCAAGACTTCCAAACCATTATCTGTTACCAAACCAAGGGCATGTTTGGTTGGGAAGACGCTAGTAACTTTACCAGCAACTGGTGAAACGATGTGGCCATTTTCAGGCTCAACCGCAAATCCGTCACCCATCATTTTTTGTGAGAATACAGGATCTTTCACATCTTCGATGTTGATCACTTCACCATCTGCAACGGAATGCACTTCATCAGTTACCCCTTTAAAGGTTGCTTCAGCTTTTTGAACTGCTGTCATTTGGCTAGGAAGTGTTTCAGGAATAACTTCACCCGAATCAAGAACGTCTTGGATATCAGATTTCAATACGTCAGCTTTAGGTCCGTAGATTGCTTGGACACCTTGTCCTTTCATGACAAGACCCATAGCGCCTTCAGCTTTCCATTGTTCTTCTGTTCCGACTTTTTCAGCGTCCTTAACGGTTACACGAAGACGAGTCATACATGCGTCAACGTCTACGATATTGGCACGTCCACCAAGAAGGTTGATGATGTTAATGACTTGTGAGCTTGCTGAGCTTGTAGCAGCACCTGCTGCTGCACCATCTCCTGCAGGGGCGTCATCATTTTGTTCATAGTTACCGTTACGTCCTGGAGTTGCATAATTGAATTTCTTAATCATGAAGTTAGCAATGAAGTACATGATAAAGGCAAAGAGGACTGTTACCCATACAAAGTTAAAGATATCTAAAGCCAAACCAGCGTTGATGGCCATTGGGGTACGTGTCAAGAACTCGATTGAACCGAATGAGTGGACACGAAGGTGAACCAAGTCAGCCATTGCAAAGGCAGCTCCTTGAACAAAGGCATAGATTAGGTATAAAGGTGTTGCAATGAACATGAACATGTATTCAATTGGTTCAGTAACACCTGTCAAGAATGTAGCAAGGGCAGTTGCAAAAAGCATCCCTTTGTATTTTTCTTTCTTATCTGGGTCAACATTGCGATAGATAGCAACTACAACCCCCATCAAGATACCAAATGATCCAATCATTTGACCAACTTTGAAACGAGCTGGTGTGTACGCATGAAGCAAGTGTTGGTATTGGCTAGGATCTGCCTTCTTCAAGTTAACAAGGTCTGTTACCCAAGCCAACCAAAGTGGATCTTGTCCAAATACAGTTGTTCCTTTGGCAGCACCTGTAAGAACTTGGTAGCTACCACCCAATTGAGTATAGTTGATTGGAATGGTCAACATGTGGTGAAGACCAAACGGCAAGAGAAGACGTTCCAAGGTACCAAACAAGAATGGTGCCAATACTGGAGCTGTTGATTGTGAGTTGGCGATCCAGACACCGAATCCATTAATTCCTGATTGAACCACTGGCCACAAGGCTGCCAAAACCAAGGCTGTAAGAGCTGAACGAACGATAACAACGAATGGGACAAAGCGCTTCCCGTTAAAGAAAGAAAGGGCTTCTGGAAGTTTACGGTAGTTATAGTATTTATTGAAAGCAGTTGCTCCAACAAAACCTGAGATAATCCCTACAAACACCCCCATATTAAGTGCCGGTGCTTCAAGGACACTAATGAAGTAGTCTGCAACTTTAATTGATCCACCTAAGATCGTATGAACGGTAGCATCCTTATCAGCCAACATTGCAGATGTAACTCCAAAAACTGCACCGGTAATACGGTTAATCAAGATGAAAGAGAGACCAGCCGCAAAGGCACCCCCAGCACGCTCTTTGGCCCAGCTACCACCGATAGCGAGTGCAAAGAGGATGTGAAGGTTACCGATAACCCCCCAACCGATTTGTTCGAGAATCCCACCTGTAATAACAAGTGGAGATAAATTCGGGTTGATCATAGGGATTGATTTCCCGATTGAAATCATCAACCCAGCAGCTGGCATGACAGCGATAACGACCATCAAGGCCTTACCAAACTTCTGCCAGAATTCAAAGCTAAATAAACTTTTGAATGATCCTTTATTCATCATTCAACCTCCTTATATTGTTTAAGGCTTTTGTTTTTAAGAAAACGTTTGCGCTTAATTTGTTTCTAGTATACCACATTTTAAAAATTTGTAAAGCCTTACATTCATTTTTTTCTCTAAATTTTATCTTTTTTTATCTTTTTTTAGCCAAATCCTTTTTAAAACCCATCCTTTCCAAACGCAAACGTTTCCCTTGAGTCATAAAAATATTCGAACCCTCTAAGGGTTCGAATATTTTATTCTAATGTGTCTTGCATGGCATAGCCAATCCCACGAACGGTCTTAATATAGCTTTTTTGACCGGGTAGATCAATTTTCCCACGGAGATAACGGATATAGACGTCCACAATATTAGTCTCACCTGTACTCTCGTACTTCCAGACACTTTCCAACAACTGATCTCGTGTCACCACCCCTTTGCTTCCCATCAGAGTCGCTAAGAGATCATACTCTCTGCGGGTTAAACTAATCATGTCTTTCCCACGATAGACGGTATGGTGTTCCACATCAATGCGCAAATTGCGGTATGATGTTGGGATTTTCATCTGGCTACAATGTTGGTCAATATAATCACGTCCTCTAAAAATGGCTGTGATCTTATCTACCAAATCGCTGATAATAAAGGGTTTAACCATATAGGAAACGGCAAAGCGCTGAATACTCTCTTTGTGCTCAGCAATTTTTTCGCGGCTATCCAAAACAATCAAAACAGAAGCTGGGCGAATCCGACTGATTTCCTCTGCGAATGTTTCACCAGACATATCTGACAAATCGTAATTAAACAAGATCAGATCATATTTAGTCGCAGCAATTAAGGCCAGACCCGCTTTTCCATCCTCGACCACATCAACTTGATACCCCTCTTTTTGAAGTTCCAAATCAATGAAGCGAGCGATTTGCTTCTCATTTTCTACTAGTAGAACTCGTTTGACCATAGAGCAAGATTATTTTTCGTCGTACCAAGAATAGTGGAAGGTACCTTCTTTGTCTTTACGTTGGTAAGTGTGAGCACCAAAGTAGTCACGTTGTGCTTGGATCAAGTTTGCTGGAAGATCCGCTGAACGGTAGCTATCGAAGTAAGTGATGGCTGCTGAGAAGGTTGGTACAGGCACACCAGCTTGAACAGCAAGAGCTACGATATCCCGAACTGATTGTTGGTACTTAGCAGTAACATCTAAGAAGTACTCATCCAATAGAAGGTTAGCAAGATCTGCATCGCGGTTGTAAGCATCTGTGATCTTTTGCAAGAAACGAGAACGGATGATACATCCATCGCGCCAGATAGATGCGATGTCTGCAAATGGCAAGTTCCAGTTGTTTTCTTTAGAAGCAACACGCAATTGCGCAAAACCTTGTGCGTAAGAGATGATTTTTGAGAAGTAAAGGGCTTGACGAATCTTTTCGATCAACTCAGCCTTGTCTCCTTCAAATTTGAATGCAGCTGGTTTTGGAAGAACCTTGCTAGCATGTACACGTTCTTCTTTGTAGGCAGAGATGTAACGGGCAAATACTGACTCAGTGATGAGTGACAACGGCACACCAAGGTCAAGCGCTGATTGGCTAGTCCATTTACCAGTTCCTTTGTTTCCTGCAGCGTCCAAGATGTAGTCTACGATTGGTCCATCTTGACCTTCGTCGTCTTTGCGTTTCAAGATATCCGCAGTGATTTCGATCAAGTAGCTGTCCAATTCACCCTTGTTCCATTCAGTGAAGATTTCAGCCATGTCTTCTGCAGAAAGTCCAAGCAAGTGTTGCATGAGGTCATAGCTTTCTGCGATCAATTGCATATCCCCGTACTCGATCCCGTTGTGGACCATTTTCACGTAGTGACCAGCTCCATCAGGACCGATGTAAGTCACACATGGTTTTCCATCTTCAGGCGCTTTTGCAGAGATTTCTTCAAGAACGTCAGCTACCAAGTCATACGCTTCTTTTTGCCCACCAGGCATGATTGAAGGACCTTCAAGGGCACCTTTTTCCCCACCAGATACACCAGTACCAATAAAGTTGATTCCTGAGTTCGCCAATTCTTCATTACGACGGATGGTATCTTTATAGAAAGTATTTCCTCCGTCGATCAAGATGTCACCTTTATCCAAGTGTGGAAGAAGGGCTTGGATAGTTGCGTCTGTACCAGGTCCTGCTTGAACCATGAGCATGATACGACGTGGTTTTTCGATTGAGTTTACGAAGCTTTCGATATCATAGCTTGGCACAAAGTTTTTATCAGGGTGGCAAGCAATTACATCTTCTGTTTTTTCTTTACTACGGTTATAAATGGCAACTGTGTAGCCACGAGATTCGATATTAAGGGCAAGGTTACGACCCATTACGGCCATACCAACAACACCAAAGTTTGCTTTAGTCATGTGACACTCCTCTTTATAGTTTGCCTTTATTCTACCATTTTTCCTCCTCAAAAGAAAGCAGAAAATAGCTTCCCACCTTCTCTAAGAGGGAGAAGATCATGCAAGTTATTTGATCTTAAAAACAAAAGTGCCCGAGAAACAGTTCTCAGACACTTTCTTAAGAATGGTATTAATCTTCTTTAGAAGCTAACTCCTCTGCTTCAATGACCGGTTGTTCTCCTTCTTTGAGTTTGTTGACCGTCATATTAACTCCAAGGGCTCCTGCTAGTAATTGACGAATATCAAATCCAGCTCCTTGAGAGACTTGGTCGATACTTTGCATAATATCTCCCACCATCTTAGAAGCATTGCCTTCCCCGTACATGGTGATCTTATCAACCTTGGTTAATGGTTCTGCGACAGCACGCGCAATTTCAGGCAACTTGTCAACGACCATTTCAGTAATGGCTGCTTCTTGCATTTTCTTCATCGCTTCGGCCTTTTGGTCCAAACCTTTGGCTTCGGCTTCCAGTTTCAAGCGAATAGCTTCAGCCTCGGCACGACCTTTGGCTTCAATAGCTTCGGCCTCTTGCAATTGGGCAAATTTCTCAGCTTCGGCTTGGGCTTTCCGAGCTTCGGCTTCTTTTTGTGTTTCGAAGAGTTCAGCTTCGGCCTTGCGTTGGCGTTCGATCAATTCTGCTTCTGCAGCTTGTTGACGCGCATATTTTTCAGCTTCAGCTTGTTTGCGGATGTTGGCATCCAATTCTTGCTCACGAACCTTAACTTCGCGCTCTTTGACTTCCGCTTCTTTTTCCTGTTTCATGATATTGGCTTCGGCTGCCACGCGCTCTTGTTCACGACGTTGCACTTCTGCCTCAATTCCTTTAGCGGCATCTGCTTTTGCTTGGGCAATGTCTGCTTCTTGCTTGAGGGCTGCTTGTTTGAGTTTCAGTTCATTTTGTTTTTGCGCAATTTCAAGATCGGCAGCGACGCGTTTGTCGTTAGCCAATTTATCTTGTTCTGCTTCGACTTCCTTGCGTTCACGTTCTGCTTTGGCTTTGGCAATCAAGGCATCTTTCTTAATGGTTTCAACATTTTCAATCCCGAGGTTATCGATGACTCCCCCTTCATCAGAGAAGGATTGAACCGTAAAGGCGATGACTTCTAGACCCATTTTAGCCAAGTCTGGCGCTACGTTGTCTTGCACTTTTGAGGCAAACTCTTGACGGTCATTGACCATCTTACGGAGCTCCATCTGACCGATCACTTCCCGCAAGTTTCCTTCCAAGACATCTTGGACAGAATTGGAAATATCTGTCGTATTCCAGTTCAAGAAGTTTTCTGCAGCCCGGGCAATCATTTCATCGGTTGTACCAATTTTTAATTTAACAGCTGCATCGGCACGGACGTTAATGAAGTCCAGTGTTGGGACTGCTTCTGACGTCCGAACATCTGTCGAGAATTGCTCAATATCAAGATAAGAGCGTTGTTCGACAAAGGGAATCATAAAGCCAGCTTTCCCACGCAAGTGACGTTGCTTCCGAAGACCGGTAATGACCACGACTTCGTTGGGTTTAGCGTTCACATAACCTTTAACAAGCAAAATCAAAATAATAACTGCGACTATTAGGCCGGTAATCAACCAACCTGGAATAAATAAAGTATCCATACTTTTTCTCCTTTTTAGAGGTCTCCCCTCTGTTATTTATTAATCCTAGTATATCAAAAGAAGGCCTTTCCTCAAAGAAAAGACCTGTATTTATGTCTAAATTTATCAAATGTAATCTCTAGCTTATTCTTCGTCAAACAAGCCATTTAGACCAGCGAAAGGACTGTTTTCTTCTTTCTTGATCGCTTGAACGGCTTGGTATTCTTCTTCGGATAAGATTTTCCAATCATTTCCTTCGATAAAACCTTGTCCAGCCTCTTCTTCTGGAGTGAGAACCTTGAGAGGAATATTGAGCAGGATATTATCCGCTACACTCTCACTCAGGTCAATCTTCCCACCTTCGATTGGAAGGATCAAGTCTTCCTCTAGGGCCTCGATATCTGCGTCAGACTGTACATCTTCAGCAAACACTTCTGTTACAGGATAGCTCTCTTGAAGCTCGACAGGCTCCATGCTTCGGCTAGATGCCAAAACGATGGTGTAGCTCAACTGGTAATCCAAGATATAGAGGCCTGTATCATAGGCTACTCGTCCTGTCGCTGTCACATTCTTTAAATCAAGAATTTCTGAATTACGCTTTTGCAGATCCTTTAACAAATCCAACTCTTGATCAAAAGCTAGTCCTTCAGGATTTTTACGGATTTCTTGTGTATATAAGTTCATTCTTTTGTCCTCAAATCTTCTAGATACTACTAGTATATCATGAAGCTGCCCCTCAACCAAGAAGTCTCCTCAAAAATTTGTTATAATCATGAAAAAAGATACAGTAACTAGGCCAATTGGTGTTGTACACAAGGTCCCACCATCTCTTGGACAAAAGAGGGTCACTGGCTAGGGTATTGAGCAATGTTAGATAGAGGAGAATTCATGAAAGATATCGGAGCAGTTTTTCGGCAAATACGTGAAAGTCGTCACATCTCTTTAGAGGAAGCTACGGGTGGCGAATTTTCGCGCTCCATGCTGTCTCGATTTGAAAGAGGAGAAAATGACCTAACCACACAACGGTTTTTTCAGGCCCTCCAACAGATCAAAACCAGCCTCAGTGAGTTCTCTCATCTAGCAGGGATCGATCAGCAATCCTTTATTCCCAAATTGTTGAAAGAGCACTATGAAAACATGAGCTTAGAACACGACCAAGCCTTGTACCAAAGCTACCAGCAAGCCTACCAGAAGCATCAGAAAAAAGAAGACTTCTTAGCCAGCATTATTCTCAAGGCCCAAATGCTTGCCATCTATCCTGAAGTGGAGCTCACTTCTTGCCAAGAGGAACTAGATTTCCTCCATGACTATCTCTTTTCTGTCACGATCTGGGGAAATTTTGAATTAAACCTGTTCTCTCTGACCTCTCATCTTTTCTCTAGTCAGCTCTATCGACAATACACAGAGGAGTTGGTCCAAAGGGGGGATTTCAAGCTTCTCCTAGATTCCTCTAGTCCTGCCATCAATTCTATTTTCCTTAATGGCTTTTTTCTCGCCATTAGTTCAAATGAATTTGAAGATGCAACCTATTTTGATCACCTGATTAACAACCACTTTTACTCTGAGAACGAAGCCTACCTGCGGACGGTTTATCTCTACGCCAAAGGAGAATTTCTCTATCGAAAGGGAGAAAAAGAAATCGGTCTTGAAAAGATGGAACAGGCCATCCAGGTTCTCTCTATTCTGGATTGTAAGGACAGTGCCAGCTACTACAGACAGGGCATGCAGGAACTCATCAAAGAAACCTAAAAAACTCACAGATCTACTCTGTGAGTTTTTGTTGAAAATATGCAACATTAATTTTTTCTTGCTTTTTAGGTTTACAATAGGACTATCAAGTAAAGAAAGAAGGTTCTTCCCATGATGACCAAACTAAAAAACCACTTCCTCCGCTTTCTTCTCTCACATACCAGCGTTTATCTGAAGGATCAGGAACTTCTTCTCTCTGATGATGAGAAACTAGACCTCTTCAAACAGATCGTTCGATCTATCAAACAAGTCCTAGCAACTGATCACGTGAAGGAGGAAGGCTTATGAAACTCTTAGCTCGTAATAAAATTTTTGCCTTACTCAGCCTTTCTCGCTTTTTGAATACCCTTGGTGCTGCCATCTACAATCTGGTCTTTGTGGTCTTTGCTGCCAGCATGCCTCAGCCTAGTCTGGCAGTTGGCATTGCCAATCTCATTGTATTTATTCCTAGCCTCTTTAGCATTTTTGTTGGTATGAAGGCTGACCGCACGAAGAAAAAAGCTAACTGGTTGATCCGCATTGGCTATCTTCAAGCCATCCTCTTCATCCTTATTGCTCTCATGACCAAGATTCCGGGTTACCTTGCCTTTTCGATTGTTTGCTTCTTAAACATAGTTTCAGATTGTTTGAGTGATTATCGCGGAGGCTTGCAACTCCCTATCATGAAAAAGAACATCCCCGACGAGGATTTGATGGAGGCCTATTCCTTCAACCAACTACTTAGTATGGTCTGCTCGATTTCTGGACAAGCTCTAGGAGTTTGGTTGCTAGCCATCAGCCATCAAAATTTTGCCCTGGTCGCTTCGATCAATGCATTGACTTTTCTCCTGTCTTCTACCTGTCTCCTGATGAGAAAAAAGCAGCTGACACATGATCCCGTCATTGAGCCCCAAAGTAAGAATTCTTTGGTACAAGAATGCCAAGAGATGTACCAGAACGCTAAAAGTATTTTTGCAGATGAGGAGGTCCACCACTTTGGCAAGTTGCTCTTCTCATTGGTTCTTATCAATGCCCTAGGGGGATCCATCTCTGGTATCTACAATTTGCAACTGCTTCACTCCCCCTTCTTTCAGTTGAGTTTTAGCCAATCCCTCTTGATTTTAGAGGTAGTGACTATTTTAAGCATGGTCTGGGCTAGCTTGACACCCCATGACTATTTTTCCAAGCAATCTCTCCATCATATCCTCCTGTGGATCGCAGGTGGGCTGACCATGCTTGGGCTCACAAATATCCTGGTACGCTGGGACATTCTTTCCCTTCTACTCATCACATTCCTTGGTTATCTTGTTGCAAAAATCAACCCAAAAGTTTCCAGTCTTTTAATGAGTAAATTACCCGCTGAAAAATTAGCTTCTACCTCTAGCTTTTTGGGACTGATGGTCAGCTTTGCCATGCCCCTTGGAACAGCTCTCTTTTCTAGTCTAGCTATCTGGAGCCTTCCCCTAGCTTGGGGGACCTTTGCTATCCTTGGTTTCACTACCCTCCTCTTAACTACTAAATCATGACCACCCGTCAAACGGGTGGTTTG
>NZ_KV807500.1:0-64691 GCF_001812015.1 Streptococcus sp. HMSC073D05
AACCAGAGCCTAAGCCAGAGCCAAAACCAGAGCCAAAACCAGAATCATCTAAGAAATCATTGCCAAATACTGGTTCAGTTGAACAATCATTCATGACTTATTCAGCACTTATTGGTTTAGCTACTGCCGGTTATGCTTTGTCAAGAAAGAAAAAAGAAGACTAAGATTTTCTTTTAATCCTTTAAAAAATCTCACGATTAAAAACCAGAAGGCACAACCTTTTGGTTTTTTTATAAAGCATGAAAAGGGAATTGATGACAATTTCCTATAGGTTCTCCTCCATATTTGTGATACAATTAAACTACTATTATCGAAGGGAGAAACTATGATTAATTCAATTGTTTCACAAGGTTTGATTTGGGCCATTTTAGGGTTAGGAATCTTTATGACGTTCCGAATTCTAGATTTTCCAGATATGACGACAGAAGGGTCCTTCCCGCTTGGAGGAGCGGTAGCGGTAACCTTGATTACCAAAGGGGTCAATCCACTCCTTGCGACGCTGGCTGCTATTGGTGCAGGGTGCTTGGCAGGACTTGCGACGGGTCTTCTCTATACAAAAGGGAAAATCCCCACACTCTTGTCAGGGATCCTTGTAATGACATCTTGTAACTCGGTTATTCTCTTTGTCATGCAGCGGGCTAATTTAGGACTTCTGGGCTATAAAAAAATTCAGGAATTTCTTCCTTTTGCCAGTGGGTTCAATGAGATCCTGATTGGCTTGATTTTCGTAACGCTTGTGATCCTTGGTTTGATCTTCTTCTTGGATACACGCTTGGGTCAAGCCTATATTGCGACAGGGGACAATCCAGATATGGCCAAGAGCTTTGGGATCAACACTGACCGGATGGAATTGATGGGCTTGGTCATTTCAAATGGGATTATTGCTCTATCTGGTGCACTGATGGCCCAACAAGAAGGCTATGCGGATGCTTCACGTGGGATTGGTGTCATCGTTATTGGGCTTGCCAGTCTCATTATTGGAGAGGTGCTCTTTTCAAATGTCACCTTGACAGAGCGCTTGCTCAGTATTGCGATCGGATCGATCGCCTACCAATTTTTGATTTGGGCCGTGATTGCGCTTGGCATCAATACCAGCTATATTCGAATCTTCAGTGCCTTGATCTTAGCTATCTGCTTGATGATTCCAACCTTTAAGGGAAAAATCATGAAAGGAGCAAAACTCAGTAAATGACAGCAATTGTAGAATTAAAAAATGTAACCAAAGCCGTGAGCAATGGGATGAACGAAGAAAAAGTCATTCTGGATGATGTTTCCTTGGAAATTCGAGAGCATGATTTTATCACGATTTTGGGGGGCAATGGAGCTGGAAAATCAACCCTCTTTAATACCATTGCTGGGACGCTTCCGGTGAGCAGTGGGAAGATTTATATTTTGGGGGAAGATGTAACCAACTATTCTCCTGAAAAGAGAGCCAAGTACCTATCGCGGGTCTTTCAAGATCCTAAAATGGGCACAGCGCCTCGCATGACAGTAGCGGAAAACCTCTTGGTAGCGAAGTTTCGTGGAGAAAAACGTGGCTTGATTCCGCGTCACTTGGCCAGCTATAAAGAAGAGTTTCAAATGGTCCTTGCTAAGATCGGCAATGGCTTGGAAAATCATATCGACACAGCCGTTGAGTTTCTATCAGGGGGGCAACGACAAGCCTTGAGTCTGTTGATGGCGACACTGAAACGCCCAGAACTCTTGCTTTTAGACGAACACACTGCAGCCTTGGATCCAAAAACCAGTCAGGCCCTAATGACCTTGACCGATGAGTTTGTGAAACAAGATGCCCTCACAGCTCTTATGATCACCCACCATATGGAAGATGCTTTGAAATATGGAAATCGCTTGATTGTGATGAAAGACGGACACATCGTCCAAGACCTCAATCAAGAAGAAAAAGCCCAAATGACCATCGCAGACTACTATCAATTATTTGAGAAAGAATAAGATACAAAGCCCGTAAAATGGGAGTAGGACAGAAGCGACATTACTTAGGTGGTCTGATGTAGAAGTAGTTTGTCTGCATGCTAGAGAGTGGGACAGAAATCGGTAATTCGTTAGAATTCGATTTCGTTGTCCCACCTCCGCACAGTTGAGTAAGGCTGTAAAAGCTGATGAAATCAGCGTAGTATAGCCCACTCAACCACTGTGTCTTGCTCGACAATCCAAAAATAATTGAGAGGCCAGGACTTTTGTCCAGTCCTCTTTTCTTTTCCTTAAATCATCTATAAAACCGCATAAAAATAGGAACTAGTTTCAGCTGGAATCGCTTGCAATTGCCTAGGAAGCTGAGTATAATAAAGGTAGAAAGATGAAGAAGGGATTGATACCAATGCCTTATCGAGTTAAAATTTAGGTTACTTCGTTTTAGGCCTGTTTTGCTGATATCTGTTCATGCTCTTATCGTAAAAGAGCAGTCATGTCGTGTGTGTCGGATCGGTTGGACGGTCGGGCAAACCTGCTTAGTTTGTCCGGAGACATAAGAAAACGTGGGAATAGTAGGTAGAAGCTTTTTGTAAAGGTTTTCAAACTTCAATGCGTCCAGTCGAAAACTAATCATTTGGATTTGGGATAGCAAAGAAAACCTCTGGTATTTTACACAAATACTATTAAATGAAATCAACATCATAAACATTGTTTTGTTAGCCAAAAGGTTAATTGCACCAAGTCAGTGAAGCAGACCAGGCCTCTAGTCCCGTAAGACTGGAGGCCATTTTTATAAAATACTCAGGAGGAGGTGAGAGTATGGGATTGTCGTATGCGCAAGAATATAGTTGTCGGGACCATTTTCGGCAAAGAGCTTTTGAGCGCTTTGGCGTAGATGATCAGCACTTGAATAAGTGGATCAACCAACACCTCTCCTCCCTCTCTCCTTATGATAGTAATGTGGTTCAACCCGCCAACACAGAAGCCTATGTAGCCAGTGATGGCGTCATCTTTGTCTGCAATATCAAAAGTCGGGAGTTTATCACCTGTTTTAAGGCGGTTAATTACCAAGAATCTAAGGAAGAAGAGGAAGCTTATACGGACATTCACGAAAACAATGTCGCTTCCTTCAAAAAAGATGTGAACCACCTAGTCAATCGCTACCGACTCAAGGAAGCCAAAGAGCTGTTTGAAAACATTGGGGAGGACTTGGATGACTTTTATCACCTGTCCCAAGCGGTCAAGAACGGCCAATTGAGCGAGCGAAATAGTAAGCGCCTAGAGGAATTGTTAGGCAAGTTTCATGTGATCAAGGCAGCCATGCGGATCATTGAAAATAAACGGGGAGATTACCATCTTTAGGGTCTTTTCCCCCTAAAAATAGGCGCCTAGAAGCCCTCTCATCTGAAATAGATGAGAGGACTTTTTTGCTGTGGAAAGCTTTTTGAAAAAAAGAGAAAAAAATTGTATAATAGAGTGGATATGCAAGTATTTGCAAAGCTGTAATTCGACTTGGGCGACCAAGGACCGTAAGTATTAAAATAATCACACTAAAGGAGACAACAGTGAGTAGTATTAAATTAGTCACTCTTGGCGGTGTTCGAGAAAATGGGAAAAATCTCTACGTTGCCGAAGTGAACGATTCGATTTTTGTCTTGGATGCAGGTTTGAAGTATCCAGAAAATGAGCAACTTGGGGTGGATGTCGTTATCCCAAACATGGATTATCTATTTGAAAACAAGGACCGCATTGCGGGTGTTTTCTTGACCCATGGTCATGCGGATGCCATTGGGGCCTTGCCTTATCTTTTGGCGGAAGCGAAAGTCCCTGTATTCGGGACAGAGTTGACCATTGAGTTGGCTAAACTCTTTGTAAAAAGCAATGACAGTGTGAAGAAATTCAACGACTTCCATGTCATCGATCAGAATTCTGAGATTGATTTTGGCGATGCCGTCGTCTCTTTCTTTCAAACAACCCACTCCATCCCTGAAAGTATCGGGATTGTGATTGGCACTCCTGAGGGCAATATCGTCTATACAGGAGACTTTAAATTTGACCAAACTGCCAGCGAGTCATACGCGACAGACTTTGCTCGTCTAGCTGAGATTGGACGCGAAGGCGTACTCGCTCTCTTGAGTGATTCGGCCAATGCGGATAGTAATATTCAAGTTGCCAGTGAGCAAGAAGTAGGCGATGCTATCTTAGATACGATTGCAGACTGGGATGGTCGTGTCATCGTGGCGGCGGTAGCCAGCAACCTTTCTCGGATCCAGCAGGTCTTTGATGCTGCGGCTGAGACTGGCCGTCGAGTGGTCTTGACAGGATTTGATGTGGAAAACATCGTCCGCACAGCTATTCGCTTGAATAAATTGTCTCTTGCCAACGAAAAACTCTTGATCAAGCCAAAAGAAATGAGCCGTTTTGAAGATCATGAATTGATCATTTTGGAAACAGGCCGGATGGGTGAGCCGATCAACGGTTTGCGCAAGATGTCGATTGGCCGTCACCGCTATGTGGAAATCAAAGATGGGGACTTGGTCTACATCGTCACAACACCGTCTATTGCCAAAGAAGCTGTGGTGGCTCGTGTGGAAAACATGGTCTACCAAGCAGGTGGCATTGTCAAATTGATCACGTCAAGCTTGCGCGTATCCGGTCACGGAAATGCACGGGACTTGCAGTTGATGATTAACCTTCTTCGTCCTAGATATCTCTTCCCGATCCAAGGGGAATACCGTGAATTGGATGCCCATGCACGAGTAGCGATGGAAGTCGGAATCTTGCCTGAAAATATCTTTATTCCAAAACGCGGGACTGTGATGGAGTACGAAAAGGGGGACTTCGTCCCTGCCGGTAGCGTCTCAGCGGGAGATGTCATGATCGATGGGAATGCCATTGGGGATGTGGGCAATATTGTCCTTCGTGACCGCAAGGTCTTGTCAGAAGACGGGATCTTTATCGTGGCGATCACGGTGAATCGCAAAGAGAAGAAGATTATTTCCAAAGCGCGCGTGCACACCCGTGGTTTTGTCTATGTTAAGAAGAGTCGGGATATTCTTCGTGAAAGTTGCGAATTGGTCAACCAAAGCGTTGAAGACTATTTGGCACAAGACAGCTTTGACTGGGGTGAGTTAAAAGGTTTGGTACGCGACAACTTGTCTAAGTTCTTGTTTGAACAAACCAAACGCCGTCCAGCCATCCTACCAGTCGTGATGGAAGTGAAATAATAGTAGAAAACGAAACGCTTGGCGGCCCGAGGCTTGCCGAGTGTTTTTAACAGTAGAAAGAGGAAATCAAATGGCAGTTATGCAGATTGAGTATTATTCAGAAGCCTTGAAGATGGAGTGGGGCGTGTCCGTCCTTTATCCCGATGCATCGCGCGTGGAAGATCCAGCGGATACCGATATTCCAGTTCTCTATCTCTTACACGGGATGAATGGGAACCACCACTCCTGGTTGAAGCGGACCAATGTGGAGCGCATTTTGCGAAATACCAATCTGATCGTGGTCCTACCCAATACCAATAATGGCTTTTACACAGATACCCAGTATGGCTACAACTACTACACAGCCATTGCGGAGGAATTGCCAGAGACTCTTTCTCGCTTCTTCCCTAATATGACCAAGAAACGGGAGAAGACCTTTATTGCGGGTCTATCCATGGGCGGCTATGGATCAATGCTCTTGGCTCTCAAGACAAATCGTTTCTCCCATGCGGCTAGTTTTTCCGGTGCTCTGAGTTTCCACGATCGGGACTTTGAAAACAATGACTTGGAACAACCAGCTTTTTGGAAGGGGATCTTTGGAGAGATTGAGGATTGGACGACCAGTCCCTATTCGCTAGAGACTGCTGCCAAGAAGTTTTCAGATAAGAAGACCAAACTCTGGATCTGGTGTGGGGAGCAGGATTTCCTTTATGAGGCCAATAATTTTGAAGTCAAGGAACTAGAAAAGTTAGGTTTGGGTGTCACCTATACCCACAGCCCAGGCAAGCACGAATGGTTCTACTGGGAACGTGAGTTGGAGCACTTTTTACAAACCCTGCCAATCGATTTTGAATTAGAAGAACGGTTAAAATAAGATACAAAGCCCGTAAAATGCACAGTGAAAATAGGGAGTAGGACAGAAGCGATATCATTTATAAACGCTTCGTCGTCCTACCCCCACAAGGCTGATTAGGTATTCTTCTGAGCTTAGAAAGCGACAGAAGAATCCAATCAGCTACTGTGTCTTGAATTAATTGCTATTCAGCTTTCGTTTTTGACACAATCCGTAGCCCGTGTTCGTTTAATAAGATACAAATAGATTGGATATAAGTCAGAGCATTTGTTCTGGCTTTTTTCATATATATAGGAAGAAAGGCTAGAAAGGTCACTTATTCATTTCAGTCCTGCTTTCTTTGTGGTATAATAGGAACGATTGAAAAATGAGCTAGAAATAGCGAACAAGATAAGAGGAGAGAAATATGGCAAAAGATATTCGTGTGCGTTATGCACCAAGTCCAACAGGGCTATTACACATCGGAAATGCTCGTACAGCATTGTTTAACTACTTGTATGCACGCCACCATGGTGGAACCTTTATCATCCGTATCGAGGATACGGACCGCAAACGTCACGTCGAAGACGGCGAACGTTCACAGCTTGAAAACCTTCGTTGGTTGGGCATGGACTGGGATGAAAGCCCAGAGACGCATGAAAACTACCGCCAGTCTGAACGTTTGGAACTCTATCAAAAATACATTGATCAACTCTTGACTGAAGGTAAAGCCTATAAATCTTACGTTACAGAAGAAGAGTTGGCAGCGGAACGTGAACGCCAAGAAGCAGCTGGGGAAACACCTCGCTACATCAACGAATACCTTGGCATGAGCGAAGAAGAAAAAGCAGCTTACATCGCAGAACGGGAAGCAGCAGGTGTGATTCCAACGGTTCGTTTGGCAGTGAATGAGTCAGGTATCTACAAATGGCATGATATGGTCAAAGGCGATATCGAATTTGAAGGCGGCAATATCGGTGGGGACTGGGTCATCCAAAAGAAAGATGGTTACCCAACTTACAACTTTGCTGTTGTGATCGATGACCACGATATGCAAATCTCTCACGTTATCCGTGGAGATGACCACATTGCCAACACTCCAAAACAACTCATGGTCTATGAAGCGCTTGGATGGGAAGCGCCAGAGTTCGGTCACATGACCTTGATCATCAACTCTGAAACTGGTAAGAAGTTGTCTAAACGTGATACTAATACCCTTCAGTTTATCGAAGATTACCGGAAGAAAGGTTACCTTCCAGAGGCAGTCTTTAACTTTATCGCTCTTCTTGGTTGGAACCCTGGTGGGGAAGACGAAATCTTCTCTCGTGAAGAACTCATTAAACTTTTTGACGAAAACCGCCTCAGCAAGTCTCCAGCTGCTTTCGACCAAAAGAAAATGGACTGGATGAGCAATGAGTACATCAAGAATGCGGATCTTGAGACTATCTTTGAAATGGCCAAACCATTCCTCGAAGAAGCAGGACGTTTGACAGACAAGGCTGAGAAATTAGTGGAACTTTACAAACCACAAATGAAGTCAGTGGATGAAATCGTTCCATTGACAGACCTCTTCTTCTCAGACTTCCCAGAATTGACCGAAGCAGAGAAAGAAGTCATGGCTGGTGAAACAGTGCCGACGGTACTTGAAGCCTTCAAAGCAAAACTTGAAGCCATGTCAGACGATGAGTTTGTAGTAGAAAATATCTTCCCACAAATCAAAGCGGTCCAAAAAGAAACTGGTATCAAAGGGAAGAACCTCTTCATGCCAATCCGTATTGCCGTTTCAGGTGAAATGCATGGTCCTGAATTGCCAGATACCATCTACTTGCTTGGACGTGAGAAATCCATCCAACACATTGAAAAAATGTTGGAAGAAATCAGATAATTATCAGAAAAGCCTGTAAATGAATTGAACCCCAAAAGTTAGACAGAAAAGATCCAACTTTTGGGGTTCAGTTCATTTTTTTACTTCTTTTTCTACCATTTGTCAAGTATAATACGGTTTCCGACTCACCATTATTCTTGAAAATGTATGAAGAGAATTTTTTGAGGGATAGTTCGAGCCATTTTTCTGATATTTGAGCATAGAAAAATGACACCTTATCTGGCATTTTTTGAAACAAGGTGTTGGAATTATAAGGCTTAGACGACTTTAATGACTTTGAAATAAAGTATAGTTGTAAAGTTTATTATGCATTATAAGATAATACATTATCCTAATGAGACGATGTATAGAGGCAATCGTATGTGGCTTAGTTGAAGTTATCTGCGATTGTCTTTTTCGTTTCTCATTGAAATCTGCGATATGGCAAGGATTAGTATGGCTAGCTGAAGCGATATCGTGAATACATTTGTACAGAATTTTTCTTGCATAAGGATCCCCACGCTTAGTGATATGCTCTTGACCTAGAAAATCTCCCGATTCATAGTGTTTGAGATCAATACCGATAAAAGCGTTGAGTTGATTAACAGACTTAAAATGACGAATATCTCCTAATTCGCCAATAATGCTTGTAGCCGTTGTTTCTGCGATACCAGGAATAGAGAGAAGAATCTCATATTCAGGTAGAGGTTCAGCTAACGCTATCAACTGTTGTAAAACTTGTTCCCGACTGTTTGTCAACCTTATACTCTCCTGTGCATCATACTTAACCTCTTTTATCATAGGAGAGGCTTTTGAAATGCCAGCATAAGATTGCCTCGCCAATCCAACTAATTTCTCAGTCAAGTTACCTACTCTGTTCTCTGAAATGCGTTTAGAGGTTGAGTTGCGAATAGCTTCTTTCAACTCAACTTCTGATAGTTCCAGCACCCAATGCTTGGTTGGGAAGATGGACACGAGATTCCAATATTGCTCACCTGTAGGAGTAGATAGTAGATTCTCGATTTCTGGGAAGGCGACTTGAAGAACTTTGTGCAGCCTATTCTTCGTCCTTACGATATCCTCTGTCAGATTTTGGTAGAATCGGCTAAGATCATGCAAGTTTTGATAGACTTCTTCTTGAACATAAGTTGGCTTACGGTTTAGAACAAATTGTGACGAAGCAAGTTTCTCTGCATCAATCTTATCGGTTTTTCGGACTCGTAATCCATCAAGTTGCTTCTTAGCTTCCAAAGGATTAAGACGTGTATAGTCATAGCTGTTTTCTTCTAGAAAGGCCTGAAGTCGGCGAGAGTATACACCAGTAGCTTCGAAAATAATTTCGGGATTGCTCACGGTCTTTAGATCCTCCAGTAGACGAGAAAATCCGATAATGTCATTAGGCATAGTATAGCCATGAACCCTTTCACCATTCACAAGAATAGCGACTTCTGAGCTTGCTTTACTCACATCAATTCCAAAAACTGTCCGCATTATGTTTTCCTCTTTGTCTTGAATGATTCCTTATTTTGGTGATTCCATTTTCAATACTCGGCGTCTAGCGCCAAAAGAAGCTACGACATAACAAGATACTTCTGCTTTAATATAAAGAAAAAGTAGTGAGTACTCTCTCCCGTCGGAGATTTCTTCACTACTAATCTTAGTATGTTTTTTATCCTGCTTCCTTCTCTTTTATGGTATACTGAAAGCGACAACATGATTGGAGCTCCCGATGAAAAAGATCCCCTTAGTATTTTCAGGCTGTCTGTTAGGACTGGTTGGCGCTGGAAACCTTCTTGCAGACTCGCTACCTTTCTTTGCCCACGCCTTTAGTCTGACAGGTTTGTTCTTCTGGTTTTTCTTTGTAGTTTACCATGCGATTCGCTGGCAAGAAGCCAAGATAGAATTCCAACAACCAGCCCTTTTATCTGGGATGGCGACTTTTCCCATGGCAGGGATGATTCTATCCACCTATCTTTTGCGCCTCTTTCCCGCCTTTGGAGGTCTATCACAGTTGGTCTGGTGGTCTGCCTTTCTCTTGGATCTGAGCTTAATTCTCTATTTTACCAAGACCCATGTCCTAGCGCGACCAAGAGCCAATGCCACTCCAAGTTGGACCGTTCTCTATGTGGGCATTGCAGTAGCAGCCTTGACTTATCCAGTTGTAGGAATAAGAGAGATTGCTTATCTCGCTTTAGTGATTGGTTTTGGTTTGACCTTTCTTCTTTATCCCCTTATCTATCATGATTTGAAGCAGTCCCCCTTGCCCAGTCATCTGTTGGGCCAAGAAGGCATCTATTGCGCTCCATTTTCCCTTCTTTTAGCAGCTCTGGTTCGTGTGGGTGGAGCAAGCCTTCCTGTCTGGTTCTTACTGATCATGGTAGTTGCCTCACAAGGTTTTTATTTCTTTGTTTTGACGCGTCTACCGAGAATGATCAAAGAAGGTTTTCAACCTGCTTTTTCAGCCCTGACCTTTCCAACAGTCATCACAGCGACCTCTTTGAAAATGGCCCAAGGCTTGTTGCAGTGGCCTTTCTTGACAGCTCTCGTATGGATGGAAACTCTTCTTTGTCTCTTGATTTTAGTCGCTGTTTTAGGAGGTTATGTGGCCTATCTCAGGGAGTAGGAAGTCATCCTTTTTCATTGAAACCTTGTCACGATTATGGTAAGATGCACTATACGATTTGTCATACTCTATAGGAAAGGTATCTATGAAATTCATCAAAGGAAAGCTCTCACTACTTTATCCCCTTTTTCTGCTCTTGTTTTATTTTTATGTTCGGCCTCAATTTCGCCCCTTGGCCCAGTATGTCTCCAATAGCGTAGCAAGCGCCAATAGCTATTATTGGACCTTATTTGGCCTAGAAGGCCTCTATGCAGTCTTTACAGGATTTTTGGTCTACCGTTTTTCTAAAAAAGCGCAGTTTAAACTGGGGAAGAACCCCCTTCAAGCTCTGATAGAAGCTGTTTTTGCGGCCTGTTTGGTCTACTGGCTGGACTACTTCATCAGTGGTTTTGTTCAAGGACGGGCAGCCGTTTTGAGTTTGTTTCCACGGGAAATTAGCCCCACAGGGATGCTTATCCTGGTGATCGCAATGGTCGTCATCCGGCCAGTGACAGAAGAACTGATCTTTCGTGGAGCCTTGGTGAATGCCTACTTCAAAGGCTGGAAACTCTATGCAGAGATTTGGCTTCCAGCCCTCATCTACAGTGGCCTGCATTTTCTCCACACTCCCTTTTCGCTGGGAGCTTCTATCATCTATCTCCTGCCGAGTGTGATTTTTGGGATCCTGTATTATCGGAGCAAGACGCTCCTTTCACCTATTTTGGCTCATATCTTGCTCAATCTCTACTACACCTTGCCTTTACTTTTATCTGTATTTAAGTAGCAACCGATTTCCTGAGTGAGATTGGTTTTTTTTGAAAATATGGTATAATAGAATAAATTTAATAGAGGGAGTTGAGGTTTGAAAAAAAGCTACCGCGTCAAACGTGACAAAGATTTTAATGCTATTTTTAAAAGTGGTCAAAATGTTGCCAATCGGAAATTCGTTGTTTACCGCTTGCGCAAAGACCAACCGCATTTTCGAGTCGGCCTGTCTGTTAGTAAGAAACTGGGAAATGCTGTGACCAGAAATCGCATCAAACGTTTGATTCGCCATGTTTTGATCAAACACCAAGCCTTCCTTACGACCGATGATTTTGTTGTCATTGCTCGTAAAGGAGTGGAGGAGCTCGACTTTCATCAAGTAGAGAAAAATCTTGTACATGTCTTAAAATTAGCGCATGTCTACCAAGAAAGGGAATAATGTGAAAAAGAAACTGAAGTTAACTGGATTATTAGGAGCGGCCTTATTGGTCTTGACAGCTTGTGGAACCTCTCAAGTGACAGCTCAGTCGACAGGTGGTTGGGAACGCTTCGTCTACTTCTTTGCAGAAGCTATCCGCTTCTTGTCCTTTGGCGGAAGTATCGGTGTAGGGATTATCGTCTTTACCATTGTCATCCGGACGGTCCTCTTGCCTCTCTTCCAATATCAAATGAATTCAACCCGCAAAATGCAGGAAATTCAACCCCTCCTCAAGGAATCGCAAGCTAAGTATCCTGGGAAGGATCTTGATAGCCGGACCAAGCTTTCCGAAGAGATGCGGGCCCTTTACAAGGAAAAAGGTGTCAAAACATCTTCAGCCTTCCTTCCTCTCTTGATCCAGATGCCGGTCTTGATGGCCTTGTTCCAAGCGCTGAGCCGTGTCGAATTTCTTAAAGTCGGTCACTTCCTCTGGTTGGACCTTGGCGCGATCGACCCGACTTATATCTTGCCGGTTCTTGCAGCACTCTTCACATTTTTCAGCAGTTGGTTGACCAATAAAGCCATGCCAGAGCGCAATGGTAGTGCGACAACCATGATGTATGTGATGCCTGTGATGATCTTCTTCTTTGCCTTGTTCTCAGCCAGCGGGGTCGCACTATACTGGGTGACTTCCAATGCTTACCAAGTTGGGCAAACCTATCTCTTGAACAACCCCTTCAAGATTATCGCAGAGCGTGAAGCAAAAGAGCAAGCTTCGCGCGACATGGAAAAACAAAAACGTCGTGCCCTAAACAAGGCACAGAAAAAGAAAAAATAAGAAAGAGGTGGACATATGGTCCTATATACTGGAGCAACTGTTGAAGAAGCGATTCAAAAAGGTCTGAACGATTTAGATATTCCTCGTATGAAGGCACATATTACGGTTGTAGCGCGTGAAAAGAAAGGTTTTCTTGGCTTGTTTGGGAAAAAACCAGCCCAAGTTGAGATTGAACCCATTGCAGAAACAACTGTTGTGAAAGCCAATCAAAAAGCTGTCAAAGGTGTCCCAGATGAGATCAATGCACAAAACGAACCGGTTAAAACTGTGAGCGAAGCTACGGTCGATCTCGGACGCGTCGTTGCAGCGATCAAAAAGGTCGAAGAAGAAGGAGAAGTTGTCTCTGAAGAAATCAAGACCGAAATCCTGAAACATGACAAAGAAGCAGATACCGTTCTTGAAGAAAAAGGACATGAACATATCCTTGAAAAAGTTAAAGAACCAGCGACAAAAGAATCAAGCGAATCTGATTTCTCAAACCTTGGTATCGAGGTAGAGGAAAACTACAACATCGAAGAAGTCGTAGATGATGTGACAGCCTATGTTCAAACAGTGGTCGATGAAATGGATGTGGATGCAACCATCTCAAGCAGTCACAACCGCCGTACGGTCAATATGCAAATTGATACCAATGAACCGGGACGTGTCATTGGTTACCACGGAAAAGTCTTGAAGGCTCTTCAACTTTTGGCACAAAATTACCTCTATAACCGCTACTCAAAGAATTTTTACATTACTATTAATGTTAATGACTATGTAGAACACCGGGCGGAAGTTCTTCAAAGCTATGCTCAGAAGTTGGCAACACGTGCCCTCGAAGATGGGCAAGCCCAACAGACAGATCCGATGTCAAACAGTGAACGGAAAATCATTCACCGGATCGTCTCTAAGATGGAAGGAGTCACTAGCTACTCTGAAGGGGAAGAACCAAACCGTTACGTGGTGGTAGACATCGAAGGATAATCTAGCTATTATTTCCCATAAGGGAGAGACGGGATTTAGCCGATCTCTCCTTTTTTAGGTTTAGAAAGGAAGCAAATGGCATTTGCAGCGATTCGAGAGTTTTTAAAGCTTCAAGGTATCCACTACCAGGCCCCAGCAAAGGCTGGGGTGCTAGCCTCGGAGATGGAGCAATATCGTGCCCTAGCTCAAGCAGCTCGTAAGGAATTCACCGATTTAGTCTCAGCCTTTCAGCAGCGTCACCCTTACTTGGAGCAAGATCGGACCAGTCAATGGATGAACCAGGCCCAGGTCTTGCGGCCTCATTTTTGGGCCTATCTAAGAGGAGAAGGGACGATGGCAGAGCCCATGTTTGCACTGAGACTTTATGGGGATGCAGCTGATTTTGGTGTTTCCTTAGAGGTGAGCTTTATCGAGCGAAAAAAAGATGAGGAGAGTCTTCAAAAACAACACAAAGTTCTCACCCTTCCCATTTCTCAGCCAGTTTATTATTTCGTCCAGAAAAATGGAGAGAGTCAAAGGGTAGAAGGAACAGAAAAGAATCGCCATGATCTGTTGCAAGCAGTAGCAGAAGGGGCGGTTCGTAAGGTCCTCGTCAAATACGATGTTTCTCTAGTCGAGGATGATTCTCTTGAGGATATCCTGGATCAGTTGCAAGAGGCGCTGGTGGCTCTGGAACCCTATTACTTGGCAACCCGTCAGGTGTAGAAAGGTGTTCTCCAACCTGTATTTGCAACAATTTTGCCATAGCTATTGACAAATAGAGTCGAATCCGATAGAATAGTAAAGTATGTTTAGTAACTGATCACAACTAGCCGGCTAAACGAATACAAAATCTATGAGGAGGTATTCATCGTGAAACGTACTTATCAACCAAGTAAACTTCGTCGTGCGCGCAAACATGGTTTCCGTCACCGTATGGCAACTAAAAATGGTCGTCGCGTATTGGCAGCTCGTCGTCGTAAAGGACGCAAAGTTTTGGCTGCCTAATTCAGATAAAAACCTAAAAACCAGTAGAAACTCGAGACTACTGGTTTTTGTTTTGTCCGAAAGTGAATTTAGAGGCGCTTTCTGCTATAATAGAAACAAGAAAAACTCGGAAGAAAAGGAAGATCATGCAGATTTTTGATACCCACACCCATCTCAATGTGGAAGAATTCGCAGGAAAAGAACAAGAAGAGCTCGACTTGGCCAAGGAAATGGGTGTTGTAGCCCACAATATCGTTGGTTTTGACAAACCGACGATTGAGCGTGCCATGGAGTTGGCAGATCAATATCCAGAACTCTATCTCACGCTTGGTTGGCACCCCACTGAGGCAGGCGATTATAGTCCTGAAGTGGAGGCCTATTTACTTGAACAGCTAAAACATCCTAAAGTTGTCGCACTCGGAGAAATCGGTCTGGATTACCACTGGATGACAGCGCCGAAAGATGTCCAAGAAAAGGTTTTTCGTCGTCAGATTCAATTGTCTAAAGACTTGGACTTGCCTTTTGTGGTGCATACACGTGATGCTTTAGAAGATACTTATGCCATCATCAAGAGTGTAGGAGTCGGTCCTCGCGGTGGGATCATGCATTCTTTCTCAGGAAGTTTAGAAGAAGCCAAACGCTTCATGGATCTGGGAATGATGATCTCCTTTTCTGGAGTGGTGACCTTTAAGAAAGCCACAGATGTCCAAGAAGCGGCAGCTGGCCTTCCGTTAGACAAGATCTTGGTTGAAACAGATGCCCCTTACCTGGCACCAGTTCCCAAACGAGGTCGGGAAAATAAAACAGCCTACACTCGTTATGTGGTAGATTTTATTGCAGGACTACGTGGCTTAACAACAGAAGAAGTGGCTCAGGCAACCTATGACAATGCAAGAAAGGTATTTGGCCTTGACTGAGAAAAGAAAAATACCAGAAGTAATTGTCGTGGAGGGCAAGGACGACACAGCTAATCTCCGTCGTTTTTATGAGGTGGATACCTATGAAACGCGAGGTTCTGCGATCGATCAAGATGACCTGGAACGAATTGCTACCTTGCAAGAGTTGCGTGGGGTCATTGTCTTTACCGATCCAGACTATAATGGCGAGCGAATTCGCAAGATCATTATGCAAGAGGTGCCCCAGGCCAAACATGCCTTTTTAAATCGTGGTGAAGCAGTCCCCAAATCCAAGACCAAGGGGCGTTCCTTGGGAGTGGAGCATGCCAGCTTTGAAGACTTAGAAAAAGCCCTTGCTGGGCTGGTGGGTTCCTATGAAGAGGAGCATTTCTTTGATATTACCAAGTCAGATCTGATGCGACTCGGCCTGCTGATGGGCAGTGAAAGTCGCAAACGACGGGAATATCTAGGCGAAGCCTTGCGCATCGGCTATTGCAATGGCAAGCAATTGATCAAACGCTTGGAGTTGTTTGGAATTTGTTTAGCACAAGTCGAAGAGGCCATGGACAGTTATTAAGACGGAAGTAGAGGGGAATCCTTTACCCCTAAACGGATTAGAAAAGAGAAAAAATGAGAATTGCAGATTATAGCGTGACCAAGGCAGTGCTGGAGCGTCACGGTTTTACCTTTAAAAAATCCTTCGGTCAGAACTTCTTGACCGATACCAACATCCTTCAAAAAATTGTGGATACGGCTGAGATTGATAAGCAGGTCAATGTCATCGAAATCGGTCCCGGGATTGGAGCTTTGACTGAGTTTTTGGCAGAAAATGCCGCAGAAGTCATGGCCTTTGAGATTGATGACCGCTTGCTTCCCATTTTGGCGGATACCTTACGGGATTTTGACAATGTCACGGTTGTCAACCAAGACATCCTCAAGGTAGACCTCAACCAGTACATCGCAGAGTTTAAAAATCCAGACCTTCCGATCAAGGTGGTGGCTAACCTTCCGTATTACATCACAACTCCCATCCTCATGCACTTGATCGAATCCAAGATTCCTTTCCAAGAATTTGTGGTCATGATGCAAAAAGAGGTGGCAGACCGCATCTCGGCTGAGCCCAACACCAAGGCTTATGGTTCTTTATCCATTGCAGTCCAATACTATATGACTGCTAAGGTAGCCTTTATCGTACCCCGCACCGTCTTTGTGCCAGCACCAAACGTCGACTCTGCCATTTTGAAGATGGTCCGTCGCGAAGAACCAGCAGTAGCCGTCAAGGACGAAGATTTCTTCTTCTCTGTCAGCAAGGCTAGCTTTGTCCACCGCCGCAAAACACTTTGGAACAACTTGACCAGTCGCTTTGGCAAGACCGAAGAAATCAAAGCCAAGCTGGAAGCAGGAATCCAAGCCGCAGGCCTGCAACCTTCTGTACGAGGAGAAGCTCTTAGCTTAGAAGACTTCGCTCGCCTAGCAGACGGCCTTCTAGAAGCAGGAATAAAATAACAGAAAAGACATGAGCTTTGTAGCTCATGTCTTGTTTATTGTTGAAGGAAAGGACGGGATTTGAACCCGCGCGTGAATAGAAATCCACTTGCCGGATTTCGAGTCCGGTGCCGTACCAAGCTGGGCCACCTTTCCAAGATGCGGAGAAAGGGATTTGAACCCTCACGCCCGAAGGGGCACATGCGCCTGAAGCATGCGTGTCTGCCGTTCCACCACCTCCGCATAGTTCTATTATACACTTTTTAGGAAAAATGCCAAGGAAAAAAAGGAAGGTGCCCTTTCCCGAATTCTGCTAAAAGACAAGTCATAACGGATACTCCGTCTTCTGTTTCTATCCATTTTAAAAACGAACCTATTCGTTTCTAAAAGCGTCCGGAGAGGTTCACTTTTCGTTTTTTCTTATCAAGCAATCCAGCCTTATTTCTCATTTTTTGGTATAATAGATAGTATTAATCTCAAAGGAGTGCGATTTGCAAGGGACAATCGTCAAGGCCTTGGCTGGCTTTTACTACGTGGAGTCAGATGGTCACATTTACCAGACACGGGCTCGTGGAAATTTTAGAAAAAAAGGACAGACTCCTTATGTGGGGGATCAGGTGGAGTTCTCTGCTGAAGAGAATTCAGAAGGCTACATTTTGAGCATTGCGCCTCGAAAAAATAGCCTCGTGCGCCCTCCTATTGTCAATATTGATCAGGCGGTAGTGATCATGTCAGCTAAGGAACCTGATTTCAATGCCAATCTTTTAGACCGTTTTCTGGTTCTTTTGGAGCATAAGGGGATTCATCCCATTGTTTATATTTCAAAGCTGGACTTGTTAGAAGATATGGAAGACATCCACTACTACCAAGGAATCTACCAGGCTATTGGCTATGACTTTGTCTTGTCAATTGAGGAACTCTTGCCCCTTTTGACCAATCAAACCACGGTCTTTATGGGACAGACTGGTGTAGGAAAATCGACCTTGCTCAATAAAATCGCTCCGTATTTAGAACTTGAAACGGGTGAGATTTCAGATAGTCTGGGGCGCGGGCGACACACGACCCGAGCTGTCAGCTTTTACCATTTAAATGGAGGAAAGATCGCAGATACGCCAGGCTTCTCCTCTCTTGATTATGAAGTGACGACCAGTGAAGACTTAAATCAAGCCTTCCCAGAGATCGCCGATGTGAGCCACTCTTGTAAATTTCGTACCTGTACCCACACGCATGAGCCCGCTTGTGCGGTGAAACCAGCCGTTGAAAGAGAGGAAATTGCGCCTTACCGTTATGAGGATTACTTGCAATTTCTAAGTGAGATTGAAAACCGTCGCGAAACCTATAAAAAAGTTTCGAAAAAAATGCCAAAATAGGAGACACTACAACGATGAAAACAATGAAAATTGCACCCTCAATTTTGAGTGCCGATTATGCCAATTTTGAAAGTGAATTGAAACGCTTAGAAGCAGCAGGAGCTGACTATGCCCATATTGATGTCATGGATGGCCATTTTGTGCCCAATATCAGCTTTGGAGCTGGTGTCGTAGAGAGCATGCGTCCACATAGCAAATTGGTCTTTGATTGCCACTTGATGGTCACCAATCCCGAACACCATATCGAAGAATTTGCCCGTGCAGGTGCTGATATCATCAGCATCCATGTAGAAGCAACTCCTCATATCCACGGAGCTCTTCAAAAAATTCGTCAAGCCGGTGTGAAGGCTAGTGTCGTGATCAATCCAGGAACTCCTGTAGAAAGTATCAAACATGTCTTGAACTTGGTGGATCAAGTCTTGGTTATGACCGTTAATCCAGGATTCGGTGGCCAGGCCTTCTTGCCTGAAACCATGGACAAGGTGCGCGAATTAGCTGCTCTTCGTGAAGAAAAAGGCTTCGACTTTGATATCGAAGTGGATGGTGGAATTGATGGCCAAACTATTTCCCAAGCAAAAGAAGCCGGGGCCAATGTCTTTGTGGCAGGCTCTTATGTCTTTAATGGAGATGTCAATGAGCGTGTTCAAACGCTCCGAGATGCTGTAAATGGGTAACATCGCAATACTGGCAGGAGGTGACAGCACGCTTTTGCCAAGAGATCATGACGCTTATGTAGGTGTTGATGGTGGCTGTTTGAAGCTACTGGGACAAGGTCTGCCTTTAGATATAGCTGTGGGGGATTTCGATTCCGTCTCTGAGACCGATTTGCGCCAGATTCGAACCCAAGCCAAGCAGGTTGTTCAATCTGTCCCTGAAAAGAACGATACGGATTTGGAATTGGCCTTGAAAGCAGTCTTTGAGGCCTATCCAGAGGCTGAAGTCACCGTTTATGGTGCCTTTGGCGGTCGCTTGGATCACTTCTTGTCTAATATCTTTTTGCCGACCGATCCAGACCTAGCTCCCTACATGGAGCAGATTCAATTAGTCGATGGTCAAAATCGCTTGATCTACAGACCAGCTGGCTGCCATGAGATTCAGCCAGATCCAGCCATGTCCTATGTTGGTTTTATGCCTGTCGGACAAGGCCACTTAGAGATCACAGGGGCCAAGTATCCGCTCCATCAGGATAATTATTTTTTGAAGGCCATGTATGGCTCCAATGAATTTTTGGATCAACCGATTCAAGTGAGTCTTGACCGTGGCTATCTTGTCATTGTTTATAGTAAAGACAGAGGTTAATATGAATATCATTCTGCTTCTGATTGGCCTGCTCAATCTAGGCCTCCTCATCTATTTCTTGCAACGGTCAGATGACACAAGACCGGCTTTACGAGAGATGCTGGAAGACCACGAGGATCATTTGACAGACCAGTTGGACTATCGTTTTGAAAAAGAAAGACAAGCAAGCCAGATTGCCAATCAGCAGTTAGAGATCGCCCTGACAGATCGCTTAACCGAGATGCGAGTGGAGATCCACCAGCAGACGACGGCTCTGCGCGCTGAGATGAATGAGCACTTTACTAAAAATCGGGACAAAACAGATGAGCGCATGCGCCAGATCCAAGAGTCCAATGAAGTGCGGCTAGAACAGATGCGCCAAACGGTAGAAGAAAAATTGGAGAAAACCTTGCAACACCGTTTGCAGACCTCCTTTGAGACCGTTTCAAAACAATTGGAGTCGGTCAACAAAGGGCTGGGAGAAATGCAGACGGTGGCGCGGGATGTCGGAACTCTTAATAAAGTTCTCTCCAATACCAAGACGCGTGGGATTATGGGCGAATTGCAACTGGGCCAAATCATTGAAGATATCTTGACCCCGGCCCAGTATGAGCGGGAGTTTGTCACCGTTCCCCAATCCAGTGAGCGCGTGGAGTATGCCATTAAGCTTCCAGGACAAGGAGAGGAGCCAGTCTATCTGCCGATTGACTCTAAATTCCCACTGGAAGACTACTATCGTCTGGAAGAAGCTTATGAATCAGGAGAGAAAGAGGAAATTGAGCGTTACCGCAAGGCTCTTCTTGCTAGTATCAAGCGTTTTGCTAAGGATATCCAACAAAAATATCTTTTTCCGCCAGCGACGACGAATTTCGGAATTCTCTTTTTGCCAACTGAAGGCCTCTATTCCGAAGTGGTTCGCAATCCAGAATTCTTCGATCGCTTGCGTCGGGACGAACAAATTTTAGTAGCTGGTCCAAGTACCTTATCAGCCCTCTTGAACTCCTTGTCTGTTGGCTTTAAAACGCTTAACATCCAAAAGAGTGCAGATGACATTAGCAAGGTGTTGGGATCGGTCAAATCAGAATTCCATAAGTTTGGAGGGATTCTGGCCAAGACTCAGCGCCATTTAAAGAATGCTTCCAATAATATTGATGATTTGCTAACCAGACGGACCAGTGCCATCGAGCGGACACTCCGCCAAATCGAAAGCGATGAGGACCTGCTGGGACTAGATGTATATATAGAAGATGGAGAAGATGATGGTCAAAATTAACCAAATGAAAAAAGATGAATTGTTCGAAGGATTCTATTTGATCAAGTCAGCAGAAGTGCGTCAAACACGGGCCGGGAAAAACTACCTCGCCTTTGTCTTCCAGGATGAGACCGGTACAATCGAAGGTAAACTATGGGATGCCCAACCTCACAATGTAGAGAGTTTTATGGCTGGGCGCGTGGTCCATATGGCTGGACGTCGAGAAGTTTACAATAATACTCCGCAAGTCAACCAATTAAACATGCGCTTGCCCCAAGCAGGAGAGCCCAACAATCCAGCAGACTTTAAGGAAAAACCACCAGTAGATCCCAAGGAATTGCATGAATACCTGTCAAACATGATTTTCAAAATTGAAAATCCAGTCTGGCAACGGATTGTCCGTGCCCTCTATGGGAAATATGAGAAAGAGTTTTATAGCTATCCAGCTGCTAAGACCAACCACCATGCCTTTGAAGCAGGCCTTGCTTATCATACGGCAACCATGGTCCGCTTGGCAGATAGTATCGGCGATATCTATCCTCAGTTGAATAAGAGCTTGCTCTTTGCAGGGATTATGTTACACGATTTGGCCAAAGTGATCGAGTTGACGGGACCTGAAAATACAGAATACACTGTTCGGGGCAACCTTATCGGCCACATTGCACTGATCGATGAAGAAATCACCAAGGTCTTGCAAGACTTGAAGATTGATGACCAAAAAGAAGAAGTGATCGTCCTTCGCCATGTGATCTTGAGTCATCATGGCTTGCTGGAATACGGTAGTCCTGTTCGTCCAAAGATCATGGAAGCAGAGATTATTCATATGATCGATAATTTGGATGCGGAAATGATGATGATGACAACAGCACTTGGCTTAATTGGTCCTGGCGAAATGACCAATAAAATCTTTGCTATGGAAAATCGTTCCTTCTATAAACCGAATCTCGACTAGTAAAAACAGTGAGAAATACGGGAATGATTCTGCCAAAAATGAAATAATCAGGAAAAAACGGCCTTCTGTAAATCAGAATGTTCGTTTTTTTCTGTTCTTATGGTATAATGATAGAAAAAACTACATGGTGAGAAAATGAAATTAAGAAGAAGTGAACGGATGGTCGTGATTTCTAATTACTTGATCAACCATCCCTATGAATTGACTAGCCTCAATACGTTTGCGGAAAAGTATGAGTCTGCCAAGTCTTCCATCTCAGAAGATATCGTGATCATTAAGCGTGCGTTTGAAGAGATGGAAATCGGAAATATTGAGACCATTACAGGAGCTGGAGGAGGCGTTATCTTTACACCGTCTATTTCAGATCAAGAATCCAAAGAAATCGTCGAGGATCTTTGCAAGCAACTGTCTGAAAGTGATCGTATCCTTCCTGGTGGCTACATTTACCTGTCTGATCTTTTGAGCAATCCGAAGATTTTGAATCGCATCGGACGCATCATTGCCAAAGCCTTCCGAGATAAGAAGATTGATGCTGTCATGACCGTAGCGACCAAGGGAGTTCCTTTAGCGAATGCAGTGGCCAATGTCTTGAATGTTCCATTCGTCATTGTCCGTCGTGATTTGAAAATCACAGAAGGGTCAACCGTTAGTGTCAACTATGTTTCAGGCTCAAGTGGGGATCGCATTGAGAAAATGTTCCTTTCAAAACGGAGCCTAAAAGCAGGAAGCCGGGTCTTGATTGTCGATGACTTCCTTAAAGGTGGCGGAACGATTAACGGGATGGTCAGCCTCTTGTCTGAATTTGATTCTGAATTAGCAGGAGTAGCTGTCTTTGCGGATAATGCTGCAACCGACCGTGAATTCTTTGAACACAAATCCTTATTGCGCGTGACCAACATCGATGTAAAAGAAAATAAATTGAGTGTCGAAGTTGGGAATATCTTTGATTAAGAGCAACAAAGGAGGATCAAAAAGTGAAAAGAATTTTAGATCGATTTGATAATAGTCCTTTGTGGATTCGCTTGGTGACAGTTCTGTCTCTATCCTTTATTTTGGTAGCTGGCTTGTATACCGTTAAAAAGAATACGGCTGCCCAGGTAACGACAGAAGTTCAACCTGCTAAAAAAACAGGTTCCCTTCCAGTGAAAAAGGAAACAAAGGAAGAAAAAGAAAAGAAGGAAGAAAAGAAAAATACAGAAGCTGCTGAAAAAGCAGTCGTTCAAATGGAAACAACTCCAAGTCAAGATTCTGTGAACGCTGCCCAGGCTGCTGTGAAGAAAGTCAAAGATGCGACTCAAAAGCAATCGCTTGAGGCCCGTATCCAATACATCGCTAACTATTATGGACTGACCTATGAGAGCGACACAACGGCAACACAGCAGACTCAAACAGACGCTAATGCCAACGCTGGAGTAGCTGGAGCCAATGCGACAGTTCAACCACAACAGCAACAACAGTATGCTCCGGCTGCAGATGCAGGGGCAGAAGTACCTGCTGAAGCTGGTCAATAATGAACTTTTTCGACTTCTTTAAAAAATAAAAAAACATCTTGCAATCAAAGTGCCGTCATGTTATAATAATAGACGGTACTTTTTACTTTTGGTCTCTCAAGAGTGTACAGGGACGTGCTGACAAATGTTGCAAAAGTACACACAGATGGTAGCTGTCACCAAGTGTACCATCACCAAAAATAAAAAATTTCACAGGAGAATGTAGATGCCTACAATTAACCAATTGGTTCGCAAACCGCGTAAATCAAAAGTAGAAAAATCTAAATCACCAGCTTTGAACGTTGGTTACAACAGTCATAAAAAAGTTCAAACAAACGTTTCTTCACCACAAAAACGTGGTGTTGCAACTCGTGTTGGAACAATGACACCTAAAAAACCTAACTCAGCCCTTCGTAAATTTGCTCGTGTACGTTTGAGCAACTTGATCGAAGTAACTGCTTATATCCCAGGTATCGGACACAACTTGCAAGAACACAGCGTGGTTCTTCTTCGTGGTGGACGTGTAAAAGACCTTCCAGGGGTACGTTACCATATCGTCCGTGGAGCACTTGATACTGCAGGTGTAAACGATCGTAAACAAGGCCGTTCTAAATACGGTACTAAAAAACCAAAAGCATAAGGAAAGGGGATAAAGAAAAATGAGTCGTAAAAACCGTGCGCCTAAACGCGATGTATTGCCAGATCCGCTTTACAATTCACAATTAGTTACTCGTCTTATCAACCGCGTTATGCTTGATGGTAAACGTGGTACAGCTGCTTCAATCGTTTACGGAGCTTTCGAACAAATTAAAGAAGCTACTGGAAACGATGCTCTTGAAGTATTCGAAACAGCTATGGAAAACATCATGCCTGTACTTGAAGTACGTGCTCGCCGTGTTGGTGGTTCTAACTACCAAGTCCCAGTTGAAGTTCGTCCAGAACGTCGTACAACACTTGGACTTCGTTGGTTGGTAACAATCGCTCGTCAACGTGGTGAACACACAATGGTTGATCGTCTTGCAAAAGAAATCTTGGATGCAGCGAACAACACTGGTGCAGCTGTTAAGAAACGTGAAGATACTCACCGTATGGCTGAAGCTAACCGTGCATTCGCACACTTCCGCTGGTAAGATCAAGATATTAAGGGCGTTAAAAAAGCGACTGAAAATTAGGAAGCTTGACGAAGAATCAAAGATTCTAGGAAGGCTTATCTATTTTCCGAGCTTTTAGCCCAGGTTCAATTATGATACTAAGAGCGGCAAAGGCCCAAGGCAAAAATAGGAAACTGATGCAGTGTTCGATGAACACAAGTCAGTTAACTTGAGCTTTTACCCCAGGTTCAATTGAGCTCAAATCGGCTAACTAACTTTAGCCCGGGTTCAATTCAACTCTTCTTATAAGTTGGAACCAAAACATAGCATGAAAACACTGAGAACGGGTAGGTCCTGCCTATCCGTTTTTATTAAATCATGTTATAATAGAATATAGAAATAAAAAATATAGGAGAAACAAACCTCATGGCACGCGAATTTTCACTTGAAAAAACTCGTAATATCGGTATCATGGCTCACGTCGATGCTGGTAAAACAACTACAACTGAGCGTATCCTTTACTACACTGGTAAGATTCACAAAATTGGTGAAACTCACGAAGGTGCGTCACAAATGGACTGGATGGAGCAAGAGCAAGAACGTGGTATCACTATCACATCTGCCGCTACAACAGCTCAATGGAAAGACACTCGTGTAAACATCATCGACACACCAGGACACGTGGACTTCACTATCGAAGTTCAACGTTCACTCCGCGTTTTGGACGGTGCTGTAACCGTTCTTGACTCACAATCAGGTGTTGAGCCTCAAACTGAAACAGTTTGGCGTCAAGCAACTGAATACGGAGTTCCACGTATCGTATTCGCAAACAAGATGGATAAAATCGGTGCTGACTTCCTTTACTCAGTAAGCACACTTCATGACCGTCTTCAAGCAAACGCTCACCCAATTCAATTGCCAATCGGTGCTGAAGATGACTTCCGCGGAATCATTGACTTGATCAAGATGAAAGCTGAAATCTATACGAACGACCTTGGTACAGATATCCTTGAAGAAGATATTCCAGCTGAATACCTTGAACAAGCTCAAGAATACCGTGAAAAATTGGTTGAAGCAGTTGCTGAAACTGATGAAGACTTGATGATGAAATACCTTGAAGGGGAAGAAATCACAAACGAAGAATTGAAAGCTGGTATCCGTAAAGCAACAATCAACGTTGAATTCTACCCAGTACTTTGTGGTTCTGCCTTCAAGAACAAAGGGGTTCAATTGATGTTGGATGCAGTCCTTGACTACCTTCCAAGCCCACTTGATATCCCTGCAATCAAGGGTGTAAACCCAGATACAGATGAAGAAGAAGAACGTCCAGCATCTGATGAAGAGCCATTTGCAGCTCTTGCCTTCAAGATCATGACTGACCCATTTGTAGGTCGTTTGACATTCTTCCGTGTTTATTCAGGTGTCTTGAACTCAGGTTCATACGTATTGAACACTTCTAAAGGTAAACGTGAACGTATCGGACGTATCCTTCAAATGCACGCCAACACTCGTAAAGAAATCGAAACAGTTTACTCTGGAGATATCGCTGCTGCCGTTGGTTTGAAAGATACAACAACTGGTGACTCATTGACAGATGAAAAAGCAAAAATCATCCTTGAATCAATCGAAGTTCCAGAACCAGTTATCCAATTGATGGTTGAGCCTAAATCTAAAGCAGACCAAGACAAGATGGGTATCGCCCTTCAAAAATTGGCTGAAGAAGATCCAACATTCCGCGTTGAAACAAACCCTGAAACTGGTGAAACAGTTATCTCTGGTATGGGTGAGTTGCACTTGGATGTCCTTGTTGACCGTATGAAACGTGAATTCAAGGTTGAAGCTAACGTTGGTGCCCCTCAAGTATCTTACCGTGAAACATTCCGCGCTTCTACACAAGCACGTGGATTCTTCAAACGTCAATCTGGTGGTAAAGGTCAGTTTGGTGATGTTTGGATCGAATTTACTCCAAACGAAGAAGGTAAAGGATTCGAGTTCGAAAATGCGATCGTCGGTGGTGTGGTTCCACGTGAATTCATCCCTGCAGTAGAAAAAGGACTTCAAGAATCTATGGCGAACGGTGTTCTTGCTGGTTACCCGATGGTTGACGTGAAAGCTAAGCTTTACGATGGTTCATACCACGATGTCGACTCATCTGAAACTGCCTTCAAGATCGCTGCATCTCTTGCACTTAAAGAAGCTGCTAAGACTGCACAACCAGCTATCCTTGAACCAATGATGCTTGTAACCATCACAGTTCCTGAAGAAAACCTTGGGGATGTTATGGGTCACGTAACTGCTCGTCGTGGACGTGTAGATGGTATGGAAGCACACGGTGCAAGCCAAATCGTTCGTGCTTATGTGCCACTTGCTGAAATGTTCGGTTACGCTACTGTCCTTCGTTCTGCAACTCAAGGACGTGGTACCTTCATGATGGTATTTGACCACTACGAAGATGTACCAAAATCAGTACAAGAAGAAATCATTAAAAAAGCTAAAGGTGAAGCTTAATTTACCAAAGCTGAAAAACTCTTCCCATTCGGGAAGAGTTTTTCTTTGTTCCAAAAGTGAGTACAAGTAAAAAAAAGTGCTGATCAGGACTTTGTGAAAAACTTTAATAAAAGAGGTAGTGATCTATGATAAATCTTGCTTTTCGTGGGGAAATAGTTGCTTTTTAATGCAATAAAGTATATAATAGAGACTGTTAAAAGATGTTTGGCGCTGTGTCAAGTTACTCTTTTCACAAAAAAATTTTTTGATTTTCATAAGGAGGAAATCACGAATGGTAGTTAAAGTTGGTATTAACGGTTTCGGTCGTATCGGACGTCTTGCTTTCCGTCGTATCCAAAACGTAGAAGGTGTTGAAGTTACACGCATCAACGACCTTACAGATCCAGTTATGCTTGCACACTTGTTGAAATACGATACAACTCAAGGTCGTTTCGACGGTACTGTGGAAGTTAAAGAAGGTGGATTCGAAGTTAACGGTAAATTCATTAAAGTTTCCGCTGAACGCGATCCAGAACAAATCGACTGGGCTAACGACGGTGTAGAAATCGTTCTTGAAGCAACTGGTTTCTTTGCTACTAAAGCAGCTGCTGAAAAACACTTGCATGCTGGTGGTGCTAAGAAAGTTGTTATCACTGCTCCTGGTGGATCAGATGTTAAAACAGTCGTATTTAACACTAACCACGATATTCTTGATGGTACTGAAACAGTTATCTCAGGTGCTTCATGTACCACAAACTGCTTGGCTCCAATGGCTAAAGCTCTTCAAGATAACTTCGGTGTTGTTGAAGGATTGATGACTACTATCCACGCTTACACTGGTGACCAAATGATCCTTGACGGTCCACACCGTAAAGGTGACCTTCGTCGTGCACGCGCTGGTGCTGCTAACATCGTTCCTAACTCAACTGGTGCTGCTAAAGCAATCGGTTTGGTTATCCCTGAATTGAACGGTAAATTGGACGGAGCTGCACAACGTGTTCCTGTTCCAACTGGATCAGTTACTGAATTGGTAGTTGTTCTTGACAAGAACGTTACTGTTGATGAAGTGAACGCAGCTATGAAAGCAGCTTCAAACGAATCATACGGTTACACTGAAGATCCAATCGTTTCTTCAGACGTTGTAGGTATGTCTTACGGATCATTGTTTGACGCAACTCAAACTAAAGTTATTGACGTTGACGGTAAACAATTGGTTAAAGTTGTTTCATGGTATGACAACGAAATGTCTTACACTGCACAACTTGTTCGTACTCTTGAATACTTCGCAAAAATTGCTAAATAATTCATGCGTATGATGAGAGGAGGGAAACCTCCTCTTTTTTTGTACTTATGGAGATACAAATCATGCAAAGTATAGGGAATCCAGCTCAATAAGAGGTGAAATCATCGAATTTTTCTACCTCTTTTACAGCTTTTGTGATATAATTATCATGTATTAAAAAAAGAAGGAGTCATATCTAATGGCAAAATTAACTGTTAAAGACGTTGACTTGAAAGGGAAAAAAGTTCTCGTTCGTGTTGACTTCAACGTTCCTGTAAAAGATGGCGTGATCACTAACGATAACCGTATCACTGCAGCTCTTCCAACTATCAAGTACATCCTTGAACAAGGTGGACGTGCAATCCTCTTCTCTCACCTTGGACGTGTAAAAGAAGAAGCAGATAAAGAAGGTAAATCACTTGCTCCTGTAGCTGCTGACTTGGCTGCTAAATTGGGTCAAGAAGTTAAATTTATCCCAGGTGTTACACGTGGTGCTGAATTGGAAGCTGCTGTTAACGCTCTTGAAGATGGACAAGTTCTCTTGGTTGAAAACACTCGTTTCGAAGATGTTGATGGCAAGAAAGAATCTAAAAACGATCCTGAACTTGGTAAATACTGGGCATCACTTGGAGATGGTGTCTTCGTAAACGATGCATTTGGTACTGCTCACCGTGCACACGCATCTAACGTTGGTATCTCTGCAAACGTTGATAAAGCTGTTGCTGGATTCCTTCTTGAAAATGAAATTGCTTACATCAAAGAAGCAGTTGAAGCTCCAGAACGTCCATTCGTAGCTATCCTTGGTGGATCTAAAGTATCTGACAAGATCGGTGTTATCGAAAACTTGCTTGAAAAAGCTGATAAAGTTCTTATCGGTGGTGGGATGACTTACACATTCTACAAAGCACAAGGTATCGAAATCGGTAACTCACTTGTAGAAGAAGATAAATTGGATGTGGCGAAAGCTCTTCTTGAAAAATCAAACGGCAAATTGATCTTGCCAGTTGACTCAAAAGAAGCGAACGCATTTGCTGACTACACTGAAGTGAAAGACACTGAAGGTGAAGCAGTAGATCCAGGATTCCTTGGTCTTGATATCGGTCCTAAATCAATCGCTAAATTCGACCAAGAATTGACTGGTGCGAAAACAGTTGTATGGAACGGACCTATGGGTGTATTTGAAAACCCTGACTTCCAAGCTGGTACAATCGGTGTAATGGACGCTATCGTGAAACAACCAGGCGTTAAATCAATCATCGGTGGTGGTGACTCAGCTGCTGCTGCGATCAACCTTGGCCGTGCAGACAAATTCTCATGGATCTCTACTGGTGGTGGTGCATCTATGGAACTCCTTGAAGGTAAAGAACTTCCAGGATTGGCTGCTCTTACAGACAAATAATCTAAATAGAATGAAAGAGGCTGGGACAAAAGTCCTAGCCTCTCAATTGTCTTGGATTATCGATCAAGACGCAGTGGTTGAGTGGGCTCTACTACGCTGATTTCATCAGCTTTTACAGCCCTACTCAACTGTGCGGAGGCGGGACAAAGAAATCGAATTCTAACGAATTACCGATTTCTGTCCCCCTCTCTTTTTTCTTTCTATTGATATCTGTTCTCTCCTTTCTGAAAATATGGTAGAATAATAGAAATAGAAAGATAGGTGACCATGGATTACTTTAAACGACACAAATTTGATTGGTCCAAATTCCGTTTGGGGATGAGAACCTTTAAAACAGGGATTGCCGTTTTTATTGTACTACTTATTTTTGGAATATTTGGCTGGCGAGGCCTTCAGATCGGGACTTTGACAGCTGTTTTTAGTTTGAGGGAAGACTTTGATAAGAGTGTCCACTTCGGGGCTTCGCGTGTCATGGGCAACAGTATCGGAGGTTTTTATGCTGTATTGTTCTTCCTTTTAAAAACGCTCTTTCATGGGGCGTATTGGGTGACTCTGATTTTTGTACCCATTGCGACCATGTTAACCATTATGACAAATGTCGCTATGAATAACAAAGCAGGAATTATCGGAGGAGTTTCGGCAATGCTGATTATTACCCTCTCGATTCCTAACGGAGAAACCTTCTTGTATGTTTTTGCCCGAATATTTGAGACCTTTATTGGCGTTTTCGTTGCGATTTTGGTCAATTCGGATGTGGATCGCATTCGCGATTTTCTCAAGAAACACAAAAAACCTATGTAAGATTATATAACATTTAATCTTGACATAGATTTTTTTTTCGATATAATAGAATAGAAAGAGGAATGGTATGAAGGAAAAGGAATTACGACGCTCGCTGGCAGTCTTTCCGATTGGAAGTGTTATGAAGCTGACCGACTTGACAGCTCGCCAGATTCGTTATTATGAAGATCAGGGATTGATTTCTCCTGATCGGACAGAAGGCAATCGCCGCATGTATTCGTTGGACGATATGGACCGCCTGCTTGAGATCAAAGATTATATCTCAGATGGCTTCAATATTGCGGATATTAAGAAGAAATATGCGGAAAAAGAGCAAGAGCAAACCAAGGTTGTCAGTCAAGAAGAGATCCGTAAGGCTCTTCATCGTGACATTCTTCAGCAAAGTCGCTTCACATCTTCCCCATCGCCATATGGTCAATTTCGTTGATCATTTCATAAGCTTGTAATCTATTTTAAGGAGACAAAAATGTCAATTACTGCTGCAGATATTCGCCGTGAAGTAAAAGAAAAAAATGTTACTTTTATTCGCTTGATGTTCTCTGATATTTTGGGAACTATGAAGAACGTCGAAATTCCAGCTACCGATGAGCAACTGGACAAGGTTCTTTCAAACAAAGCCATGTTTGATGGTTCTTCTATCGAAGGATTTGTCCGTATCAACGAGTCAGATATGTATCTTTACCCAGATTTGGATACATGGACAGTCTTCCCTTGGGGAGATGAAAATGGTAGCGTAGCTGGCTTGATCTGTGACGTCTATACGACAGAAGGAGAACCATTTGCAGGAGACCCACGTGGCAACTTGAAACGTGCCCTTCGTCATATGGAAGAACTTGGATTCAAATCCTTTAACCTTGGACCAGAACCGGAATTCTTCCTCTTCAAGTTGGACGAAAATGGAGATCCAACTCTTGAAGTAAACGACAAAGGTGGCTATTTTGACTTGGCTCCAACAGACCTTGCAGATAACACTCGTCGTGAAATCGTCAATGTCTTGACCAAGATGGGCTTTGAAGTTGAAGCCAGCCACCACGAAGTAGCTGTTGGTCAGCATGAAATTGACTTCAAATATGACGAAGTTCTCCGCGCTTGTGACAAGATCCAAATCTTTAAACTTGTCGTGAAAACTATCGCTCGTAAACACGGCTTGTATGCAACCTTTATGGCCAAACCAAAATTTGGAATTGCCGGATCAGGTATGCACTGTAATATGTCTCTCTTTGACCAGGATGGCAACAATGCCTTCTTTGATCCGGAAGATCCACGTGGAATGCAATTGTCAGAAACAGCTTATCACTTCTTGGGTGGTTTGATCAAGCATGCCTACAACTTTACAGCCGTGACCAACCCGACTGTCAACTCTTATAAACGTTTGGTTCCTGGATATGAAGCTCCCGTTTATATCGCTTGGGCAGGTCGCAACCGTTCCCCATTGGTACGTGTGCCAGCATCACGTGGTATGGGAACTCGTTTGGAATTGCGCTCCGTAGACCCAATGGCCAATCCTTATGTAGCCTTGGCAGTCTTGCTTGAAGTTGGGCTTCACGGGATTGAAAATAAAATCGAAGCACCTGCTCCGATCGAAGAAAATATCTATGTGATGACACCGGAAGAACGTAGAGCAGCTGGAATTACAGATCTCCCTTCTACCCTTCACAATGCCTTGAAAGCCTTGACAGAAGACGAAGTGGTGAAAGCTGCCTTGGGTGAGCACATCTACACCAGCTTCCTTGAAGCCAAACGAATCGAATGGGCAAGCTATGCGACCTTCGTATCTCAATGGGAAGTAGATAACTATTTAGATCTTTATTAAGAAACAAGAGTAAAGAGGCTAGGACAAAAGTCCTAACCTCTCAATTATTTTTGGATTGTCGAGCAAGACGCAGTGCTTGAGTGGGCTCTACTACGCTGATTTCATCAGCTTTTACAGCCCTACTCAACTGTGCGGAGGCGGGACAAAGAAATCGAATTCTAACGAATTACCGATTTCTGTCCCCCTCTCTTTTTGATCCTCAAAAAGTCACTATAAAACCAGTTGAAACAGAGGTCTCAACTGGTTGTTTTGTTAATTTTCGTCATCTGGTGTGAGAATCATTGGGATAATGATAGGTTCACGTTCCGTGCTCTCGTATAAGAATGGGCGAAGAGCATTGACAATCGCACCATTGACAGTTTGGATATTGGCATCTTTGTTCTTCAAGGCGATACGAATAGCGTTGAAGAGAATGCGTTGGCTTTCACGGATCAGATCTCCTGATTCACGCATGTAGATAAAACCACGGCTCAAGATGTCTGGTCCAGCCAGGATCATCTTCGATTTGAAGTCGACAGTCGCAACGGCAAGCACGACACCGTCTTCAGAAAGGTCTCTCCGGTCACGAAGGACAGCAGCCCCGATTTCACCGATGCGGTTTCCATCGACATAGATATCTTGAGCATTGAAGCTTCCTGCGATCCGAGCAGAGTTGGCTGTTAGAGCGAGGACATCACCATTACTCATGATGAAGATATTGTCTTTTTCAACTCCGCAATCACGCGCAAGTCCTGCGTGGATCTTCTGCATCCGGTATTCACCATGGACAGGCATGAAGTATTTTGGTTTGATCAAGCGGAGCATAAGTTTTTGTTCTTGTTGCCCCCCGTGTCCAGAAGTATGGATGTTGTTGATCTTCCCGTGGATGACATCGACACCCGCTTCTGAAATAGTATTGATCAATTTATTCACACTGGTTGTATTACCAGGAATCGGACTAGAAGAGAAGATCACGGTATCTCCTGGTTGGAGTTGTACTTGGCGGTGCGTTCCGTTGGCAATCCGAGAGAGGGCTGCCATTGGCTCTCCTTGGCTTCCTGTACACATGATCAGGATTTCATTGGCCGCATAGTCTTTGATCTCATTTGGCTCGATAATGGTTCCAGCAGGGACCTTGATATAGCCAAGTTCGATTCCATTGACGATGGCTTTTTCCATCGAGCGTCCAAAGACGACGATCTTACGACCGGTCTTAACAGCGGCCTCAGCAGCTTGTTGGAGACGGAAGATATTCGAAGCAAAGGAGGCAAAAATGATGCGCCCATGGATGCCTTCGATGATCTTCATGATGGATTGGCCAACCACTTTTTCAGAGTTAGTAAAGGTTGGGATTTCCGCGTTGGTTGAGTCTGAAAGCAGACAGAGAACGCCTTCTTCACCAAGGGCCGCCATACGATGGAGGTCAGCCGGTTCTCCAACAGGTGTGAAGTCAAATTTGAAGTCTCCGGTACAGACAATCTTTCCTTGAGGGGTGTGAATCACAATCCCTAAAGGTTCTGGAATCGAGTGAGTCGTACGGAAGAAGGTTGCTTTAAGATTTTTAAATTGAAGCTCAGTGTTTTGGTTGATTTCGTAGAGTTTGGCATCACGAAGAAGACCGTGCTCTTCTAATTTTCCACGGATCAAGGCAAGTGCCAAAGGTCCAGCGTAGATAGGGACATTGGCTTGCTTCAAAAGGAAAGGAATCCCACCGATGTGGTCTTCGTGTCCGTGGGTAATGAGGACCGCTTTGACGCGATCGATATTGTCAACGATATAAGAGTATTCTGGGATTACATAGTCGATCCCAAGGAGGTCATCTTCTGGAAATTTGATCCCGGCATCGACAATGATGATTTCATCTTGGTATTCGATCCCGTAGGTATTTTTTCCGATTTCTCCAAGTCCACCAATGGCAAATACACCAACTTCTTCAGGTTTTAAGGTATAAGCCATGGATTAGTACTCCGTTAGTTCAAAAGCACCTGACTCTTTCTCGTAAGCAAGGTGTTGCTCAGAAAGTGGTGTGATAAATTCAATGTTGAAATCTGTGTTTGCTTCAACCAATTGACGAGCTTGGATGCGTCCTTCGCGTTCATTTGGTGCATCAATATCGAGATAAAGTGCATGCGTGGTTTCACGACGAGGGTTGCGGTCTTTTGTTTCCTGATAAAAAACTTTGTAAATCATGAAGTAATTTTCCTTTCATTATTTCGGTCTATTTGTTAGCTACGAAGGAGTGCAATCACTAGAGTTTCCTACTCGCAACTAGTGGACCTGATTCGATACAATTAATTATCATTATATCATAAATTTGCCTGTAAGTAAAAGATAGACTGGAAAAATCAGAGAGGCAAAGGGCTATAATAGAGAAGCTTTTGAGCGGTTTTGGATATGAAAATCCTGCGCTCTAAGGGAGAGTTTCGCTGGGATTTGAAGGGAATTTGTAGTATAATATAATCCAGTTCAAGAGGAGTGGGAAATGAAATTATTAGCATTTGATACCTCGAGTAAGGCTCTTTCTGTAGCGATTTTAGAAGATGAGACTCTACTTGCAGAAACAACATTAACTATTAAAAAAAATCATAGTATCACCTTGATGCCGGTCATCGATTTTTTGATGCAACAAATTGACTTGACACCCAAGGACTTGGACCGCATCGTGGTGGCAGAAGGTCCTGGGAGTTACACTGGACTGCGCATTGCGGTCGCAACCGCAAAGACCTTGGCTCATACTTTAGGGATTGAATTGGTCGGGGTTTCGAGCCTCTTAGCCCTAGTGCCAGATGATCTAGAAGGTTTGGTAGTGCCTGTCATGGATGCCCGTCGGAACAACGTTTATGCAGGTTTTTACCAAAATGATCAGCTGGTCACACCAGAAGGGCATTTTCCATTTGAGGAAGTCCTAGAGCGTGCAGCGACGAGTGAGCAGGTCACCTTTGTCGGAGAAGTCACGGCCTTTAAGGAGCAGATTGCCTCTAACCTGCCAAGTGCTGCTTACTATGAAACCTTGCCAGATGCAGTGAAAATCGGACGTCTCGGTCTCAAACAAGCGCCTGCTAGCCTCCATGATTTTGTCCCTCATTATCTCAAACGGGTCGAAGCAGAGGAAAATTGGCTCAAAGACCACACGGAAACAACGACCTCTTACATCAAGCGCCTATGATGAAAGGAACAATCAGGAAAGGGAGCAGCCAGGATGCGGCCGCCATTCTCGCTGTGATGGAAGATGTCTATGAAGCTAGTCTCTGGAAGTTGGAGCAGATTGAAGCTGATTTAGAGCAGGAATCGATCTTCTATTTCCTAGCTGTGGATGAGAGGCAAGTCCTTGGATTTGTCGCCATTCAAGAGACTCTCTATGAAGCAGAGGTCCTACAGATTGCGGTCAAGCTCGCCTTTCAAGGCCAAGGCCTAGCTCAGCAGTTACTCGCGCAGTTGCCGGACCAAAAAGAGATTTTCTTAGAAGTGCGCGTGTCCAATCAACCGGCCCAAGGCCTATATAAAAAAATGCACTTTGAAGAAATTGCACGGAGGAAAAACTACTATCACGATCCCATAGAGGATGCTGTGATTATGAAGAGGAACCCGAATGAAAGATAGATATATTTTGGCTTTTGAGACATCTTGTGATGAGACCAGCGTGGCTGTCTTGAAAAATGACGACCAACTCTTGTCCAATGTCATTGCCAGTCAAATCGAAAGTCACAAGCGTTTTGGTGGGGTGGTGCCTGAGGTAGCCTCTCGTCACCATGTGGAAGTCATCACCGCTTGTATTGAAGAAGCCCTGGAAGAAGCTGGCATCACAGAAGCCGATGTCACAGCTGTAGCTGTCACCTACGGTCCAGGCCTGGTTGGAGCTCTCTTGGTAGGCCTAGCAGCAGCCAAGGCCTTTGCCTGGGCGCACGGACTCCCTTTGATTCCTGTCAATCATATGGCAGGGCACTTGATGGCCGCTCAAAGCGTCGAGCCCTTAGAATTTCCACTTTTGGCCTTGCTGGTGAGTGGAGGACATACAGAACTAGTCTACGTCAGTGAAGCTGGTGATTATAAGATCGTCGGAGAGACCCGTGATGATGCTGTCGGAGAGGCTTATGACAAGGTCGGGCGCGTCATGGGCTTGACCTATCCAGCAGGACGTGAGATTGATCAGCTGGCCCACCAAGGGGCTGATATCTACGATTTCCCTCGGGCCATGATCAAGGAAGACAATCTGGAATTCTCTTTTTCAGGGCTCAAATCAGCCTTTATCAATCTGCACCATAATGCCGAGCAAAAAGGTGAAAGTCTCTCCAATGCAGACTTGTCTGCAAGCTTTCAGGCAGCCGTATTAGACATTCTCATGGCCAAGACCAAGAAGGCTTTGGAGAAATATCCAGTCAAGACTCTAGTCGTCGCTGGTGGGGTCGCAGCCAACCAAGGTCTTCGTGAACGCTTGGCTTCTGACATCACAGATGTTAAGGTCATCATTCCGCCTCTTCGTCTCTGCGGGGACAATGCAGGGATGATCGCCTATGCCAGCGTCAGCGAATGGAACAAAGAAAACTTCGCAGGTTGGGACCTCAATGCCAAACCAAGCCTAGCCTTTGAAGGAATTGAATAAGAAAAAGGAGCCAATTGGATGTGCAAGGTCCAATGGCTTTTTTGCTAGGATCTCACCAACTAGTAGCGGATTTGCGAGTCGAAAGAAAATTCGGTATGATAGAAGGAATGAAAGATTGGTGAGGGAAGGGATAATAAAGCTTTCTCTCTCATTGGTCCTTTTTCAACCTTTTTTCTTGTGTTATAATAGAGGTTAATGATTCAGAAAGGAGTGAGAGAGTGGAAAAAGATTTTTGGCAGGGGGTGAGGGACGCGCTACCGACGGCTTTGGGCTATATCAGTATTGGCCTTGCTTGTGGTGTGGTGGCGTCTCCCTATTTTTCTCCTTTGGAGATGGCCTTGATGAGTGTATTGGTCTATGCTGGGGCGGCCCAGTTTGCGATGATCTCTCTGATTGCGGCTCATTCTTCGATATTGAATATGGCCTTGACGGTGTGTTTGATCAATCTCCGTAATATGTTGATGAGTCTGCATACGTCGTCTGACTTTAAGGATGCTGGTCTCGCTCATACCATCGGGATTGGAAGCCTCCTGACCGATGAGAGTTATGGGGTCTATTTGAGTGAGAAGCTAAAGACCGATCGGATTACAGTTCCTTGGATGCATGGGAACAATCTAGTAGGCTATGTGGCCTGGATCAGTGCGACGGTTATCGGAACAGCTCTAGGGTCTCTCCTACCTGATCCAAAGGCTTTTGGACTTGATTTTGCTTTAGTGGCTATGTTTATTGGGATTTTTGCAGCCCAGTTTCAAGGAATGCAACTGACAGAAAAGACCAAGACCATGCTCTTGGTGCTATTAGCAGTAGCAGTGAGTTTCTTTCTCTTACTCTTTTTTGTTTCGCAACCGCTAGCAGTGCTAGCTGCGACCTTGATCGGCTGTTTTGTGGGGGTGGTCTGTGATGCGCGTGAATAGTTATATCTTCATGGCCATTCTGGCCTCAGCCCTCGTTACCTGGATTCCTCGGATCTTGCCCTTCCTATTAGTCAAATTCAAGGGACTGCCGGCTCCTGTAACCCGCTTTCTCAAATACCTGCCTATTTCCATTATCTTTGCCTTGGTTTTATCAAGCTTAGTAGATGGAAAAATTGGAAGTCTCCCGCAGCTCCACTGGTTGGACATAGTAGTGACCATTCCCAGTCTCTTTGTAGCCTTTCGTTACAAAAACCTTATGGGAACCGTTTTGTTTGGAATTGTCTTGATCGCCCTATTACGATTGGTGTTTTAAATAGAAAAATATGTTACAAAAAAATTACAATTGTTACAAAAAAACTTGATTTTTGTAACAATTGGAGTATAATGGGAGTCAGAAAGATAAAGAGGTGATCTTATGAAAAAATCAATCTTCCGTTGGAGCGCCGCTGTTCTGGTGGCTGCTTCACTTGGTCTAGCTCTCGGTGGTTGTGGTGCAAAGGATAAAAAGACAGCTTCCTCATCCGCAAAAGCTTCTACCAGCAAGGTAGAGAAAAAAGCTAAAAGTAATAGTAAAAAGAGTGCAGCATCTTCCTCTCAGGCAAACAATACAGCTAGCTCTTCGACTCAAGCAAGTAGCGCGACAGCTTCAAAAGACTCTGGTAAGACTGAGAATGCGTCTACTACGACGCAAGCTACTGTCCCTGCAGAATTGGTGGGAACTTGGGTAGGATCTAGCCCACAAGCAGATGCGATTAAAATGACAGTGGACGCCAATGGAGATGTGACAACAGTTGTTAGCTTCAAAAATGATAGCGAACCGACTCGGACAGCGACCTATACAGCAAGAGCAGTAAAAGCAACAGGCAATATATACTATTGGGAGTCAGAAGGATTGGATGGAGCTGATGCCTTGCTTCCTGGGATCACAGGGCTAGGTGTAGCCAACTTCCGACTGGAGCCAGGTTTTGTCTTAGAAGAAGGCCATTATACCCCGATTGTTTTCACAGCGCCTGTCAATACAGAATTTGACTACACCAAATACAATGATTTCCGTTTTTCATTAACCAAAGAACAATAAAAAGACGAACTCGATGGAAAATCGAGTTCGTTTCAGATTGAAGACAAAGTCATTTTAAAAACTTTCCTTAGGTGAGTACGGACGTCAGCGAACTTCTTCGAAGTTCCATGACTAATTATTGAGCCTAAGGTCTCAATAATTCCGAGTGCCTGAAACAATAACATTTCAGGCACTTTTCTCACAGCGGAAAGTTTTGGTATTTTCTTAATTCATCCTAAGAATTGGACCACATTTATATTTCTTTGTAGAATTACTTAACTTATTTTACTTTAAAATAGTTGGTCATCATTCTAAAACTAGCTCGAAAATCGAGTTCGTTTTTTAGTAATGAGGGCTCCCTGCTACCCAACCGGTGCAGAGGGCGGATGTGATATTAAAACCGCCTGTATGGGCATTGATATCGAGGACTTCTCCTGCAAAGTGGAGTCCAGGAACTAGCTTACTCTCCAGAGTTTTCGGATTGATTTCTTTGAGGCTGACGCCACCCTTGGTCACAAAGGATTTGGCTAGAGACATCTTCCCAGTGACGGGGATAGGCATCTCTTTGATCTTTTGGATGAGCTCTTCTGTCTGATTAGGAGTGAGTTGCTTGGCTTTTTCAGGGAATCCTTGCGCCAAGAAATCAGCTAATCGTTCAGGAAGCAGGGCTTTGAGGCTATTTTTAATGGCCTTTTCTCGATGCTCTTCTAGAAAGTCTTTTAACTCTTGGGAAGAAGTGGTCGGAAGGAGGTCTAGAGATAAGATTTCCCCGCCTTTAACAAAGCTGGACATCCGAAGGGCTGCAGGGCCAGAAAGACCGAAATGTGTAAAGAGAAGGTCGTGTGTGATGATGTGTTTGCCGTAGCTGAGGGTCACATCTGTCAGAGAGATGCCTTGGAGGGCCTTGTGTGGAAAATCTGTCAAAAGAGGACTTTCTGCCGCTTCGAGATCGGTGATGGTGTGTTTAAAGTGGCGGGCAATTTCGTGTCCGTAGCCAGTAGAGCCGGTAGAAGGGTAGGATTTGCCTCCAGTCGTAACGATCAGCTTATCAGCTGTCCAAGTGTTTTCAGCTGATTTGACGATGAAGACGTCTTCTGGCTTGGTGACAGAGACCACTTCACAGTTGGTGGCAATGCTAGCACTAAGCTCAAGAATCTTATTTTCTAAGGCTTGAATAATGGTGCGAGATTGATCACTAACAGGAAAGACCCGGCCATGGTCTTCGACTTTTAACTTGACGCCATTATCGGTAAAAAATTGGATGATATCATGATTATCAAATTGGGAAAACACACTGTAAAGGAAACGGCCATTTCCAGGGATACCGGCCATCAAATCGTCTAAGGTCCCGTTGTTTGTGACATTACAGCGCCCCCCTCCGGTACCTGCAAGTTTCTTACCCAGCTTTTTATTTTTTTCGATCAGTAGCGTAGGTTGGCCATAAGAGGCGCTGGCAATGGTCGCCATCATACCTGCTGGGCCACCGCCGATGACAATGGTGTGAAAATGAGTCATGTCGTTCTTCCTTCTTTTGTTTCTTTCATGATTTGCTTTGTCCATTATATCATTTTATGGACGGCTTCGGAAAATGAAGGAATCAAAAAAACAAGCATCTTTCGATGCTTGCTTTTGAATGATTCTTCGATCAACTTATTACATGATTCCAAGGAAGTAACGGATGAAGAAGAAGGCAAGGACAGCACCAACAAATGGAGCAGTACCTGGTACAAGAAGACCATATTGCCAGTCGTTGTTTACTTTATCTTTGATTGGCAAGATTTGGTAAGCGAAACGAGGTCCAAGGTCACGCGCTTGGTTCATCGCGAAACCTGTAGTACCACCAAGACCCATACCGATAGCCCAAACGATCAAACCAACAGTGAATGGAAGCATTGCTTCGTTGGCGTGTTCAGCAGCCATGATAGATGTCAAGAAGATAAATGTTGCGAACGCTTCGACGAAGTAGTTACGTGGAAGGTTACGGCAGTTAGGGTTAGTTGAGAAGATGTTACGGATAGCAACACCATCAATTTGACCTTCAGAAATCTTGAAGTGATCAGCATACATAAAGTAAGCAATCAAAGCTCCAAGGAAGGCACCGATCATTTCAGCGATTGCAATTGGGAAGAATTGAGCGATTGTCAATTTACCAAGAAGGACTTTCAACAAAGCCATAGCAGGGTTCATTGAAACGCCGCCAAAGACGAACAAGCAGACAGTGATACCGAATGCCCATGTAGTGATCGCGAATAAGTGTCCAGTTCCAGCATATTTTGTTTTCTTCAAAACGTCGTCACAGTGTACGCCAACCCCGAAGATAATCATCAAAGCTGTACTCATAACTTCTGCAAGTAATTGATGTGTCATGTTAATTAATGTCTCCTAAATTAATAAATGTATTTTTGTAATTGGTGATAAACTTCTTGAATCGGCAACTGCATCTCCGTAGCAATACGCTGACAGTCTTCGTATTCAAGTGTTTTTTTAGTGGTAGATCCGTACTGGTTAATTTTTACCGTAACGGGTCCAAATTCCGTATCGATTTGTTCAAATCGACGTTGCATGACCTTTCGGTCGACTTGTTGGTATCGAAAACCAATGGTACTGGTTTCTTTGAACAAGAGGGCTGAAAAATCTTCCAACTGACTTCCTTGAATCAAGAGAATCAATTCAAAGCCAGGGCGATTCTTTTTCATAACGACGCTACGATAGTAGACATCTAAAGCTCCAGCGTCCAGGAAACGGTGGATAATATAACCAAGTTGCTCTGGTGTTTGATCATCGATCGTAGTGGTGATCTCAATAATTTGATCTTCCGTGCGATGAACAACAGTGGTGCTGTGAGAGGTGTCTTCTTTCAATAGCGAACCACGTAAAGCATTGAATTTTCCAGTCTCTCTTTTACCAAATCCATATCCCACACTTTCGATGGAAAGGTGAGAGGGGATTGGTTCAAAGATTGGTGACAATGCTTTAAGGAGGGCTAACCCTGTCGGAGTAATCAACTCCGTTTTAACTGTGAAGTCTTGAGTAATCGGAATAGTCGTTCCTTTTCTCAACTGCATCACAGCGGGAACCGGAACAGGCATTTCTCCATGGGCAACTGAAATGGTCCCACTTCCCTCAGTGAGAGGAGTAGAGTAAACTGTATCGATACCGAGCGATTCCACTAGGATGAAAAAGCTAACGATGTCGACAATGGAGTCAATTGCACCAATTTCATGGAAATGAATCTGTTCGACAGGCATGTTATGCACAGCTGCTTCGGCCTTTGCGATATCAAGAAAGACTTCAAGACTTTTTTCTTTCACAAAAGGACTCAACTGTGAAGCGGCAATCAAATCGTGGATATCCGCATAACTGCGAGCATCCGCGTGGGAATGGTGATGATGGTGTTCATGATCGTGATGATGTTCGTGATCATGATGGTGTTCGTGATCATGATGATGTTCGTGATCATGATGATGTTCGTTATCATGATGATGTTCATGATCATGATGATGTTCATGATCGTGATGGTGTTCGTGATCGTGATGATGTTCGTGATCGTGATCGTGATCGTGATCGTGATCAAAATCACCTTCAATCCCCGTATCTTTCTCCCCGTGGTGAAGGTGAACATCGAAATCAGTTCCCCAAATTGCGCTTTTTGCGACGCGATGAACGTGGAGGTGGAAACCATCCACTCCCAGTTTCTCGAGTTTTGTGTGAAGAAGGTCGACATCTGCCCCAAGGTCCACAAGAAGACCATTGAGCATATCGCCACTTATTCCAGAAAAAGGTTCTAAAAATAGACTGGTCATCAGTTTTCCTTTCGATTGTGGTTGAGTCGATTGATCATACATGCTGAATAAGCTGCACCAAATCCGTTATCAATGTTGACGACCGTTACACCAGAAGCGCAAGAGGTCAACATACTCATCAAGGTTGTTAGCCCTTGAAGGTTGCTTCCGTATCCAATGCTGGTCGGAACGGCAATAACGGGGACATCCACAAGGCCTCCTACGACACTGACAAGAGCTCCTTCCATACCGGCAATCACGATGATCACACTGGCTTTTTGGATCTCTTCTAAGCGATTGAAGAGGCGATGGATGCCGGCGACTCCCACATCATAGATTCGGCGAACCGAATGGCCAAAGGTTTCTGCAGTGACTGCAGCTTCTTCTGCAACAGGAACATCACTTGTCCCTGCTGTGACGACCGCAATGTAGTGTTCAGGATCGGCTTCTTCCTTTTTAGAGTTGAGAACGAAGCAGCGGGCTTCTGGATAATAGTGGCCAGTCGGAAAGCGCTGAGAAAGAGCCTCTCCCTTTTGGAGAGAGACTCTTGTTGTGAGGATCGGCAATTCTTTTTGTGAAAGAAATTGCAGGATTCCTTCCATTTGCTCAACTGTCTTTCCTTCGCCGTATACGACTTCAGGGAAGCCGTTGCGACGTTGCCGGTCAGTATCAATTGCTGCATACCCTAGTTCTTTAACCCCGTTGATTTGCTCCAGCGCATCCTCAACTGAGAGATGGCCTGCTTGCAAAGAACGGAGTGTCTGTTCTAGATTGGGTTGAAAATCCATGTTTGATTCTATTCAACAACGACAGAAAGTCCGTCGCGGATAACTGCTACTTTAGCATCTTTTCCTTCACGAGCAAAGGCTTTTTCAAGCGCTTCGTCAAATGAAGTTGCAAGTTCCATATGCATACCTGTGATCAATTCAGGATCTACAAGGTCAGATACAAAGATAACATGGTGGTGTACCAAAATACGTGCCAAGATTTGAGAAGTCCATTGGTCTGGGACAGTCTCTAAACGAGGTGTATTGATGGCTTGTTCCAAGAATTCTTTTGGATCTTCTACGTCAGCAAGGTTGCGATAGAAACCTTCTCCACCGTGACCATCTGCACATCCAGCCACCATGATGATTGTTCCGCCTTCTTTGTTAGAAGCTTCGGCTGCAGTCATCCCTTTAACAGCTTGGTAGATATTTTGGTCAAGTGGGAAACCACCGTTTGTTGAAATTGTGATGTCGCTTTCGATCTTAGACACATGTGCCAAGTCTGCAACGAAGTCACAACCAACTTTGTGGGCTTCAACCATGTCCCCAGCGAAAGATCCGATGATGTGTTTTTCGCCGTCCAATACAACGTTGACGATGAAGGCCAAGTTTGCAGTACGAGCAGCGTAAAGCATATCTTCGTGGATTGGGTTGTGGTCAAGGTTACCAGTACGTGCCTTATCAGAATTGATGAAGTCACCTGAGTGGTTCGCCATGATAGTTTTGTATGATGCGATACCTGGAAGGACTGATTTACGTCCACCTGAGAATCCAGCGAAGAAGTGAGATTCGATGAATCCTTCTGCTATCAACAAGTCAGCTTCAGCAGCGATTTTGTTGATGATACAATCACCACCTGAAGGAAGTTGACCGATTTTAACCATGTCGTCGTCGTTTGTTGAAATGTGCATAACGATTTCTTCATTGTCAACGATTTCTTGGCCGTATTTGTTGATCAATTCTTCACGAGTTGAAGGACGGTGGAAACCAGTAGCAACCAAGATACGCACGCGTGCATCAGGGTTAACTGAGCGAATACGACGCAAAATGATTGGAGTGATGATGTGAGAAGGAACGGGACGAGTGTGGTCAGAACTGATCAACACGATGTCTTTTTTGCCTTTAGCAAGTTCTTCCAAAGTAGGGCTGCCGATAGGGTTATCCATTGAACGTTCAACAGTTTCTTCTTCAGACAGTGGGTTATGGAAGTTTTCCGCTTTTGACTCTAACAAACCAGCAAAGTTTTCATCTGGAATCTTTGCAACAATCGTCTTTTTGTCGTACGGTAATTTAATTTCTACCATTATTTGCGATCTCCTTTATTAATACTGATACTTATAGTATAATTCTTTTTTAAAAGAGGTGTGTGCCATTTGTTGTCAACAAATGATGACATAAAAAAACAAGAACAGGTGTATCATTAGTGTGATTTCAAGAAAGAGCAGATGGGGAGGAAAAACCGTCGTGAATTCAGAATTTTTAGTGAAATTTTTGGAAGAGAGGCGAACGCCGATCGTCAAGAAAAAATACCATAGTTACCTCTCCTATCGTGGGATCAAAGAGGATTACATCTACATCTTGAAAGAAGGTGTGGTCAAGACAAGTGTCATCATGCGTGATGGGCGTGAGTTTAACTTTTCCTATCTAAAAGCCATTGACATTGTCTCTTTGATTCGTGATGAGGTGTCCAACTATACAGACTCACCTTTCAATGTGCGAGTGGAGACAGAAGAAGCAAGTTTTTATCGTATTCCTCGGGTCAAGTTTTGGAATTTTGTCAAAGAGCATAAAGAGCTGCAGGACTATGTGAGGGACTATTATCGTAATAAACTGTCTGAAAGTATGGAGTCTCAGCAGTATATGATGATGAATGGTAAAAAAGGGGCGGTTTGTTTTCATTTGCAAAAACTAAGCAGTTTGTTTGGTGTGGAGCAAGAAGACGGCGTCTTGATTGATTTCAACATTACCAATGAAGATATTGCCGGTTTTTGTGGGATTTCGACGCGAAACAGTGTCAATCGCATTCTCAATGAATTAAAACGAGAAGGTGTTTTGGATATTCGACAGCAAAAGATCGTGATTTTGGATAATGAACGGATTGAAGAATTTATCGGAAGGGAGCTATTCTAAGATGGCAACAGAAGCACAAATCAGAAAAGAAAAAGAAGAAAAATTACAAGATATTTTACGAAAAATCGGAAAGGTAGCCGTTACCTATTCAGGTGGGATTGACAGCTCTTATCTCTTGAAGGTGGCCTTGGATACCTTGGGACCTGACAATGTTATTGCGGCCGTCGTGAACTCTGAGATGTTTTCAAATGAAGAATTCGATCTAGCGCTCGACTTGGCCGATCAGCTAGGAGCACCTGTGCTTGGACTGGAAATGAGAGAATTGAGTGATCCACGGATTGCTGCCAATACGCCCAATATTTGGTATTACACCAAACAATTGATGTACCAAACTATTAAGGATTCAGTTACAGAACTGGGCTTTAAGCAATTGGTAGACGGCAATATTATGGATGATATCGACGATTTTCGCCCTGGTATCAAGGCTAGGGACGAAGCGGGTGTCCGCAGTGTCTTGCAAGAAGCCGGCCTCTATAAGACAGAAATTCGTCAATTGGCCAAGGAAAGAGGGGTCTCCAATTGGAATAAGGTGCCATCTTGTAGCGTTGCCTCACGCTTCCCATACGGAGTGAAAATCACTTCAGAAAATGTACAACGGGTTTTTGAAGGGGAAGAGTTCCTTGTAGGACTTGGCTTTGAGCAAGTCCGTGTGCGTGTGCATGGAGACTTGGCGCGCATCGAAGTGGAAGAAGACCATCTGCTTAAAGCCATCCAACTGCATGACAAGATCAATGACTACATGAAAAAAATCGGATTTACCTATGTAGCCTTGGATTTGGCTGGATATAAGTACGGCCGGATGAATGATGCATTGGATGAAAAAACAAAAGAAAAAATTATGGCAGGTTAAGCAATGAAGGAAGTGATAAGGTTCTGGTTCGAAGAGTTGAAGCCAGAGGATTGGTTCAAAAAATCAGAAGCACTGGATCAAGAAATGCGGGAGCGCTTTGAGGAACTTTATTGGAAGGCCAGTCGTGGGGAATTGTTTCACTGGCGGGCTACGGCAGAAGGGCGTTTAGCAGAGATTTTGCTCTTGGACCAAATTCCTCGCAATATTTTTCGAGGGACTGCCCAAGCTTTTGCGACAGATTCCCTGGCCTTGGTCTTGGCCCAAGAAGGCTTAGAGCAAGCCTTGGATCTACCAGTTGTACAAAGAGGATTTTTCTACATGCCTTTTATGCATTCTGAGTCCTTAGTCATTCATGAAGAAGCCCTGCGCCTATTTGATCAACCGGGCTTAGAAAAGCGTTTGAAGTATGAGAAGATGCACATGGACATTCTTCAACAATTTGGGCGTTATCCACATCGGAATGCCATCTTAGGACGGCCTTCGACCAAGGAAGAAGAGGAGTATTTGAAAGGACATTCTGGCTTTTAAAGGAAGATGAGGCCCACAGATTTCAAAACTCTTTTCTCTCTTCATGAAATTGCCTGAAACAGCAGGCATGATGTCAGAGTTCCCTCACCAAAGCTTTTCCAAGCGTCTAAAAAATGGTATAATGAACTGTAAATTTCAGAAGTTGGAAGGAATGTAATTGCTATGATGAATATGCAAAATATGATGAAGCAAGCTCAAAAATTGCAAAAGCAAATGGAGCAAAGCCAAGCAGAATTAGCCGCAACTCAATTTGTAGGGAAATCTGCTCAAGACTTGGTTGTTGCAACTCTTACAGGTGATAAGAAGGTTGTTTCCATCGATTTCAACGCCGCAGTGGTCGACCCAGAAGATACAGAAACTCTTTCTGATATGACGGTTCAAGCCATCAATGCTGCCATTGAAGAAATTGATGCGGCAACCAAGAAAAAACTCGGTGCTTTCGCAGGGAAATTACCATTTTAAGCTAAGGAAGTTTTCATTAACTCAAAAGAGGCTGGGACAAAAGTCCTAGCCTCTTAATTGTTTTTGGATTGTCGAGCAAGACGCAGTGGTTGAGTGGGCTCTACTACGCTGATTTCATCAGCTTTTACAGCCCTACTCAACTGTGCGGAGGCGGGACAAAGAAATCGAATTCTAACGAATTACCGATTTCTGTCCCCCTCTCTCTTTTTATTCATCAAAAAATCCGGATAAGTCCAAGCCTCCGAAGGGGTTGGTGGAGAAGTTCTCTTGCTCTTCAAGGAGGGTGCGGCCTTGATCAAATTCGAGGAATTGTTCGTAGACAAGGGCTGTCATGCGGGCATCCTCTAAGCTATCGTGTGATTTTCCTGCGACTCTCAAAAATTCTGCAACGGTGTGGAGTTGGAGATTTTTAATGCCGTGGAGGTCAGATGGACGACGTTCGAAAGCCTCGTCAAAGACATCGACGGCGTACTGGTCTTCTAGATCCAGCCCATTTTCAAGCAGGATGGGAAGGTCGCTCTTTTTGGCATTGTATCCGATTAAGGGCCGGTCTCCTACAAAGGCCTTGAATTCGCTGAGGACCTGCTCGAGTTGAGGGGCATTTTGGATCTTGTCCTGGGTAATGCCAGTCAGGCCGTTAATAAAGCTTTTTAGGGGCTTATCGGTGTAAACGTAGGAGTCGTAGTGATTGACTTCTTTACCGTTCGTAAAACGTACGGCAGACACCTGGATGATCTGATAGGCGCCTTCGTATTGGTTAAATTCGAGGTCAAAGGCGATATAATCTTCTAATGCTTTCATGGGAAATCTCCTGTGGTAGAAAAGAAAAGGGACTGGTAGGATCCAGCCCCGGATTATCGACGGAAAACGCGTGCCCAGAAACCTTTGCTTTCTTGCTCTTGAACTTTTTCGTTGGCTTGTTCGAGTTCAAGTTTCAAGGTATCGCGGTCGTTCATTGCTTGTAAAGTCAATTGTTGTTGTTGGTCCAATTGCTTGTCTTTTTCAGCAATTTGAACGTCTTTCACGCGCAACTGTTCATCTTTCTTAGCGAGTTGCTCGTCTTTGGCTTTGAGTTGCTCGTAGAGACGGACGATTTCAGCATTTTTTTCATCCACCAAAATTTCCATCAATTCGCGTTGTTTCACATCATCGCTGACGGGCTCATCTTCAAAAATAGTTTTTTTGTAGATTTCTTCGAGCTTGATCAAGCCACTACGGGTTACAACGGTAACCCCTTTTTCGTTCTTTTGTGTATCTTCTGGAGCCAGCGCTTTGACACGGTTATTGACCGCCTGGCGGCTGACTCCTAAAATTTCAGCAATTTCGCTGACAGTTTTTTCAATCGCCATAACTTCCTCTAATATCTTTTTCTATGAAATACTCTATTAGATAGTAACATAAGTAGGCTAAGCTGTCAAATGAAGCCGAGTAAGGGCAAGCCTTGAGACCACGATTAGCGGGTCTCTGTCATTTCAGGAAGATGGAGGCTGGATTGTGCTAAATCAATGGTCAGTTGGTAATCGGTTTGATCGCGCACAGTGATTTCAAAGTCCGTTGTGTAAAGGACCAGGCGAAGGGTCGCTCCTTTTTCGAGCTTGTAGATGGTTGGTTGAAGATCAAAGTCAAATTCCATCCACTCGCCTGGCGTCACAGCCTCAACCTCTAAGAGGTCATGACGATTTTGGAGGTTGAGATAACCTTTAGAAATGACTCGTTGGCCAGCTTCTTTGAAAGGCAACTCAGTCAAATTGTCTAGCATATGGTAGCGACCGTTATCCAGCGTACGGACCGACAAGACAGCAGGATAGGGTTGGAGGTATTTCTTGCTTCCAAGCTCTAAGAGTTGGGCTGAAAGCAGGCCTTTATTGGTGCTGGAGTAAAGTCGCAGGTGAAGGCGAGCTTTCCCATTGAGGTGTAGGTCTTCTTCGATTGGAAGATCAATGGTCACCTGTTGCGCCTTATCCTGGTAGAGGTCCGTTAAGAAGGTCGGATAAGCCTTGCCATAGCGCTCGTAATCTTTTGTCTCGTAGCGGTTTTGGATGACTTTTTCGTCGTCTCCCAGGGAGAAGGTCCGCTGATTTGTTTGGTTGCCAAAATCATCCAAGGAAGTCCAACTTTGTTCTCCTGTATTGTCCTGCCAGATGACAGTAGGCAATTCATAGCTTGAATCGTAGCCCAGCAATTTTTTAGAGAGGAGGGCGTTCATGCTTTCGCGGAAGTCAATGGATTGCCAGTTGTTGAGATAGACATGGGCACCATTGTGATAGAAGAGGTGTTTCTTGATGCTTGTTGGAAGAGCCTGGAACATATTAAAGACGTGAAGAGGTTTCACGTTCCAGTCTTGCGAACCATGAGTGAAGACCACCTCAGCCTTCACCTGATCAGCATGTAAGAGATAATTGCGGTCGTGCCAGAATTGATTGTAGTCTCCAGAAGCGCGGTCCAGCTCTTTTTTCACGATGTCTAGATCGGCTTGGTGGGCTGCATTATGGTGCAAATAGTCTCCACCTAGAAGGTTGCGCGAGTAGGTCAATTCGGCAAGGGAATCGAAATCTTCACCTGGATAGCCACCAGGACTTGTCACGAGGCCGTTTTCGCGGTAGTAGTTGTACCAAGAAGAGATCCCAGCCTCTGCAATGATGACTTCAAGACCGTCCACACCTGTGGTCGCAAGGCCGTTAGACATGGTTCCAAGGTAAGAGATCCCGGTGGTTGCGACCTTTCCATTAGACCAATCAGCTTTGACTTGGCGTTTGCGTGTGTGATCTGTAAAGGCCCGGCAACGGCCATTGAGCCAGTCGATAACGTTCTTGTAGGCTTCGATTTGTTGGTAATTTCCATTGGTCATCAAGCCTTGCGAATCTTTTGTCCCCACTCCAGATACGTAGAGATTAGCGTAGCCGCGTGGAAGGAGGTAGTCGTTGAGGGTATAGCTGGAATTGATATGGGTGAGAGTTTCTTCAGCTTCATCGACTAGCTCAGCTGAACCGACAGGATCCACCAATTCTAATTGAGGTACTTCTACTTGAATGGTATGAGGTTCTTTGACCTCGAGGTCGACATTCATATTGTAGAGGGCCTTGTCGCTGGCCTTATCGTTGGTCCCTTGGTGATAAGGACTTGCGGTCATAACAGCTGGAATCTTGCCTTCATAGCGAGGACGGATAATGCTGACCTTGACCAAGTCTGGCAGACCATCTTTGTCGGTATCGACCCGACTTTCCACATAGACGACCTCGCGGATGGCATCATGGCTCGTAAAGGTTGCGAGGCTCTTGCCGTTAAAATAGTGATACTGGTTATCTTCAGGAATCAAGCCATCGCTGACCAACTGATCGATGAGTAAATTTCCTTTTACTGTTCGAGTATTGAGAAGGTGATAGAGGTTTTCTACCAAGTTTCCATACTCAATCGGAAATTGGACTTCTTTCAAGAAGCTATCCGTATCTTCAAAATCAATAAAATAGCGGAAACCGAGTAATTGGAGGGCTACTGTGTAAAAAATGTTCGGAGACCATTCGCAGTCAGATTGGATATACGTTAAAAAGTCTGTTTTAGAATCCACCACTAGGTTAGAGAGGGGATAATCTGTATCTTTATAGGTGAAGTAAACCTTGCGGACAAACCATTCAAACAGTTCTTTTTCTGGGAGGTGGGTGGGAAGGTCAAACCCAATTTCTTTTAGTTCCTTAAGAATGTCTTTTTGGTCAACAGATAGATAGCTATATTGATTGTATTTCATAGACTGCTCCTTTTATCAGTTTCTTTTTTCTTTACTTCTTATATTATACTTGATAAAATAGTATTTGTCTAAAGACCTTTCGTCTATAAGGAGAAGGAATATTGAAAAAAATATCTTTTGAACAAGTTGCAAGAAGACGGACCTTATTGTTTGGGGTTCTTGCCGTCATTTTTGGGATTCTCATTTTTCGAAACGGCGTTGGTTTCACCAAATTTTCCTTGGATCTATTAGCCATTTACTTTTTAGTTGATGGACTAGGAAGCTTTCTTCTTCGCTTTTTGTTACGTAGCAAGTCTATTTCCTATAGCCACTCTATTTGGTTTATTTTTCTTTCACTTGCGTTGATCTGGTTGAATCGACTGAGTAGTCTGCCCGTAAACTTAGTTGTGATTTGTTTAGGGGCATATCAGTTGGGGAGTGCCATTGTCTATGGGATCACATTTTGGCTTTATAAGGCCAATCGGGTAAAAGGAGGCTGGCTCTATTTATGGGATGCGCTTTTAAACGGTGGGCTTGGTCTAGCAACTGTCTTGGAACCTGGTTCAGATGGGCACTTCCAATTTATCCTCTTGGGGGCTTATCTGGTCTTGTTGGGGATTTCTAATATTCGAGATGGTATTTTATTTGACAAAGACCAACAAGGCCAAGAGTTAAAACGTCGCTTTCGTATTAGCCTACCGGTTATCTTTGCAGCCTTTATCCCTGCTAAGGAGTTAAAACGGTTTAACCAGTTTCTTCAAAAAGGGAGCTCGGCGGGACACACAGGCCCTTATCGATTGGTGAAAAAAGAAGAAGAGGCAAGGGAATTAGAAATTTTGGTTCATACTTCTGACAGCAACTTATTTGGAGCGATTGGGCATGTAGATATTTGTTATCAGGGGAAGGTCATTTCTTACGGAAGTTACGATCCCTTTTCAGAGCGTCTATTTGGGACGATTGGGGATGGCGTACTGTTTAAAGTGGATAAGGAACCATACATCGAACTATGTAAAAAAGAGAGTCAAAAGACGCTGTTTGGCTACAGCCTATCCCTTACCGAAGAAGAGAATCAGGCAGTAGAGAAGCGTCTAGCTGAAATTGATCAGTTGTTAGAACCTTGGGATCCACCTAGGAGGTTACTGGAAGACGGTCAGCCGACCTACGCTTACAAATTGAAATATGATTTAGGGGCTGAGCTATATAAATTTACTTCTTCGCGTTTTAAATCTTACTTTGTTCTGTCTACTAATTGCTGCCTGTTAGCAGATTCCATTGTGGGACAGGCAGGAACGGCTGTATTAGATGTGCGTGGAGTGATTGCACCAGGGACCTATCAGGATTACTTAGAATACGAATTTGAAGCTCCAAACGGGCGGGTCCATACACGAACAGTATACTAAAAAAAGAAAGACAGATTTTTATTTTTGAAAAATCTGTCTTTTTTGCACAAGATTTCTTGTAAAAAGCCAGAAAATCTTTTACAATAAAAAGTGCTTGGAGGAAAGTATGACAGCAAATCAGATCGTAAGAGTGATCCCAGTCTTGAAAGTGAATAACCGAAATGTCAATCAACGCTTTTATGAAGAGACATTGGGAATGAAAGTATTAGTGGAAGAAGGAGCTCTCCTATCTTTAGGAGATGCCTCAAAAGTAGAGAAAATTGTCTTAGAAGAGTCACCGAGTATGCGTTCGCGTAAGGTCGAAGGTCCAAAGAAATTGGGTCGCATCGTGGTGAAAGTGGCACAAGCTCAAGAAATTGATTATTTGTTGGCCCGCCAGCCAGAAACAAGCGCCCTTTACCAAGGAGCTAATGGTCGCGCCTTTGAAGTTGTGTCTCCTCAAGGAGATACCATTTTCGTGCATGCTGAAGAAAATCTTGAAAGCCTAGAACCGTTGGAGAAAGCGCCTCTTGTTGACGTGCCAGAAGATTTCAAAGGTTTGACCAGCTTTGATGTGGACTTTCTTGAGGTCAATGTGGCCGATTTTGCTGAGGCTGAGAAGTTCTATAGCAACTTGCCAGCTTTGGCCCACTTTATCCATTTGCAGGAAGCTCAAGGAGAAGATCTCCAAGTGGAGAACAAGGTGACTTGGGATTTGAGCATGATCAAGGTCGAATTGGCATCTTTTGATGTGGAAGTCGTGAAAGAACGCTTGGGAGAAACTGTCGATTTTGTGCACCGTAAGGGAACTTTCTTGATTGCCAAAGATCCAAGTCAGATTGAACTCTGGTTTGAAGCCAATCAAGATCAGGTCCATATTTCTTATGAAGAATAAGAATGGAGTGATGAGCGTGAATGCAATCATCGAAAAAATTACCGAACAAATCCAAGAAGGCATCTATCCAGGTGCCTCTCTTGCGCTTTACCGAAATGGTCAGTGGAGTGAGCACTATCTGGGACTAGCAGATCCTGAAAAAGGAGAGCCAGTAGAGGCTGATCTGGTCTATGATTTGGCCAGTGTCAGCAAGGTTGTTGGAGTCGCTACCATTTGTGCCTTTTTGTATACAAAAGGGGAGCTTGCGCTCGATCGCCCTTTTAAAGAGGTCTACCCACGTTTTGCTCATGAAAAGACGACCATCCGGGAACTGTTGACCCATACTTCTGGGCTCGATCCCTATATTCCCAATCGGGATCAATTGGATGCGAGACAATTGAAAGCAGCTCTTGAAAATTTGCAGTTAAAAGAGGATAAGAGTTTTCATTACACCGATGTCAATTTTCTTTTGCTAGGTTTTTGGTTAGAAGAAGCATTCGGTCAGTCCTTGGATGACTTGTTTGAAGAATTGATTTTTGCACCCTGGCAGATGGCGGAAACACGGTTTGGACCGGTCGAAAAGGCGGTGCCAACGGTCCGTGGCCTTGCTTCTGGAAGTGTTCATGATCCCAAAGCGAGAGTATTGGGCTGTCATGCGGGAAGTGCTGGACTTTTTTCAACTGTTGCTGATCTAGAGCGCTTCTTAGAGCATTATCTGAAGGATGATTTTGCGCGTGACTTGTCTCAGAATTTTGCGCGTGAAGAGGGCAAGACCCGCGCTCTCGGATGGAATCTAGAGGGTGACTGGTTGGATCATACGGGCTATACTGGAACCTTCATCATGTACAATCGAAAGAGGCAGGAAGCTGTGATCTTTTTGTCTAACCGGACCTATGAGAAGGACGAACGGGCCCAATGGATCTTAGACCGCAACTCTTTGATGGACTTGATCAAACAAGAATGTGAAAAATAGAAATGGATGGCTGGGATGACGGATCCCGGCCTTTTCTTGTCTGTCCATAAGAAGGAGCTCTTCTGGGTGATTCATTTTTGGACTCCGTCTTAGGTTGGATTTCCTTCAAAAGCATCGCTTTTTTGGCTGATTTATATTAAAATAGTAATGACCTTAGTAGAGCGAGATGAATATGCATAAAGAGATAGGCGTCGGAAAGGCGCATAGTAAAATTATCTTAATTGGAGAGCATGCGGTGGTTTATGGTTATCCGGCTATTGCCCTGCCACTCCATCATATCGAAGTGATCTGCCAGATCATCCCGGCAGACAGTCCATGGATTTTGTTTGAAGATGACACATTGTCCATGGCGGTTTTTGCGTCTCTTGAGCACCTCGGGATTCGTGAGGCCCGGATTCGCTGTCGGATTCAGTCTATGGTACCGGAAAAACGGGGGATGGGGTCCTCTGCGGCGGTCAGTATCGCAGCTATTCGTGCAGTTTTTGACTATTATCAAGAGGAGCTGGACGATGAGACCTTAGAAATCCTGGTCAATCGAGCAGAAACCATTGCCCATATGAATCCAAGCGGTCTGGATGCCAAGACTTGTCTGAGCGATCAAGCCATTAAATTCATCCGGAATGTCGGCTTTTACCCGCTGGAGCTGGGTATAAAAGCGAGTTTGGTGATTGCGGATACGGGGATTCACGGCAATACCCGTGAGGCGATTCAAAAGGTTGAAGCTAAAGGGCAGGAAGTTTTGTCCCATTTCCATGAGATTGGTCAGTTGACCCAGCAGGTAGAAGCGGCTCTGAAAGAAAAAGATCTCATTGGCCTTGGGCAGGCTCTTACAGCTTGTCATGACCACTTGAGAGCCGTTGGTGTCAGCTGTAAAGAAGCAGATCACCTGGTCGCCGTTGCCCTTGAAAATGGGGCCTTAGGGGCTAAAATGAGTGGGGGCGGTCTTGGAGGCTGTGTGATTGCCCTCGTCAAGGATTCTCGTGAAGCAGAAACCATTGCCCATGCATTAGAAAAAGAAGGAGCGCACCATACATGGATCGAAAACCTGTAAAGGCTAAGTCCTATGCCAATATCGCGATTATCAAATACTGGGGAAAAGAAGATGCCAAACAGATGGTCCCTTCGACCAGTTCGATTTCGTTAACCTTAGAGAATATGTATACAGAGACCCGTCTGTCTCCCTTGCCAGCAGATGCGACTGCGCATGAGTTTTATATCGATGGAAAATTCCAACATCCAGCTGAGCAAGCCAAAATTGGAGCTGTGATTGATAGCTTGAAGCCAACAAATGAAGCGAGATTTGTTCGGGTGGATACCAGCAACAACATGCCAACCGCAGCAGGCTTGTCCTCTAGCTCGAGCGGCCTCTCTGCTCTCGTCAAGGCTTGCAATCAGTATTATGATTTGGGCTTGAGCCAGGAGGAATTGGCTCAAAAAGCCAAGTTTGCTTCGGGCTCTTCTTCGCGGTCTTTCTTTGGCCCTTTAGCAGCCTGGGACAAAGAAAGTGGAGAAATTTATAAGGTCAAAACAGACCTAAAACTCGCGATGATCATGCTGGTTCTCAATGACAAGCAAAAGCCCGTTTCCAGCCGGGAAGGGATGAAACGCTGCATGGAGACTTCGACTAATTTCAAAGAATGGATCGAAGAGTCTCGACAAGATTACAAGGACATGCTGGGCTATCTAGCTGCCAATGATTTTGAACAGGTCGGTCAGCTGACAGAGCGCAATGCCCTTGCTATGCATGCGACGACTAGAACAGCCACTCCAGCCTTTAGCTACTTGACAGAAGAAAGCCACAAAGCCATGGACTTTGTCCGTGAGCTTCGCGCTGCAGGCCATGCTTGTTACTTTACCATGGATGCAGGGCCAAACGTTAAAGTCCTCTGTTTAGAAGAAGACTTGGATCAGCTGGTACCTTTATTTGATGCCCGCTATCGGACCATCGTATCTAAGACAAAGGACCCTCAAGATGAAGACTAAGTATCAGGTACAGACTGGAGGTAAGCTCTATCTAGCTGGAGAATACGCGGTGCTAACACCTGGTTATGGAGCTGTGATTCAGTTTATTCCTATTTATCTGTTAGCTACCATCCAAGAAGCAACAGCCTACCAGCTAGCCTCAGATCTCTTTGGTTACCAGGTGGATTTGACCCCAAATAAGGACTACGCCTTGATTCAAGAGACCATTCAGCTCATGGAAGAGTGGCTGAAAGATCAGGGAATAACCCCTAAACCCTTTGATCTTCACCTTAGAGGAACACTGGGCGAAGAGGGGAAAAAGTATGGGATTGGTTCCAGCGGAAGTGTGGTCTTGCTCGTGATCAAGGCCATGGCTGCTCTGTATGAGTTAGACTTAAATCCAGATCTGCTCTTTCGACTAGCAACAGTTGTCTTGGTGCAAAGAGGGGACAATGGTTCCATGGGCGATTTGGCTTGTATTGCTTACGAGGACTTGATTTATTACCAATCCTTTGATCGGGCTTGGTTGCATGAAGTATTGACCTCTCAGCCCCTTTCACAAGTTTTAGACCTGGATTGGGACTACCAGATCCGCTCGATCCAGCCAGCCATCGCTTATGATTTTCTGGTTGGTTGGACCAAGGAACCGGCCATTTCAAGTGATTTGATCCGCCAGGTTAAGGGAGCGATCAAGGAAGATTTTCTTCAGGAGAGCCAGAGCGCAGTGAAGAATCTTGAAAAAGGCCTCCGTGAAGGGAATCAAAAAGAAATTGAGACCAGTATCAAACGCGCCGATCAGAACCTAAAGTCTTTGAACCCTTTGATCTATACCCCAGCTCTAAAAGAGCTACAAGAAGCGACAGAGGGCCTTTCTGCCTGTGCCAAATCCAGTGGTGCTGGAGGAGGCGACTGTGGGATCGCCCTTAGTTTTGACCCAGTTGAGACTCAGACCTTGATAGACCGCTGGAAGGAAAAGAATATTGAAGTCATTTACCAAGAAAGGATGGGAGATTCGTGAGCGAAAATCGAAAAGACCAGCATATTCGCTATGCCTTGGAGCAAAGCTCCTCCTATAATAGCTTTGATGAGATCGAGCTGATTCACCGATCCCTCCCCCTTGTGGATCTAGCGGAGATTGATTTGACAACCCATTTCGCAGGGCGTGATTGGGAGGTCCCTTTTTATATCAATGCTATGACAGGCGGGAGTAAACGGGCCAAAGAGATCAATCAAAAGTTGGCAGCAGTAGCCGAAGCCTGTGGGATTCTCTTTGTGACTGGCTCTTACAGCGCAGCACTGAAGGATCCGAACGATCAATCGTATGCGGTCAAAAAAGACCATCCTCATCTTCTTTTAGCAACCAACATTGGCATCGATAAAGAGCCAGATTTGGGCTTGCGGACAGTGGAAGAGCTACACCCCCTCTTTCTTCAAGTCCATGTGAATCTGATGCAAGAGTTGCTCATGCCCGAAGGGGAGCGGATTTTCCACACTTGGAAAGACCATCTCAAGAGCTATGGGCAGGGCTTTCCAGTGCCTGTAGTCCTGAAGGAAGTTGGCTTTGGTATGGATCCCAAAACAGTTCAGGCAGCGCTAGATGCTGGAATTAAAACCGTCGATATTTCTGGCCGTGGTGGCACTAGTTTTGCCTATATTGAGAATCGTCGTGGTGGCAATCGCGCTTATCTGGATGATTGGGGACAATCAACTGCGCAGTGTCTCTTACAGTTACAGGATCAGATGGATCAGGTTGAGGTCCTCGCAAGTGGTGGCATCCGTCATCCTCTTGATATGGTCAAGGCCTTGGTCCTTGGAGCACGTGGCGTAGGACTATCCCGCGTTTTTCTTGAGATGGTAGAGACTAAGAGCATTGAAGAAGTGATCGTCCTTGTCCAAGGCTGGAAAGAAGATCTCAGATTGCTCCTATGTGCGCTCGGTTGTCAGAACCTGAAAGAGCTCCGTGAAGTCGACTATCTCCTATATGGAAAGTTGTGGCAAGCGAAGCAACAGAAAAAATGAAGAAAAATCATTTTAGAAACTTTCCTTAGGTGAGTACGGAGGTTAGGTGAAATTATCCAGTGGATGATTTCAGCAATCCAGGAAGTTCCATGACTTAGTTTTGAACCTAAGGTTTCAAAACTCCCGAGTGCCTGAAACAAAAACGTTTCAGGCACTTTTCTCACGGCGGAAAGTTTTCGTATATTATTATTCATTTTGAAAATTAGAACTCTTTTATAGTTCTTTGAAGAATCACTTAACTTATTTTACTTAAAAATTAGTTCCTATTCGTTTAGGATTGGCAAAATAAGCCAATTCTTTCTTTTTTTTGAAAAAGTGTTCTCCTCAAAAATTCTGATAGTTTACGAATCGTTTACGGTTGCTGGAATCGCTTGCAAAATAGGCTTGTAAAAGAGTATACTAAATAAGGAAAAACATTTTTAAAAAGGAGTTTAGGATGAAGAAGCACTATTTTCGATCAGCTGTAGCAGCCTTGCTTCCGCTTTTGTTGATTGCTCAACCTGTTGAGGCTTGTACGGGGTTCATCATCGGGAAGAAACTGACTGCCGACGGTTCGACCTTGGTAGGGCGTACCGAAGATTTAGAACCCAACCATAATAAAAATTTTGTGGTCAGAGAGCGTGTCTACAATAAAAAAGGAGCCATCTTTGAGGATGCTGCCAACGGTTTTCAATACCCTTTGCCAGAGATTAGCTATAAGTATACAGCGGTCCCAGATGTCACCCCAGATCAAGGAATTTTTGACGAAGCAGGATTCAATGAATATGGGGTTTCCATTTCTGCCACTGTATCTGCTTCAGCAAATGACAAGATCCAAAAGGTGGATCCCTATGTCAAGGATGGCCTCGCAGAATCAGGCTTGACCAGTATCGTTCTCCCAAGTGTGAAAACCGCAAGAGAAGGGGTTGAACTCATTGCTAAAATCGTCGAAGAAAAAGGCGCTGCAGAAGGAAATATTGTGACCATTGCCGATAAAGAAGGCGTCTGGTATATGGAAATCCTATCTGGTCACCAATATGCAGCGATTCTCTTCCCAGAGGATCGGTTTGCGGTCTTTCCAAATACTTTCTTCTTAGGGCATGTCGATCTATCGGATACCGAACGCACGATCGCCTCAAAAGATCTTGAAAAAGTCGCCAAAGAAGCCAATAGCTATAAGGAAGTGGACGGAAAATTCCACGTTTCTCAATCCTATAATCCGCCTTTGCAAGAAGCAGATCGCTCTCGGGTTTGGTCGGGAATCAAATCGCTAGACCCAAGCTCTCCTGTTAAATATGACGATGCGTCCTTTGACCTTCTTCATACAACCGATCGAAAATTAACCCTCCGCGATGCCATGAATCTCCAACGCAATCGTTTGGAAGGAACCAAATATAAACCACAGGATCAAATGGAGCTGGATGGAAAAGGTATTCCGAAAAAAGGGGAGTTTGATGAGGTTTATAAATACCCTATTTCCAATCCAAATGTCATGGAGGCCCATATTTTCCAACTGAAAGACGATGTCCCAGCGAGTGCAGGTGGAGGCACCATGTGGCTGTCGATGGGTAGTCCACGAAATGCTCCATACCTACCCTACTATGGCAATATTCTCAACACCTATCAAGCCTACCAAGAATTAGGGGATCATTACAATGATCGCTCTTGGTATTGGACTATTTCAAGAATCAATGACCTTGTGGCCAAATATCCAGATTTATTCGAAGATGGGGCGATTCGTACTGAAATGGAACGATTGGAGTCTCAGTGGATGGTCGAACAAGATCTGAGTGATCAGGAACAAATTGCCCTTGCTTCTCAGCCTGAAGAAGCGAGTGAGAAGGCAACAGAGGAAAGCTTGGCAAGAGCTGAGAAAACCTTCGAACGCTTGCAAGAAATCAGAAAAGAAGCAGAACAAAAGGTAGCAGATGAACACGGAAAAAGTGCCCTGCAGGATCTAGATGACGAAGAAGATGCTGCTTATGAAGAGAAGATTGATCTCGTTGATTTTGACTATGATTACATTCTAGCAGCAGGCTTGTTCGGGGCAACCCTTCTAGCGATTGTGATCTACCTGATTCGCTCAAAGAAACAAAAGGGAGGAAAACAAGATGACTAAAATTCAAAGAGCCTCGATCTATCTTTTTCTACTGTTGGCAGGAATTGGCTTGGAGTTTGAACTCGGTCATCTTTCTCAACAAGAATTTAGCCAGTCTGCAGGCAGAGACTTGGTCTTAAACTTGTCTGTTTTAGCTGCTATTATTATCCCGCTCTATCTCTTTTCAAAACGATTGGCCAAGCAGTTGTCTGTTCCAACCTATCTCTTATGGATTGCCATGTTTGGAGGAGCCTTCGTAGCAGGCTGGTTGAGCTTTTCAGGCAATAGCTTGATTGATATTATGAATAGCCATGTGATCAAGGATGCCACTGTCTTTAACAAGTGGACGGATGCTTTGACGGCCCCGTTTTCAGAGGAATTCTTTAAGGCTCTAGTTGCCTTTTGGGTTGTCTTGATGGTTGGCAAGAAAGATCTAAAAGCGATTCTAATTGCAGGCTTGGGCTCTGGCTTTGGTTTTCAAATCATTGAGGATTTAGGGTACGTTGCCCGCCAAACCAAAACCAGCCAATTAGCTGCGGTTACTGAGGCCATTAACCGGATCTCTGGTGGATTAGCTTCACATGCCCTCTATACAGCTGTTGTATCCGTTGGTGTCTTCCTCTTGTTGTCCCAAGTGACTCAGAAAAAGGAAAAAATCTTTGGGCTCTGGTGTGTTCTCTCGACAGTAGCCAATCACTTCTTATGGAACTCTCCGTTTTATGAAACAGACCATCGGATTAATCTTCTCGTCGGACTACTCTTTGCCGTCCAAGTAGGGACCTTTATCGAAGTGGTGCTCTATACCAAGAAACATCCCGAGTTGCCATTTTTAAAACAATAAGAAAAATTTTTCAAACACAAAAGAACTAAGACGTGGGTCTTAGTTCTCAAAGTGAAGATAAAATCATCTTAGAAACTTTCCTTAGGTGAAGACGGACGTCAGCGAACTTCGAAGAAGTTCCATGACTAATTATTGAGCCTAAGGTCTCAATAATTCCGAGTGCCAGAAACAAAAGTGTTTCTAGCACTTTTCTCACGGCGGAAAGTTTCAGTATATTCTCGATTCATTTAAAAAATTAGAACTCATTTTTATTTCTTTGCAGAATCACTTGACCTAATTTACTAAAGAATTAGTTTGTCTTAGTTCTTTTATTTTCTCAATTCTTGTAAGAGTGTTTGTGCCTTCTCTAAGTTAAAGGGTTTGTTTTCAAGGAGTTGGCTGACCAATCGGGGAACTTCCTCTTCCTTTGCTCCTGCTAGAAGGGCTAGGGAGCGTGCTTGGAGTTTCATATGTCCTGCTTGAATTCCTGTGGTGACTAGGGCTTTGAGGGCCGCGAAATTCTGCGCCAAACCGAGCGACGCAATGATACCTGCTAATTCAATAGCAGAAGGCTCTCCTAGCAAACGGTTGCTGACTTGAACCGTTGGGTTGAGGCCAATCGAGCCTCCTTTTGTCGCAACCGGCATTGGTAGGGTGATCTCTCCATAGAGTTTTTTCTCTTCCGGCTGACTTGTCCAGTGACTCAAACCCTTGTAAGAACCACTTTGTGCAGCATAGGCATGGGCTCCTGCTTCGATGGCCCGCCAGTCATTGCCTGTCGCAAGGACTAGGGCATCAATCCCGTTAAAAATTCCCTTGTTATGAGTAGCCGCACGGTAAGGATCCACTTGAGCCAGTTGGCTAGCTAGCTCCATCCGGTGGGCAATCTCAATGGCTTCATCAGGATTTCGACTCAGTGCTTTAAAATCGATGGCACACCGTGCACTCACTAAAGAGCGAGTAGCCAAGTTGGATAAAATTGCCATCAAGGCCTGACCACCAGAGAGTTCCTGGATGCGATCGGTCAGAGCTTCCAGCATGGTGTTGAGCATATTGGCTCCCATGGCTTCTTTGGGATCGACGGCCAAGTAGACAATAAGAAAATCCCCCTTGTTTTCGACCCAAAGATCTCTCGCTCCACCTCCACGCTTAACGATAGAAGGATAGGCTTCATTAGCGAGCTGAAGAAGGGTTTTCTTGTCTTCTAGGATACGCTTGCTAGCAACTTCCATGTCTTCAACATCCGTCAGAGCAATCTCACCGATCATTTGGCGTTGGTACACCTGGGTGGTGAAACCGCCTGAATGTTGAATGAGCTTGGCCGCAAAGCTGGCAGCTGCTACCACGGAAGGCTCTTCTGTGACCATGGGAAGGACATAGTCACGACCATTGATCAGGAAATAAGGAGCAAGGCTAAAGGGCAAGTCAAAAGTCGACAAGACATTTTCCGTCAATTGATCTGCAATAGAAAGGGGAAGTCCCTTTTGTTCTTTTAAGATCTGTGCTTCATCCCAAGTTAAGAGGCCTTCCTTCAGTAAGGCCTCTATGCGTTCTGTGGGAGAAAGTTTTGCAAAACCTGGTAATCGTGCCATTATTTTTCTACTTTCTGGTAAGTGCGTTGGTGTTCCTTGATCTCTGTCAAAGCAAAAGTTTGATGCGTAGCAGGCTCAAACACTTGATTGCCACTAGGATCTAGATCTACTTCCTCATAAAAGAGTCGTTCGTAGTCAGCAACACTAAGAACCATACGTTGGTCCAGTTTTCCCATGCGTTTGTGATCTAAGAGTTGCTCAAAACCAGGAACAAGGTTGGCACTAAAGATCTCAGAAACCGCTCCACTTCCATAGCTAAAGAGGGCGATTCGGTCCCCAGCTTTGAGTTGGGGGTCATTTTCCAGTAGTGACAGCAAGCCTAGGAAAAGAGATCCAGTGTAGATATTTCCCACGCGTTGGCTGTATAGAATCGATTGATCAAAGTTGTATTGTAATTGATCTTTTTTCTCTTCTGATAATGACTTATCCAAGATTTTTTTCAAGCCCTTGAGAGCTAATTTTGGATAAGGTAAATGGAAGCAGACGGCCGCAAAGTCTGTCAAGGTAAGGCCAGTCCGTTTCTGGTATTCCGCCCAAGTTGTTTTCAGAGAATCTAGATATTGTTGCGTTGAATAAATCCCATTCACGAAGGGAGTTGTCGCATAATTTGGACGCCAAAAATCCATGACATCGCGTGTTTGGGCAACATTATCATCGTTAAAAGATAGAATACGAGGATTTTGGCTGATCAGCATAGCAACCGCTCCAGCCCCCTGTGTTGGTTCTCCAGGAGTTCCAATTCCGTATTTAGCAATGTCACTGGCAATGACCAAAACCTTACTCTGTGGAAATTTTTCAACATGGAGTTTAGCATAATCCAAGGCAGCAGTCGCAGCATAGCAGGCTTCTTTCATCTCAAAAGAGCGGGCGAAAGGCTGGATATCTAGTAAGCCATGGACAAACACAGCAGCAGCCTTACTCTGGTCAATTCCAGATTCTGTCGCAAGAATCACCATGTCGATCGCTTCTTTATCTTCGTCTGTTAAAATATCATCTGCTGCAGTAGCAGCCAATGTGACGATGTCTTCTGTGATCGGTGCAACACTTTGTTCTTTTAAGAGAAGACCCTTGCTCAGTTTTTCGGGATCAGTATCACGAGCAGCAGCCAAATCTTTTAAACGCAAGACATAAGAACTCGTCGCAAAACCAATCTTATCAATCCCAATTGTCATTCTTAACCTCTTTTTTATTTGATATCTACTAGTATATTTCGTTACTATTTTACCATATTTAAGGGTAAAACTCCCTTGAAAAAGCTAGATCAGCAAGGAAATCATTCTCGGGACCGATTTTGCAATGTTTCAAAGAAAAATAGAGAATCTATAAGAAAAAGCCATCCTCAGATGGCTTTTCAACTCTTATCCTTGCTTATCTTTTTTAGGATTACTCATGATTCGTATGAAGAGTTCTTTGCATTTGTCTCTTAGAACTTTTTCGTAGAAGACGATTAAAGCGATGTACACAATCGTAAAGTTCAAGGTCAGATAGAACAAGTCAAATGAATTGCGGGCATAATCAGTTGCTAATAGATAGGAGGAGAGGGTTCCTAGGATCATCCAAGGAAGATACTTGATATACTTGCTTATCATCATACAGCACCTCGCATACTTTAAAGGATTTGTTTTTTCACTATCATTGTATCCCTTTTAAGTAAAAATGCAAGCGATAACACTTAGAGAAATTGAAAAACGAATATTATTTTGCATTAGTTTGAATGGAGAAAAACTATTTTAAGATAAGTGAAGCGATTACTTTAGTAACAAAAAAATTTTTTGAGCTAATCATGTCAATTATGTACTTTATTTAAGCAAACTAATGACAAAATCTAAATGCAAAATCATCGATTAATCAATTCCTCAATTTCCTTTATCCCTTCAAACTCTCCAACACTTTCGAAAAGTTCTATAGCTCGTTTGAAATGTGTGTTGGCTAATCCTTTATCTTCCAAGGCTAAATAAATTTCCCCTAACCCTCTATAGCTACAAGCCTGAGAAATCACATCATCAGTCTCTAAAGATTGTTCCAGTGACAGATTCATGAATGTAAGAGCTTCATCAAGATTGTTTAATTTCAATCTCAAATAGCCTTGTTCGTAGTTATTCACAGCTTTCTTTAGATTATCATTGGGAAAATGCTCTTCAATTATCTTCTCTTCATCTTCAATGAGCTTTAAAGCCTTATGAAAATCACCCTGATCTCTGTAGATCATAGCTAATTGATGTA
>NZ_KV807500.1:64791-67315 GCF_001812015.1 Streptococcus sp. HMSC073D05
CCCCATCAGATTTAAAAGGCTAAAATCTGTACAGGCATCAATAGAAAAATCTTGTTCAACCAACTTTTTAACTTCTGATGTTTTTCCCTCCAGAAACAAGTCCCAAGCCACATCAATTTTAGAAACCATCTATTTTCCCCCTTCAACTATAAACAACCTTCATTAAATAAAATCACTCTCAAAGAAGATGCTAAACACTACTTTTATAGATTTAATCCACTAGGCTAAAGTATAGTAAAAAGCCCAAATAACTACTATTTGGGCAAAATGTTACTTAGTTTCTTTTTAAATGAGCAATGAGTAACTTAATAAGATAAACTAGAACTACAAGTGATAATAGAAAGAAAATAGAATAAATAAAATAGATTTGCATATCTGCCACCTCCTAAATAAAAGAGATAAGCCATCTTTTCCTCAATATTATTGTACTCCCGTTTGAAAGCGGTGTCAAGTGGTATGATAAATAGTACTAGCACCTATTGTGAATTTAAAACCTATAAAAAGCAAAATAAATCAATCTGTTTCATTTTGAAATCCTTTAACGCTTGTAAAATATATCCTATTTTAGAAGAGGTACGTAAGAAGTTATCAATTTAGATAATATCAAAGCAAGAGAGAAATATAATTAGTAAACATAAATACAATTTTTTTTACATTTTTTATTATACTTTTATTAGTAAAATTGATAAAATCTTAATTAACAAAAATTATGGTTTATCTAATATTCCAATTACCTTACAACACAGGTTGATTGAATAGGATTAGATAACCGAAGCAATGTTGAAACGAATGGAGGGGATTAATATTAAGAATTTAATAAGTGATAAAATGTCTAATAGACAAATCATCAAAGACTTTATTAGTAGTTTTATTAGTTCTTTAAGTGGAAAAGCTTTTAATTTTGCTTTAGGATTAATGTTACTGGACCAAACAAAATCGGCAATGAGTTTTGGAATCAACATGATCATCTATCCTTTAGTCAGTTTGATTTTCTTGGTTCCAATCGGTAATTTAGTAGACCGATACCGTCATAAAAAGATCTTAATTTATAATTTTATCTTTAGGCTTATAATCTTTCTTCTGTTTTATGCTTTTTATTTTTTAACGAATTCATCTACTATCTTATACCTCGTAATCCCGTTTGTCATACTCCATTCTATTACAGTTAATATCAATGATACTTGTTATTCAGCCTCTATCCACGAGTTAGTAAATGATACAAAAATTCAACGATTAAGCTCTGTTACACAAACTGCCATTGCTATCGCAACCATGCTTTCCCCAGCTATTGGAGTCATTCTTTATAATTGGTTAGGCTTCTCAGGCTTTATTCTTATAGAAATTATTGCAAATCTCCTTTCTTTAGGTGTCTTACTTACCATGAAATTCTTCTATGAACACGAAGAACAAGAAGCTAAGATTAAACAGAATGAAAAGCATCAACATGGGGTCAAAGAAATTATCCAATTCTTAAAAGAAAATCAGATTGTCAAATATATTATTCTTGTTAGTGTTGTACTGAATTTTTTCTATACTTCCATTAGCATTGGAGTACCATTTGTAGTCAAAGAACAACTCTTATTAGATAATGCAACAGTAGGTATCCTAGAAACTATGTCTGCGGTTGGAATGTTATTAGCTAGTGTTTCTATGTCACTATTGCCAGACAAAAAAGAAAATAATACACTTCTCTCTAATAGAATTCGCATTCCACTTTTTCTTCTAACCATCGCTATCGTTGGTTTGGGCATTACATTTGCAACTACTAACACCCAAGTGATTATTTCTTCCGTTGGCGGTTTATTTATGGGAATTATCGCATTCACTCTTGTTATTCTAAATATTGTCGTCATGACCTATCTTCAAAGTAGCATTGAAACAAATTATTTAGGAAGAGTAATGAGTACTTTGTTCACACTAAATACGTCTATCATGCCGATAGGTACCATTGTATTTACTTATCTATTTCAAAAGGGCATAAACGGAGGTCTTATATTCATATTTGGAGGTGTTTCTCTCCTGATCTATACCGTGATAATGTTACCTCGAATATATAGAATACTCCAAAAAGAACACATTTATTGACATTGAAACAAAAGCAGTACTAAAACGTAAAACGAAAAAGACAAGGATAAAACACCTTGTCTTTTTTCAAAATATAAATGGACTGATTTATTTTGGATTCTATTTGTGATTTTGACATGCATCTATATAGGAAACCGTGATTTGCTTCCTCTTAATCATCAAGAATTCTCTCTTCGTGGTAGTTTCTGGGGATTTGTACTTGCATTATATCACTTACTATTCATTGATAAATTTGTTATCTCTAATCGGAAGTAAAACGATACTAGGTAAAAACTCAATTTCAGGAGAAAATAAAGTAAATCTCCCCACAATAAAACGCATAGTATCAAGGTTCTTCAAAACCTAATATTATGCGTTTTTTGATCCTAATGACTAGTAGGACCGCTTCGTTATTGTCCGACAAAATTTAATATGCTTCAAAACTATATCTTGTACAAAT
>NZ_KV807501.1:0-1401 GCF_001812015.1 Streptococcus sp. HMSC073D05
TTTTTTTTTAATATAAAATACAATAATTTTCAATTATCGAATAAAGAGATTTCCGTTCAGAAGGCTTTGATAACATAGTTTGAACCACTAAATATTGGGGAAAATATTTTGAGTTCATTTGTCTAAGTATAAAATGTGTATATAAGAGACAATTTGACATTTGCTTTTTTATTTTGTGTATTATTATTCTAGAAAGAAAAAATAGATTTCAATTTTAAAATCGTTCGTTATCTTTTTATTGTAGATAAATAGGTAATGAAGTAATGCTATAGAAAGGAAAAGTGATTCCATTGAGCTATATAATAAATATTATGGTTTTAAAAAGAAACAACTTGATCTAGTTTAGAAAGGATAATGAAAAATGTTCAAATGTTCTAAAATATTAGGTACATTCACAACTGTACTAAGTTGCATTTTATTAGCAGGTAATGTAGCCGCATCAACAAAAACCGAGTCTATTGCATCAGATACAGGTATTATTGATGGAGGAGTCGATTTAAATACTCAGCCAAATGAGGCACCAAAATATTCTGAACGAGCTCCAAGACCGCGACAAAAAGAATTGCCTATAAAATTTCAAACTCAAATTAATGACTATTATTGTGGACCTGCTTCAGCCTCTATGATTGTGACGTCTTTAGGACGGCCACGTTCACAACAACAAATGGCGACACTACTGGGTACTACCGCAAATGGGACAAACGCGGGGAATAATGTATCAAATGCATTAAATACCGTCATGAAAGGAAGTCGATATAAATTCAACTGGGTTTGGCATAAGTATTCAGATATAAATACAATAAAAGATCATATTACTCATGCTATTAGCTATGGAAACCCTGTCATGGTTAATACCATGGAAAGCCCTGGTGATTGCTACTTAGCAGGTCATAATATTGGTACAACACTTTATCATTATGGTATTGTTGCGGATTACTTTGATTATGGAAATTCTGTGACATATGTTGATCCAGGATATGGAAGATATAATGGTTTTCGTATGAATCAGCGTGTTTCTATTAAAGATATGAGTTATGCTACGGGTGGTCGTGGATATGCTTGGTAGATTATAAGTCAGGAGGTATAGGCTGATGAAGAAAAAAGATCTTGTCAAACAAAAATTTTTAAGTTTTATCATCATTGGGATTATCATACTCTTATCAGCCTGCACTCTTGTAGGACCACAAAAAAAATCTCCTTCCGGTAGTACCAATGTGTCTAGGAAAATAGGATTCGAGGAAAGAAAGGCAGAAGATTTATTAAAAAATTCTATTTTTATCCCTTATCCAGATGGGAAAATCTTTACACCTACTGCGCTGTCAAATGATGGGATTGCTTATGGCGAGGCTGTTGACCAAGGACACGAAGATCAGAATTATCTTGCCAGTATGAATTTACATA